>DASQFQ010000264.1:0-4945 GCA_035633075.1 Solirubrobacteraceae bacterium | reverse complement strand
CGCCGACGCCCGAGTCGAAGACGCCCACGGGGCGGCGGCGCAGCTCCTCGGGCGCCGATGGCGACCTCGGCTGGGGAGGGGGCGCGGCCACGCCGCCAGTCTGGCACGCCCACCCCGCAGATCATCTACCGCCCACGTTGTCGATCGCGGCCTTGAGCTTCTTGACGACCGCCTCGGCGATCCCAGTATCCGAGAACGAGCCGCTCGCCTTCACGACCCCGGCCAGGATCACCGCCACGAGCAGGATCAGCCCCACGTACTCGACCGTCCCCTGCCCGCGCTCCGCCGTCCACCGCCGCGCCGCCAGCGCGTGCAGCCTGCCCATCGCCTCGTAGTAGGCCATCCCGCCCTCCGATCCCTCCGGTGTCCCCCGTGTGTCCGGGGCCGGGTGGCAGTCAACGCGGGCCGGCGTCACGGTTCCAGACGCGCGTGTGACGAAAGTGCCCCCGGATGCGCGTAGGCTCGCGCCCGCGTGCGCGCCCTCGTCGTGACGAACATGTACCCGACCGAAGAGCGGCCGGCGAGCGGCCCGTTCGTGCGCGACCAGGTCGAGGCGCTGCGCCGCCGCGACGACGTCGACGTCGAGCTGTTCGCCTTCCCGCCGGGAGCCCGTGAGTACCCCGCCGCGGCGCTCGAGCTGCGGCGGCGCTACCGCCGCCGGCGCTTCGACGTCGTCCACGCGCACTTCGGCCTCACGGCCTGGCCCGCGCTGCTCGCCGGCCTCGGACCCGTCGTCGTGACCCTGCACGGCAACGACCTCTTGCACCCGCGCTCCAGGCCGGTCACGCGGGCCGCCCTCGCCTTCACGGCGCTGCCGGCGACCGTCTCGCGCGCGTTCAGCGAGAACGTTCCGGGCGCCGGGCGCACGCGGCGCGTAGCCGTGCTTCCATGCGGCGTCGACCTCGAGCGCTTCCGCCCCATCCCGCGCCCCGAGGCGCGCGCCCGGCTGGGGCTCGATCCCGATGCGCCGTGCCTGCTGTTCCCACACGAGCCGTCGCGCCCGCTCAAGCGCTTCGACCGGGCCCGCGAGGCCGCGGGCGACGTGCGGCTGCTGACCCTCGGTGGCGTCCACCCCGAGGAGGTCCCGTACTGGATCAACGCGGTCAACGCCGTCGTGGTCCCGTCCCAGGACGAGGGGATGGGCTTGGCGGTTATCGAGGCCTCGGCGTGCGACGTCCCCGCCCTCGGAACGCCGGTGGGGATCCATCCTGTCGCGCTCGCCGGCATCGAGGGATCGCTGTGCGCGCCGTGGGACCCCGAGGTGTGGCGCGCCGCGCTGGCGCCACACCTCGCCGCGGCGGATCCGCGCGTGGACGGGCGCGGCCGCGCGCAGCAGTTCTCGGCCGACCGCATGGCGGCGCGCGTGGTGCAGGCCTGGCGCGAGCTCGTCGAGGGCGCCGGCTGAGCGGCGAGGGCCGGGCCCGGGTCGCCCGGGGCGGGGCCTATACTCCCTGCATCGGAGCGCTTCCCGCGTTCCCGGTGAGCATGAGCGGCCTGAAACGACGCATCCGACGCCCGGGCGCCGCCGACGACTCCCGGCCGGACGAGAACCCACTCTCCGAGCCGGCCGCGGCGAGTGGGCTGTCCGCCGGCGTCGACCCCGACGAGGTCGCGCGCGGTCCCACCGCCCGCCGCCGCGGAGGCCTGCGCCGCCGCCTGCGCTACCTGCGCCGGGCGCGCGAGGTGATGCTGCGCGACCTCGGCGGGCTCGTCTACGAGATGAGCCGCCGTGCTCAGGAGGACGCCCGCGACCTCGTCACCGCCAAGGTGCAGCGCCTCGCCGCTGTCGACGCCGAGCTGCACGAGCTCGAGACCGAGCTGGGACCGGCGCGTCGCGAGACGGTGCTGCGCGAGCCCGGCATCGGCGGCACGTGCGCGGCTTGCGGCGAGCTGCACCCCAGCGACGCGCGTTTTTGCGCCCGCTGCGGCACCGCGCTGCACGCGGACGCGACACCCGACCCCCCGGCAGCCGCCGACGCGACACCCGACCCGCCGCCCGCCGCCGTCTCCGAGCCACAAAGTCGCGAGGACCCCGCGCACTCCAACGGCCGCCAGGCGGGCGCGGCGGCGGCGGCCGAGCCGGTTCCGGCTCCCTCCCACGACCTCCCGTCGTGAGCGCGGTCACCACGCCGGAGCCCGCCACCGAGCGGGCGTGCCCACGCTGCGGCGGCCCGCTGGCCCCCGACCAGGAGTGGTGCCTTTCCTGCGGCACGGCCGTTCGCACCCGCGTGGCGTCCACGCCAGCCTGGCGCGCGCCCATGGCCATCGTCGGCGTGCTGCTCGCCCTGCTCGCCGCCGCGCTGCTGCTGGCGCTCGTCGAGCTCTCGGGCGACCCCCAGCCCGTCGCCAAGGCGCCGCGGGCCACGCCCGCGCCGGCCCCCGCTCCCTCGGCGCCCGCGCCGACGCCGGCCCCCACCGCCGCCTCGTCCCCGGGGAAGCCCGCGGCCTGGCCGACGGGCCGCTCGGCATGGACGGTCGTTCTCGCCTCGACGCGCTCGAAGGCGCCGGCGCAACGCCGGGCGCGCCGGCCGGGCGCGAGCGGCGCCCCGGTCGGCGTGCTGAACTCGAGCGATTACTCCTCCCTGAGCAAGGGCTTCTGGGTCGTCTTCTCCGGCCAGTACGAGTCCCGCGAGGCGGCCGCGCAGGCAGCCGAGGGCTTCGGCAAGGACGCCTATCCGCGCCGCGTCGTCCCGCGCTGAGCCGCGCCCGACACAGCCGGCCACCACGGCGCGAGGCGCCGGCCCGCCGCGAGCGCGAGCGGGTGCGCGGCCACGGCGTCGCCCGCGGCCGGCGGCGTGGCGGCCACGAGCACCGGCATGAGTGCGGCCACCGAGCCGGCCAGCGCCTCGAGCGAGTAGCCGCCCTCGAGCACCAGCCCGAGCGGCGCGCCGACGTCGCCGGCCGCGCGCAGCAGCGACGCGGTCATCTCCGCGTAGCCGGCCTCGGTCACCCGACAGCCGGCGAGCGGGTCGAGCAGGTGCGCGTCAAAGCCGGCCGACACCAGCACGAGCTGGGGCTCCCAGGCCTCGACCAGCGGGCAGACGACGTGGTCGACGAGCGAGCGGTGGGTCTCGTCGCCCGACCCGTGCGGCACGGGCAGGTTGACCGTGTAGCCCTCGCCTGCGCCCGAGCCGAGGTCGTGCGCGGGCCCGGTGCCGGGATACAGCGGCGACTGGTGGATCGAGACGAACAGGACGCCAGGGTCCTCGCGGAAGATCTCGTTGGTCCCATTGCCGTGGTGGACGTCCCAATCGAGGATCAGAACCCGCTCGAGCCCGTGCGCGCGGCCCGCGTGGCGCGCCGCCACCGCGGCGTTGCCGAAGAAGCAGAACCCCATCGCCCGCTCCGGCTCGGCATGGTGCCCCGGCGGGCGCAGGGCCGAGAAGCCGGTCGCCGCCTCGCCGCTCGCCAGTGCGTCTACGAGCGCGACGGCGCCCCCCGCAGCCCGCAGCGCCGCCTCCCACGTGGAGGCCACGGCGGCGGTGTCGGCGTCGATGAAGCCGCCGCCGCGCGCACATAGCGTTTCGATCGAGGCGACGTGGCGCTCCGGGTGCACGGCGAGCAGCCGCTCGCGCTCCACGAGCGGCGCCTCGTGGCGCGCGCAGCCGAACCAGTCATGGCGCTCCATCTCGGCCTCGAGCGCGATCAGACGCTCTGGACGCTCGGGATGCCCGGGGATGTCGTGCGCGAGCGAGGCATCGTGGCGGAGCCAGACCGAGCGGGGCACGCGGATACCGTACGCGACGAGTGCCCGACGCCGACCTGACCGTGGTGGGGGCCGGCGCCGCCGGTCTCTACACCGCGCTGTGCGCGGCGCGCGAGGGCGGGCGGGTCGCGCTGGTCTCGGCCCGCCCGCTCGCCGAAACTGCCTCCTACTGGGCGCAGGGCGGGCTGGCGGCCGCGCTCGCGCTGGAGGACTCGCCCGGGCTGCACCTTCGCGACACCGAGTGCGCCGGCCGGGGCCTCGTCCGGACCAGCGCGGCCGAGGTGCTGTGCGCGGAGGCCCCCGCGCGCTTCCGCGACCTCGAGGCGCTGGGCGTGCGCTTCGACCGAGACCGCCACGGCAACCTCGCGCTCGGGCTGGAGGGTGGCCACTCCGTGCGCCGCGTTGCCCACGCCGGGGGGAGCGCGACGGGACGCCGGATCCTGCGCCAGCTGTCGGCCGAGGCGGCCGGGCACCCGGCGATCGATGTGCTCGAGGGCCGACGCGCCACCGGGCTCGCGCTCGACGGCGACGGGCGCTGCGCGGGTGTGGAGATCGACGGCGGAGGCGCCCTGCGCGCGCGCGCCGTGGTGCTGGCCACGGGCGGTGCCGCGGCGCTGTGGTCGCGCACGACCAACCCGCCGGGCTCCTTCGGCTCCGGCCTGCAGCTGGCGCGCGGAGTCGGCGCGAGCCTCGCCGACCTCGAGTTCGTGCAGTTCCACCCCACCGCGGTCACGGGCATCGCGGGGCGCGAGGGGTTCCTGGTCTCCGAGGCGGTCAGGGGCGAGGGCGCCACGCTCCACGACGGCGACGGCGAGCGCTTCGTCGACGAGCTCGCACACCGCGACGAGGTGGCGCGAACCATCTCCGCCGTCATGCGGTCTCGCGGAGAGCCCTGCGTCCGCCTCGACATGCGGGCCATCGATCCCGGGCGCTTCCCCAACGTCGTCGGCGCGCTGCGCGAGGCTGGACTGGATCCCGCCGTCGAGCTCGTCCCGGTCGCGCCCGCGAGCCACTACGTGATGGGCGGGATCGCTACGGACCTCGACGGGCGGTCCAGCGTCCCCGGCGTCTACGCCGTCGGCGAGTGCGCCTGCACGGGCCTGCACGGGGCCAATCGCCTGGCGTCCAACTCCCTATCGGAGTGCTTCGTCTTCGGCCGCCGCGCCGCGCTGGCCGGGCTCGACGAGCCTCCGGCCCGCGCCGCACGGACGCTCGGCTCGCCGGGGGTCGAGCCCCCCT
>DASQFQ010000263.1:0-10468 GCA_035633075.1 Solirubrobacteraceae bacterium | reverse complement strand
ACCGTCACGCCGTTGACGCCGCTGGACAGCAGTGCGACGACGAGCGCGACGTAGAGCAGGCCGAGCAGGAACATCGTCACCGTCATCCGGACCTGAAGCCCGGTGTCGCGGCCGAATGAGGTGGGTCGTGGCATGGTGCTTACGAAGTATAAGCGATGGGACTACGATCCGGCCGTGCTCGCCCGGGACATGACGCGGCGCCGCTGGGACGCCGTGGTGGTCGGTGCCGGACACAACGGCCTGGCCGCCGCAGGTTACCTGGCACGGGCCGGGCGGTCGGTGCTCGTACTCGAGAGGCGCGACCGCGTCGGCGGCGCCTGCACGCTCGAGGAGCCTTGGCCGGGCTACGCCATCTCGCCGTGCGCGTACCTGGCGGGCCTGCTGCACCCGCGGGTCGTCGAGGACCTGGAGCTGCACCGCTTCGGCTACGAGCTGATCCCACTGCGGCCCGAGGACCCTTACCTCACGGTGCCCTTCGGGGACGGCAGCGCCTTCACCGAGTGGATCGACCAGCGGCGGACGGTTGCCGGGCTCGGGGCGGAGGACGCCCGCGGCTACGGCGCCCACGTCGCGCTGACGTCCCGGATCCGCGACGCGCTGCGCCCGCCCGGCGATCGCGACCTGTGGCTCGGCGAGCCGCCCTCGCGCGAAGAGATCGAGTCGCGCCTGGACCACGACGAGGTGGCCATCGCGACCGTGTTCGAGGACTCGGTGGTCACCCAGCTCGAGCGCTTCTTCAGTCCGCCGGTAGTGGACGCCCTGGCCGGGCAGGGCGTCATCGGGACCTTCGCGTCGCCCTTCGACCCCGGGACGGCGTCGATCGCGTTCCATCACTCCAGCGGGCGGCTGACCGGCTATCCCGGGGCGTGGACCTACGTCCGGGGCGGGATGGGCATGGTCTCCTTCGCGCTGCGCGACAGCGCGCTTCAAGCCGGCGCGGCAGTGGCCACCGGCGCGGCCGTGGCCGCGATCCGGCCGGGCGAGGGCGTCCAGCTCGAGGACGGCACGCTCGTCGAGGCCTGCGTCGTGATCAGCAACGCCGATCCCCGGCGGGCGCTGGCACTGCTCGACGGAGCGGCGACCGCGGAGTTCCGCCGCCGCGTTGAGGCGGTGCCCATGCAGAGCCCGGTCTTCAAGGTCAACTTCGCGCTCGCCGAGCTGCCGCATTTCCCGCAGGCCGACCACGCGGTGCGCGGGACGGTCAACGTCACCGGCGGTGCGCGGGCGCTCCACGCCGCCTGCGAGGCCGCCCGCCAAGGGCTCGTGAGCGAGGAGATGTGGTGCGAGCTGTACTTCCAGACCGTGGCCGATCCGAGCGTCGCCCCCGAGGGCCGCCACGTCATGAGCGCCTTCTGCCAGTACGTGCCCTATCGCCTCGCCGACGGGACGTGGGCGCAGCGCCGGGCCGAGATCGCCGACCGCGTCGAGGCCTCGATCGAGCGCTTCGCGCCGGGCTTTCGCGACCGCGTGCTGCACCGGGAGGCGCTCGCGCCGCCCGACGTCGAGGGCAGGATCGGCCTCACCGGTGGGCACATCTTCCAGGGCGAGTGCCTGCCCGAGCACATGTGGGACCGGCGCCTGCCCTACCGCACCGGCATCGACGGCGTCTACCTGTGCGGCGCCGCCACGCATCCCGGAGGCAGCGTGATCGGGACCAACGGCCGCAACGCGGCGCTGGCGGTTCTCGCCGACCGCTGGTAGGCTCGTCGCGCCGAATTCCCTGCAACGCGCCGGGAAGCGGGGGACCCACACGGTCCGTCGGGGCGAATCCGGGGCTGCTGCCCCGGTAGCGCGCGCAGCGCGAGCCCGTCAGCTAACCCCGTAGGCAGCGCACATGATCGGCTCGGCGTCGCCTACCTGCGGAAAATCCCTGCTAGATGCGGAATTTCTTGCATGCTCCATAACGACGGGGGCCGGCTTGGCCGCCGTGTGGGAGGGCGCGTAGAGTGGCCGGCCGCATGCTGTTGCGCCTCCTCATCCTGGTGGCCGTGGTCCCGCTCGTCCTGTGGGCCGCCCTGCCCGTGCTCTCGGCGGGTTCCTCCACGGCGCAGCTGTCCTCGAAGATCGATTCCAAGCGACGTCAGATCGCCAAGAAGAAGGGGCGCGAGCGCGTGCTCTCGGGCACGGTCGCCCGTTACGGCCGGCGCATCGGCGCCCTGCAGTCCGACATCACGGATCTGCAGCGCAGGCAGGTCGCCATCCAGGCCGACCTCGACGTCAAGCGCGCCGAGCTCGATCGCATCCAGGAGAGCCTGCGCCACGAGCGCATCCGCCTCGCGCGGCTGCGCGCCCGGCTCGCCGAGGCGCGGATCGCCCTCTCCAGCCGGCTGGTCGAGCTCTACAAGGCCGACAAGCCCGACGTGCTGACCGTCGTCCTCGACTCGCACGGCTTCGCCGACCTGCTCGAGCGCACGGAGTTCATGCAGCGCGTCTCCGACCAGGACGCCCGGATCATCGCGCTCGTACGCGCCGCCCGGGGCGAAGCGACCCGGACCGCCAGGCGGCTCGACGGCCTCCAGCGACGCCAGACGCGGGTGACGGCGGCGATTCAGGCGCGGCGCGACGAGGTCGCAGCGGTGAGGGGCCGGCTCGTGGACCGACGCCAGGACTTCGCCGCCGTGCGCGACACCAAGGCCGCGGCCCTCGCCAGCACGCGTCAGAGCCGCCAGCACCTCGAGGGCGACCTCGCGGCGCTGGTGCGCGAGAACGCGGCGGTCCAGGCCAAGCTGCGCGCCGTCTCCACCGGCGGGGAGGGCGGCGGGCCGGCGGGTCCCGTCCGGCCGGGCTCGGGCGGGCTGATCTGGCCGGTCAACGGGCCGATCGTCTCAGCCTTCGGCATGCGCTGGGGGCGCCTGCACGCGGGCGTCGACATCGCCGCGGCTGCCGGGACCGCGATCCGGGCGGCCGGCTCGGGGAGTGTCGTGCTGCTCGGCTTCACGGGCGGCTACGGCAACTACACCTGCATCCAGCACGGCGGAGCGCTCTCGACGTGCTATGCGCACCAGTCGGGCTACGCGACGTCGATGGGGGCGAGCGTGGGCCAGGGAGACGTCATCGGCTACGTCGGCTGCACGGGGCACTGCTTCGGCGATCACCTGCACTTCGAGACGCGCGTCAACGGAGCCCCGGTCAACCCGGCCGGCTACCTGTAGGCACGCGGTACCCTCGGGGACGGTGCTCCCCGAGATCCACATCCTCGGCCTGACGATCCAGAGCTTCGGGCTCATGCTCGCCCTGGCCCTCGTGTCGTCGGGCGTGCTCGTCGCCCGGCGCCTGCGCGAGCTCGGCAAGCCGCTGGACTGGGCCTACGAGATGATGTTCTTCGCGGGCGTGGGCGGGATAGCCGGCGCGAAGGTCTGGTACGTGGTCGAGAAGGACGGCGCCGGGGGCCTGTTCTCGGGCACGGGCCTCGTCTTCTACGGCGGCGCGATCGGCGGCGCGCTCGCGGTCATGGCGTGGGCGTCGCGGCGCGGAATGCTCAACGCCGCGCTGTTCGACATGGGCGCTCCCGCCCTGGCCATCGGCTACGCCGTGGGCCGCCTGGGCTGCCAGCTCGCCGGCGACGGCGACTACGGCATCCCCTCCGGCCTGCCCTGGGCGATGGCCTACCCCGACGGCACCGTGCCCACGACGGTCGAGGTCCACCCGACGCCCATCTACGAGTTCCTGGTCATGGGCCTGCTCACGTGGTGGCTGTGGCGCCGGCGCGACCGCGTGCGCCCGGGCTCCCTGTTCGCCCTGTGGGCGCTGCTTTCGGGGATCGAGCGCTTCCTCATCGAGTTCATCCGCCGCAACGACGACGTCGTCGGGATCTTCAGCACGGCGCAGCTCGTGTCACTGCTGTTCATCGCCGGCGGCGCCACGTGGCTCGCCCGCGAGCGCCTCGCGCCCAGCGAAAGCCGCGCCCGTCACCCCGCCCGGGCGTAGTACCGACACCCGAGGGCATCGGTCGCGCGAGAGCAGGAGCACCGCGGCGTCCTAGAGAGGCGCCCGCCGGGACCGGGGTCACGCGGCGGGGCGCAGCGCGCGCCGCAGCCAGCGCAGCGCCACTCCCTGCAGCTCGGCGTCGTGCTGGACGGAGCGGTGGTGACCGCCCGGCACGACGACGAGCTTGGTCGCGGGCGCCCGGCGCCGTGAAGGATCACCACGCCCGCCCCCGGCGCCCCGTCGGGGAGCCAGAGGGAGTAGGCGAGGCCGTCGCGGGTGCCGAGCTCGGCTGGTCCAGCCGGGGTCGCATAGCGCATAATCGGCGCGGATCATGGCCGCCACGACGCTGACCGTCTACCCCGAGGCCGCGTCGGTGCACGAGGGCCGGCTGTCGATCGGCGGCTGCGACGCCGCCGAGCTGGCGCGCGAGTTCGGCACGCCGGCCTACGTCGTGGCCGAGGACGACCTGCGCGCCCGGGCGCGGGAGTACCGCGAGTCGCTGCGCGAGCACCACGAGGGTGCGGGCGAGGTGGTCTTCGCCTCCAAGGCCTTCCCCTGCAGCGCCGTCCTGCGGCTGTTCGCCGAGGAGGGACTGTCGTGCGACGCCGCCTCGGGCGGGGAGCTGCACCTCGCCCTGCGGGCCGGCTTCGACCCCCAGCGGATCTACCTCCACGGCAACGCCAAGTCCGAGCGCGAGCTCCGCATGGCCGTGCACGCCGGGGTCGGGTGCGTCGTGATCGACAACGCGGACGACGTCGCAAAGCTCGAGCGGATCGTGCCGCCTGGCCGCCGCCAGCGGGTCATGCTGCGCGTCATCCCCGGCGTGCGGGCCGACACCCACGCCGCCATCCTGACCGGTCACGCGGAGTCGAAGTTCGGGCTCGGCCTGGGGGAGGCGGCCGCGCTCGCCGACGACCCTCCGGGCTACCTCGATCCGGTCGGGCTCCACATCCACATCGGCTCCCAGCTCTTCGACCTCGCGCCGTACCGCGAGGCCATCGCTGCGATCGCCGGCCTCGGGGACTTCCCCGTCTACAACCTCGGGGGCGGGATGGCGGCCGCCTACACCCACGAGGACCGTCCGCCCGGGGCCGACGCCTCCGTGGCGGCCATCGTCGGGGCCGCGCACGCGCTGCTGGGATCCGACAAGACGCTCGTCATCGAGCCGGGGCGGGCGCTGGTGGCCAACGCGGGCATCACCCTCTACACGGTGGAGTCGGTCAAGCAGGCGCTCGTGGCCGTCGACGGCGGCATGTCGGACAACCTGCGACCGATGCTCTACGGCGCCGCCTACGAAGCCGAGATCGCCGACCGCTTCACGCACGGACCCGACGACGGCGCGCCCTACGCGGTGGTCGGCAAGCACTGCGAGTCCGGCGACGTCCTCGTCCAGCGCACCAGGCTGCGCGACCCGCGCCCCGGCGACGTGCTCGTGACCCCGGTCACCGGGGCATACGGCCACGCGCTGGCCAACAACTACAACGGCGTGCCGCGCCCGCCGGTGATCTTCTGCTCGGGCGGCGAGGCGCGGGTGGTCGTGCGGCGCGAGACCTACGAGGACCTCCTTGCCCGAGATGTTTAGGGTCGGGCTCCTCGGCCACGGGACGGTCGGCGGCGCGTTCGCGGCGCTGCTGGCCGAGCGCGCCGACGCGATCGTGCCGATCACGGGGATGCGCCCAGAGGTCTGCGGCGTCCTGACCCGCTCGCGCGGGGACTTCGAGACGATCCTCGAGGACTCGGACCTGGTGGTCGAGCTGATGGGGGGCATCGAGCCCGCGCGCGATTACGTGCTGCGGGCGATGCGCGCGGGCCGCCACGTGGTGTCGGCCAACAAGCAGCTGCTCTCCCAGCACGGGGAGGAGCTGTGGTCGACCGCCCGCGAGCACGGGGTGCAGCTGCGCTTCGAGGGCGCCGTGGCCGGCGTGGTGCCGGTCATCCGCGTCCTGCAGGAGTCGCTGGCCGGGGCGCGCATCGACCGCGTGCACGGGATCGTCAACGGGACGACCAACTACGTCCTCTCCGAGATGGCCGCCGCCGGCATCTCCTACGAGCAGGCGCTCGGCCAGGCCCAGGCGCTCGGCTACGCCGAGGCCGACCCGACCGAGGACGTCACCGGCCGTGACGCCGCCGCCAAGATGGCGATCCTCGCGCGGCTCGCCTTCTCGACGCCCGTGCACCTCGACCAGGTCCGCTACGAGGGCATCGAGCACATCACCGCCGACGACATGGCCTACGCACACGAGCTGGGCCTCGGGCTCAAGCTGATCGGGACCGCGGAGCTCGTCGGCGGGGGACTCAACGTGCGCGTGCACCCGGCGTTCCTCTACGCCGCGCACCCGCTGGCCTCGGTCTCGGGCCCCTTCAACGCCGTCACCGTGGAGTCCGACGCGATCACCGAGATCACGCTCTCGGGACCGGGGGCGGGCGGGCCCCAGACCGCCAGCGCCGTGCTCGGCGACGTGATCTCGGCCATGATCCCGCCGGCCACGACGCCGGAGACGACCCAGAAGCTGCCGATCGTCGAGGACGTCGAGTCCGCGTTCTACGTCCACCTCGAGGTCGCCGACCGCCCCGGCGTCCTCGCCCAGATCGCGGAGATCCTCGGAATGCAGGGGGCGTCGATCAAGTCCGTGGTCCAGCGTGGACTGGGCGACAACGCCCGCCTCGTGATGGTCATCCACCCGCTGCTGGAGTCGCGCTTCTACGCGGCACTGCGGATGATCGGCCAGCTCGACTTCATGCGCTCGCCGCCGCGGGCGATCCGGGTGATCGACGAGGAGTTCTCCTGAGCCCTGGGCTCATCGAGCGCTACCGCGACCGCCTCCCCTTCGCGGCCGGGGACCCGGTGGTCTCTCTGGGGGAGGGCTCGACCCCGCTCGTGCTCGCCGAGCGCGTGTCCGAGCGCGTGGGCGCCGAGGTGTGGCTGAAGGTCGAGGGCGCCAACCCGACCGGCTCGTTCAAGGACCGCGGCATGACCTGCGCCGTGTCGGCCGCGGTTCGGGACGGTGCCGAGGCCGTCATCTGCGCCTCCACGGGCAACACGGCGGCGAGCGCCGCGGCCTACGCCGGCCGCGCGGGGCTGACCGGCGCCGTCATCGTCCCGGAGGGCAAGATCGCGACGGGCAAGCTCGCGCAGGCGCTCATGCACGGGGCGAACGTCGTCGCGCTGCGCGGCAACTTCGACGCGGCGCTGACGCTCGTGCGCGAACTGGTGCAGCGCCACCCGATCGCGCTCGTGAACTCGGTCAACCCGTTCCGGCTGGAGGGCCAGAAGACCGCCGCCTTCGAGCTGGTCGACGCGCTCGGCGAGCTCGACGCGTTGTGCATCCCCGTGGGCAACGCGGGCAACATCACCGCCTACTGGAAGGGCTTCGTGGAGGCCGGTGCCGCCCGCCCCCGGATGCTCGGGTTCCAGGCCGAGGGCGCCGCGCCGCTGGTCCACGGGCGGCGCGTCGAGCACCCCGAGACGGTGGCCAGCGCGATCCGCATCGGCAACCCCGCCCGCTGGGAGGAGGCGATGGGTGCCATGACCGCCTCGCAGGGCGCGATCCGGGCCGTGTCGGACGCCGAGATCCTCGACGCCTACCGCTTCCTCGCCGCGCACGAGGGCGTGTTCTGCGAGCCGGCGTCCGCGGCCGGCGTCGCCGGCCTGCTCGCCTTCGGGGCCGACGGGGCGCGGCGGGTCGTGTGCGTGCTCACCGGCCACGGCCTCAAGGACCCGCAGACCGCGCTGGGGCACGCGGGCTCGGTGGTGCCGTGCGAGCCCGACATCGCCGCGGTCGAGCGCGCGATCGTCGGATGACCGGGCGGCCGTGAACCGCCGTCGCGTCGTCCGCGTACCGGCGTCCTCGGCCAACCTCGGCCCAGGGTTCGACGTCCTCGCCGCCGCGCTGGCGATGCACGTCGAGGTGGAGGTGGCCGAGACGGGGCGCTTTGCGGTGCATTCGGAGCTCTCGATCGCGCGCGGCCGGCGCAACCTGTGCGTGCGCGGCTTCGAGCGGCTGCACCCGTCCGACGGCTTCGAGTTCCGCATCCGCTCCGACGTCCCGCTGACGGGCGGGCTGGGGGCGAGCGCCGCCGCCTATGTCGCGGGCCTGATGGCCGCGGACTCGCTGTTCGAGCTCGACGCCGACCTGCTCGCGCTCGCATCCGAGCTCGAGGGGCACCCCGACAACGCGGCCGCCGCGCTGCTGGGCGGCTTCGTGCTCGTCGCGGGCGGAGAAGCGACGCGCCTGGAGGTCCCCGCCGGGCTGGAGGGCGTCCTGGTCGTGCCCGACCAGGCGGTCCGTACGACGAAGGCGCGCGCCGCCTTGCCCGCCGAGGTACCGATGGCCGACGCCGTATTCAATGTCGCCCACGCAGGGCTGCTGGTGCTCGGGCTCGTCCAGGGCCGCTGGGACCTCGTCGCCCGGGGCCTGCAGGATCGCCTGCACCAGCCGCGCCGGGCCGCCCTGTACCCGCGCTCGATGGCCCTCGTGCAGCGCGCGCGCGAGCTCGGCGCGCTCGGCGCCACGATCTCGGGCGCGGGGCCCGCGGTGCTGGTGTGGACGCTGTACGACACGACGGGCGGCGTCGTGGAGCGCGTGCACGCCGAGACGGCCGGCTGGGCGAGCGTCATGCGCGTCCCGTTCGAGCCGCAGGGAGCCGATGTCCGTTCGCTCTAGCGCCGCGCGACAGCGGCGGCCGGGGTGCGCCGCTCTACTCGCGGCGCGACCGCGAGCCGCCGACGTAGGAGCCGAGGTCGAAGAAAAAGGCGAGCCCAACGAGGAACCACTCGACTTCGACGGTGGCGCCCGAGTCGTGTGTCCATGCGTAGGCGAGCGTCGTCCACGGCAGCAGGAGGAAGCCGAGGACGGGGACGATGACGCCGTCGTAAGCGCGGCTCAGCACGTCGGTCAGCAGCCAGGTCACGACCAGGGCGACCCGCGGCGAGATCAGGGCGAAGAGGAAGACCAGGCAGCCCACGGAGCGCATCCTCCCGCGTTTGGAGCCTTGAGCCAACAACCAGGCTTGTGACCATTGACACGAGCGGGGCTCGGCCCCAGCGGCGGCGGCGACGGAGGCGGCGGCTAGTAGAGCGGTCCGTAAGTACGGATTAGAACTGGGTTGAAGGAGCCGCGCGGCCGGTGGCGAAGTTATGTAGCGCGATGGCACGTCCTGCGCAGCACCGGATCGAGCTCACCGAGCAGGAGCGTGTTGAATTGACGCGTCGTGCGCGGGCGGAGAAGTTGCCCTTCCAAGAGGTGCAGCGCGCGAGGATCGTGCTTTACGCCAGTGAGGGGATGGCGGACACGGAGATCGCCGGGCGGTTGGATACGACCGCGGGGATCGTGGGGAAGTGGCGAAGACGGTTCTTCCATGATCGGCTTGAGGGGTTAAAGGACAAGCCGCGCGCGGGTCGCCCGCGCCGTTTTCCCCCCGCAACAGGTCGCCGAGGTCAAGGCGATCGCGTGCGAGCTGCCGGCTACCAGCGGGCTGCCGCTCTCGAAGTTCTCGCGGGTTGAGCTGCATCGCCTCGTCGTGCAACGCGGCGTGACGGACGCGTCGGCGTCGAGATCTGGCGCTGGCTGCACGAGGACGCGATCAAGCCGTGGCAGACGCGCTCGTGGATCCTTCCGCGCGACCCCGCCTTTGCGGAGAAGGCCGGCCGGGTGCTCGACCTCTACGCCAGAACCTTTGAGGGCAAGCGGCTGCGACCCGACGAGTACGTGATCAGCGCCGACGAGAAGTCGCAATTGCAGGCGCTCGGCCGCCGGCATCCGACCGTGCCGGCCGGGCCGGGACGGCCAAGCTTGGTCGAGTTCGAGTACCGGCGTGGCGGCACGCTCGCGTACATAGCGGCGTGGGATGTGCACCACGCCAATCTCTTTGACCGAGTTGAGGAGAAGACCGGGATCGTCCCGTTCGGCCGCTTGGTTGACGAGGTCATGAACACCGAGCCCTACAAGTCAGCGCGCCGGGTGTTCTGGGTCGTGGACAACGGCTCAAGCCACTGCGGCCGCGCGTCCGTGCAAAGGATGGCCGACGCCTACCCCACAGCGCGGCTGATCCACCTGCCCGTGCACGCCTCGTGGCTGAACCAGATCGAGCTCTACTTCTCGATCGTTCAACGCAAAGCGCTGACCCCGAACGACTTCCCCAACCTCCAGGCGCTGACCGACCGACTGACCACGTTCGCCGAGCACTACCGGACGATCGCCCGCCCGTTCGACTGGACCTTCACCCGCAACGACCTCAACCAGGTCCTCGCGAAGATCGCCGACCGCGAGCCCGACCTCGACTCGCGGCCTAACGATCAAAACTTCCGGACAGCTCTACTAGTCAGCCCACCAGTCGCGCTGGCCATCGACGTCTTCGCGCGGAGCCTCGCCGAGATTGGGCGCGCCGATGACGAGGATCTCGAGGCCCTCCGGCCCGGCCTCGTAGCCTCGCCACGTACCGGGCGGGACGCGCACCGCGTCCCATTCCTTGAGCTCGACGATCTCGTCGTCGACCTTCATCCGCCCGCTCCCGCGCAGGACCACGTACACCTCCTCTTGCT
>DASQFQ010000262.1:0-3647 GCA_035633075.1 Solirubrobacteraceae bacterium | reverse complement strand
CTACATCCGGTGAAAAACCCTGCTCAGGAGGTCATCCTTTGACGAACCCCCGCTTTGCGGGGGTTCTGAAGTACCGCCACGGGGATTCGAAGCGGGACACGGACCCGTCCATCGCCACCCTGCCCGGACCCGGGCGCTGGACGGCGTGCTCGACGACTGAGGACACGAGCAACTGACCGTCGACGTCGACCAGGACGCCCTTGCTGCTCGACGTACCGATATCGACGCCGATCACGGCGGGTACGGGTGTCGGGCGATGTGGCAGGCACCGGACCTCCGCCGCCTACGTGCGCGGGCGCAGGCGCAGGTCCCGCATCCCGCCGTCGACTGCGATTGCCGTTCCCGTGGTCGACCCAGACCGCGGGCTCGCGAGGTAGGCGACGGCGACGGCGACCTCCTCAGGCGAGACCATCCGGCCGTGCGGCTGACGCGCCTCCAGCGCCGCACGCTCCGCCTCCGGGTCGTCCGCGCGCGCGAGCAGCCGGCCGATCCACGGCGTGTCGGCGGTGCCGGGGTTGACGCAGTTGACGCGGATCCCCTCCGCCAGGTGGTCCGCGGCCATCGCGCGGGTCAGAGCGAGGACGGCACCCTTGGTCGCGCTGTAGAGGACGCGTTGCGGCAGGCCGGCCGTCGCGGCGACCGACCCGGTGTTGACGATGGCGGCGGACGGGGAGCGCCGGAGCGCCGGGAGGGCCGCACGGCTCGTCCGCACCATGCCGAGGAGGTTCACGTCGAGCACCCGCAACCACTCCGCGTCGTCGTTGTCCTCGACGGTGCCCTGGGCGCCGATGCCGGCGTTGTTGACCAGGACGTCCAAGCGCCCGAGCTCGGCGAGGATCTGCTCTACCGCCGCACGGACCGACGCGTCGTCGGTGACGTCCGTGCGCAGCGCGACGGCGTGCTGCGAGCCGTCGGGCGGCTGGAGGTCCAGCACCGCCACTCGAGCCCCCTGCGCCGCCAGCTCCGTCGCCACGGCAGCGCCGATGCCCGACGCGCCGCCGGTCACGGCCGCCACCAGGCCGTCGAAGTCCCCCATCACGCGGCGACCATCTCGTGGCGCTGGCGGCCGAGGCCCTCGATCTCGAGCTCTACAACGTCACCGGCGCGCAGGTACGGGAAGCGCCCGGACAGGGCGACCCCCTCTGGCGTCCCGGTCAGCACGAGGTCCCCGGGCTCCAGGGCCATGTACTGGCTGAGGTGCCACACGAGGAACTCCACGTCGAAGACCATGTCGGCCGTGCTCGAGTCCTGTCGGGGCTCGCCGTTGACCGAGCTGCGCAGCCGGAGGGCCCGGTGATCGACCTCGTCGGGGGTGACGAGCCAGGGTCCGGTCGGGCTGAACCCCGGCGCGCATTTGCCCTTGCTCCACTGCCCGCCGGACACGACGAGCTGGAAGTCGCGCTCGGAGAGATCGTCGGCCACCAGGAATCCGGCCACATGGCCCAGGCTGTCCGCGGGCGAGTCGAGGTAGGACGCGTACCGGCCGATCACCACGCCGAGCTCCACCTCCCAGTCGGTCTTGGTGCTGCCGCGCGGGATCGCGACCGGATCGTGCGGTCCGCCGACGGTGTTCGGCGTCTTGAGGAAGACGACAGGGTGCTCCGGAGCCGCGGCGCCGGATTCGGCGGCGTGCGCGGCGTAGTTCAACCCGATGCAGATCACGGCGCCCGGACGCGCAAGCGGCGAGCCGACGCGCATGGTGTCGGCGGCGGGAAGCTCCGGCAGCTCGCCGCGCTCGAGCGCCCCGCGCGCCGCCTCGATGCCGCCGCCGGCGAAGAAGGCGGCGTCGAGGTCGCCGGTGAGGGCGCTCAGGTCGTACGTCGCACCGTCCGCGACGACCGCAGGCACCTCGGCGCCCCGCGGCCCGAGCCGCGCAAGCTTCACCGTGTGGGGCTCCCGTGCACGCACGGCTTTGTACCGCACCAGCGGTGACGAAGCGCTGCGGTGCCGCTGGTCTATGCTCGCGACCGCACGCCCCAGGACGGGTCTTCATGAGCCGGATCACCGACTTCGACACCGCCGACATCCGGTTTCCGACCTCGCTGTCGCTGGACGGGTCGGACGCCATGAACCCGGACCCCGACTACTCCGCGGCATACCTGCGGATCTCGACGGACGCTCGAGACGGCCTGGCCGGGCACGGCTTCGTCTTCACGATCGGGCGGGGCAACGACGTCCAGGTGGCCGCGATCGACGCGCTGCGCGAGCGCTTCGTCGGCCGCGACGTCGAGGAGCTGCTCGCCGACATGGGCGCGGTCTCGCGGGACCTCGTCCACGACTCCCAGCTGCGCTGGCTCGGGCCCGAAAAGGGCGTGATGCACATGGCCGTGGGCGCGGTGGTCAACGCGCTGTGGGACCTGAAGGCGAAGCGAGCCGGCATGCCGCTCTGGGAGCTCTTGGCTGGGATGAGCCCCGAGGAACTGGTCGGCCTCGTCGACTTCCGCTACCTGACCGACGCGCTGACGCCGGAGGAGGCGCTCGACATCCTGCGGGCCGCAGAGCCCGGGCGCGCCGCGCGGCGCGACGAGCTGCTCGCGTCGGGATATCCCGCGTACGCGACGACGCCGGGGTGGCTCGGATACGACGACGCGAAGCTCGCGCGCCTGTGTGGCGAGGCCGTCGAGGACGGCTTCGAGCTGATCAAGCTCAAGGTGGGCGCGGACCTCGCCGACGACGTCCGCCGGCTCGCGATCGCCCGCGAGGTCGTGGGACCGAGCGTCCGGATCGCCGTCGACGCGAACCAGCGGTGGGAGGTCGCGGAGGCCATCGATTGGATGCGGGCCCTGACGCCCTACGACGTCGCCTGGATCGAGGAGCCCACGAACCCCGACGACGTGCTCGGCCATGCGGCAATCGCCCGCGGCGTGGCTCCCATCCCCGTCGCGACCGGCGAGCACATGGCCAACCGCGTCATGTTCAAGCAGTTCCTGCAGGCGGACGCGCTGCAGGTGCTGCAGATCGACGCGACCCGCGTGGCCGGCGTGAACGAGAACGTGGCGATCATCCTCCTCGCCGCGAAGTTCGGAGTGCCCGTGTGTCCGCACGCGGGAGGCGTCGGCCTGTGCGAGGCGGTGCAGCACCTGGCGATGTTCGACTTCGTGGCGGTCTCCGGGAGCATGGACCGCAGGGTCATCGAGTTCGTCGACCACCTGCACGAGCACTTCGTGACGCCGGTCGAGGTGCGCGACGGCCGCTACATCGCTCCCACGGCACCCGGCGCGGGGACCGAGATGCTCGGGGCGACGGTGGCGGCTCAGTCCCTCTCGCGCCGTGGCTGAGCCGGTCGCCGAACGGCGGCCGTCCGGCCTCCAGCTCGGCCGGCTCGGGTACGGGGCGGCGAACGTCGGCAACCTCTACCGGGCGATGACCGACGAGGACGCCTGGGCGGTGCTCGAGGCGGCCTGGGAGAGCGGCATCCGCTACTTCGACACCGCACCGCACTCCGGGCTCGGGCTCTCGGAGCGCCGGCTCGGGTCGTTCCTCGCCACGAAACCCCGCGGGGACTATGTCGTGTCGACCAAGGTCGGCCGGCTGCTGCGGCCCAGCCCCGAGACGGCGCACCTGCTCGACGACGCGAACCAGTTCGCGGTGCCCGCGTCGCTGCGCAGGGTGTGGGACTTCAGCGCCGACGGCATCCGAGCGAGCCT
>DASQFQ010000261.1:0-8619 GCA_035633075.1 Solirubrobacteraceae bacterium | reverse complement strand
CACGCATGAGACTCAATCTGTGGCTGCTGTTGGCCTGCCTCGCCTTCGCCGTTGCTGCCTGCGGCGGCGACTCGCTGGACGAGAAGGACTCGGGCGGCTCGTCGGGTGGCGACAAGGGCAAGCCGTCGGTGACCGTGGGCTCCGCGAACTTCCCGGAGAACACCCTGCTGGCCGAGATCTACGCCGGCGCGCTCGAGGCCAAGGATTTCAAGGTCACCAAGAAGCTCAACATCGGCTCGCGCGAAACCATCTTCCCCGCGATGGAGCGCGGCGATCTGACGCTCCTCCCCGAGTACACGGGGACCCTGCTGAGCTTCGTGACCAAGGGCAAGGCGAAGGCCACCGACACCCAGGCGCAGGTCGCTGAGCTCAAGTCGGCCCTTCCGGCCAAGCTCACGATGCTCGAGCCCTCGGCGGCGGAGGACAAGGACACGGTCACCTGCACGAAGGAGGTCGTGGACAAGTACCAGCTCAAGAGCCTCGACGACTTGGCCAAGGTCTCGAAGAACGTGACCATGGGTGGTCCGCCGGAGATGCCCAAGCGCGAGGGCTTCGGGCTCAAGGGCCTGAAGGAGATCTACGGGATCGACTTCAAGAAGTTCCGCCCGCTCGACGTCGCCGGGCCGCTGACGGTGAGCGCCCTCAAGAGCGGCAAGGTCGACTGCGCGGACCTCTTCAGCACGCAGTCGGCCATCCCTGCGAACGGGTTCATCACGCTCGAGGACCCCAAGGGGATCGTCGCGCACGAGAACGTCACCCCGCTGATCGCCAAGGACAAGGCGACGCCGGAGGTCTCCGACGTCCTCAACGGCGTGAGCGCCAAGCTCACGACGGAGAACCTCAAAGAGCTGGTCAAGCGCGTGGAGATCGACAAGGACGACGCCAAGGCCGTCGCCGACGATTTCCTCTCGCAGAACGGCCTCAAGTAGGAGCGACGGCCGCCGGCGCGCTGAGCGGGACGCTCAGAGCGCCGGCGCGCCCAGCTCGGCCGAGAGCGCTTCGGCCTCGGTCACGAGGGCCGCTCCGCACCTGGCCGCGGCCTCGTCGTCGAGGCGGAATGTGGGGCCCGTCACGCTCAGCGCCGCGACGATCCGACCGGAGGGACCGCGCACCGGCGCCGCGACCGCGGTCACGCCGGCCTCGACGGCGTCGCGGTGCACGACGTAGCCGCGCGGGCCCGCCTGCCCGTGCAGCGCGAGGCCGAGTGCACTGTCGCCGCCGGGCACCCGCCGCCCGCGCCAGCTCGCATAGCGCAGCAGCTGCGAGCTCTGGACCTGGTCGATGTAGAGGGCGTCGGCGTTCTCGTCGAGCACGCCGAGGTTCGCCGTCTCCCCGAGCTGGTCGGCGAGGGCGCGCATCCGCGGGTGGGCGACCTGCACGAGCGGCAGCTCGTCGAGGGAGGCGATCAGCGCCAGCAGCCCCGGGCCTGGGTGGTAGGCGCCCCCGTCCTCACGCCGCACGAAGCCGGCGCCCTCGAGCGTGCGCAGCAGCCGCAGCGCAGTGCTGGTCGGTATGCCTGTAGCGCGGGCCAGGTCGGAGAGGCGCCCGCCGGAGGAGCGCGCCACGAACTCGAGGAGCTCGAGCGCCCGCTCGACCGCCCGGGTTGACGTGACACCCGATCGGACCCCACCGATCTCGGTAGGCCTGATGTGCCGCTGTACAGCATCGGCTGCCATTCCGTGGCAGAGTCTACGCCTCGGTGAAGCGGTTCACAAGACGTTCGACATCACGACGGGACGGCGGCCGTGAAGGCGGTCTCCCCGGCGCGGACCGGCTCGCCAAGGCGGTTCTCGGGAGGGGCCAACGGGCACAGCCAGCGGGCGTCGTAGGCGCACGACGGGTTGAAAAGGTAGTTGAAGTCGAGCGTCACCGCTTCCCCGTCGAGCCGAACTCCGCGGCCGAAGGTGCCCTTGATCGTGTCGGTCAGGTAGCGCCCGCCTCCGTAGCTCTCCTCCCTCGAGGTCGCATCGCGCACGGGCAGGAACAGCCCGCCGCCGTAGCCGAGCGTCCAGAACAGGGTCAACGGGCCGTACGGGGTCTCCATCTGCCCGATGCGGGCGTAGCGCACGACGCCGTCCTGGCCGCCCGTATCGACCTCGATCGCGCCCTCGGCGGGCTCGAGCGAGGTCGCGAAGACGGCCTCGGGATCGTACGGGAAGTAGCTCGGCGTCGCGCCGGAGCCGCCCGCGAGCGGCGAGGACGGGTGGGTCAGGAACAGCTCCTCGCGCCGGCGTCGCCAGTCCAGCGCCCCCTCCTCCCCGTCCTGGCGCCCCTCGCGATAGAGCGCGACGACCCGCTCGCGGTAGTCGGCCAGCTCCAGCAGCCTCATGGGCGGCAGGATGGCAGGGATTCCGCGGTCGGAGCGGGAAGCCGCGGGGAGCGGTCTGGCACGGCCGGTAGCGTCAGGGCCATGTCCGTCGCCGCGACCGACGTCCTCGAGGTCCGTCTGCTGCATCCCTGCGCCCATCCCCCGTCGCGCACGCGCCCCGGGGACGCGGGCTACGACCTGCGCTGCGTCGAGGCCTTCCGGCTCGAGCCCGGCGCACGCGCGACGGTGCCGACCGGCGTGGCGGTGGCGCTGCCGCCGGGGCTCGCCGGTCTCGTCGTCCCCCGATCGGGACTGGCCGCGCGTCACGGGCTCTCCGTCGTGAACGGCCCCGGGCTCGTCGACCCCAACTACCGCGGCGAGCTGCGCGTGATCCTCGTCAATCTCGGGAACGAGCCGTACGAGGCGAGCGCCGGCGACCGGATCGCCCAGCTCCTGCTCGTGCCCTTCGTGGCCCCCGACCCGCGCGTCGTCGACGAGCTGTCGCCCGCCCCGGACGGCCGCGGCGTCGACGGCTTCGGGTCCTCCGGGCGTTAAGCGGCGCCGTCGCCGTCGTTGGCGTAGCGGTCGAACCGCTCGGCCACGACCGCCGGCATGCGGGCGGAGACCCGGACGCCCTCGGGGGTGTCCTCGCGCTCGAGGTCGCCCGCCACGTCGTGGAGCTCCGACAGCGTGCCACCATCGGAGAAGGGCACGAGCAGCTCGACGTCGCGCAGCGTGCGCTCGAACTCGGCCGTCACCAGGTCACCCAGCTCCTCGAGCCCCTCGCCGCTGACGGCGGACACGAGCTGGGCCTCGGGATGCCGGAACGACAGCTCGCGCCGGCGGTCCTCGGAGAGCAGGTCGGCCTTGTTGAGCGCCAGGACGCGGGGCGTGTCGCCCACGCCGATCTCCTCGAGCACGTCGTCGACCGCGCGGGTCATCTGGACCAGCTCCTCCTCGGGAGCGCTCGCGTCGACGACGTGGAGCAGGAGGTCGGCCAGGCGGGTCTCCTCGAGCGTCGCCGCGAACGCGTCGACGAGCTGGTGGGGCAGCTTGCGGATGAAGCCGACGGTGTCGGTCATCAGGTAGGTCCGGCCCTGCAGTCGCAGCGTGCGCGTGGTCGGGTCCAGCGTGTGGAAGAGCCGGTCGCGTACCCCGACCGACGCTCCGGTGAGGGCGTTGAGCAGCGTGGACTTGCCCGCGTTGGTGTAGCCGGCCAGCGCCACGCTCGGCAGGTGCGCGCGCTCGCGCTCGGCCCGCTGGACGGCGCGGTTGGAGCGCACGTGGTCCAGGCGCCGGCGCAGCGCCGCGATGCGGTCGCGCGCCAGCCGACGGTCCGTCTCGATCTGGGTCTCGCCGGGGCCGCGGGTACCGATTCCGCCGCCGAGGCGCTCGAGGTGCGTCCAGAGGCCGCGCATGCGGGCGAGGTTGTACTCGAGCTGGGCGAGCTCGACCTGGAGCTTGCCGTCGGCCGTGTGGGCGTGGCCCGCGAAGATGTCGAGGATCACCGCGGTGCGGTCGATGACCGGCATCCCGAGCGCTGCCTCCAGGTTGCGCTCCTGGCGGGGGCTCAGCTCGTCGTCGATCGCCACGAGGTTGGCGTCCGCGGCTGCCAGGGCGGGCTTGAGCTCCTCGACCTTGCCGGAGCCGAGGTAGAGGTTGGCGTGGGGCTTCTCGCGGTGCTGCACGAGCTCGCCCACGACCGCGACCCCCGCCGTGCGCAGCAGCTCCTTGAGCTCCTCCATGTCCTCGCCCTGCGGCGTGACGCCCAGGCAGTAGGCCCGCTGCCGGGCCCGTCCGGGCCTCGGCGGGGGCGTGTACCGGGTCTGTACCTCCCTGCCGTTGCGGCTTCTCTGCATTCCCTTCGATTGTAGGCCCGCGTTCCGCCGTGGCGCGTGCGACGGCCAATTGGACCAAGGCGACCCGTAAGGTGCGGGCTCATGCCGCTGAGCGACGCCGAGCTGGGCGAGCGCCTGGCCGCCAGGACGCTCGAGCTCATCGACATCCCCTCGGAGTCCCGCGACGAGGCTGCCCTCGCCGCCCACGTGCTGGGGCTGCTCCCCGGGGCGCGCGATCTCGGCGACACCTGCGTGCTCGGCGGGCCCGCGGACGCCGGCGTGCTGCTGGGTGGCCACCTCGACACGGTTCCCGCGCAGGACAACCGCCCCGGCGCGCGCGAGGGCGATCGCGTGCGCGGCCTGGGCGCCAGCGACATGAAGGGCGCGATGGCCGTGATGATCGAGCTCGCGCTCGCGCTCGCGCCATTCGGCGCGCTGTTCTTCGGCCGCGAGGAGCTGCCTCTCGGCGACAGCGCGCTGACTCCGCTGCTGCGCCGCGAGCGCCTTGCCCCCGAGCTCGTCGTGATGATGGAGCCCACGGGCAACGAGCTGCACGCGGGCTGCCTCGGCAACATCAACGCGACCTGGACCTTCCACGGGCGCTCCGGGCACTCTGCGCGCCCATGGCTGGCCGACAACGCCATCGAGCGCGCCGCCGCGGGCGTCTCGGCGCTGGCCGCCCACGAGCCCGAGCCGCACGACTTCGATGGCCTGCGCTTCGTCGAGGTGGCGTCGGTCACGCGCATCGCCGGCGGGATCGCCGGCAACGTGATCCCGGAGCGGGCCGAGTGCCAGGTGAACTTCCGCTACGCGCCGGGGCGCTCGCCGCAGGAGGCCGAGGCGCGCCTGGTGATCCTGTGCGACGGTCACGGCGAGCTGCGGATCGACTCCAACGCCCCGGCGGGAGTGGTCGCGGAGGGCGTGCTGGTCGACGCCCTCGTCGCCGCGGGGGACCTGACCGTCGCCCCCAAGCAGGCGTGGACGCCCGTGGCCGAGTTCGCTGCCGCGGGCCTTCCCGCCGTGAACTTCGGCCCGGGTGACCCTCCGCAGGCCCACACCCGCGAGGAGTCCGTCGCGGTGGCCGCGCTCGTGCGCTCCTACCGCGTGCTGGAGGCGTTCGCCGCGCGATGAGGCTCTCCCCCGTCCTCTCGGCAATGCGCACCTACCCCTTCCTGCGCCTCACCGAGGCCAAGCGTCGTCTCGTCGAGCGCGGCGTCCCGGTCGTCGACTTCGGGATCGGCGAGCCGCGCGAGGAGACGCCCGCCTTCATCCGTGACGCGCTCGTCGCGAGCGTCGAGAAGCGCTCGACCTACCCGGCGACCGACGGGCTGCCGGAGCTGCGCGCGGCGATCGCGGACTGGTGCGACCGGCGCTTCGCCGTGGTGCTCGATCCCGACACCGAGGTCCTCCCCACGCTCGGCTCCAAGGAGGCGATCTTCCACCTCGCCCAGGTCGTGGACGGCGACCTCGTCGCCGTGACCACGCCCGGCTACCCGGTGGCCGAGCGCGGCGCGCTGTTCGCGGGCAAGGCCGTGCTCGAGCTGCCCCTGCGCCGTGAGGCGGGCTTCCTCCCCGACCTCGACGGCGTCCCGTCCGCGACGTGGGAACGGGTCGCGATCCTTTGGTTGAACTACCCCAACAACCCTACGGCCGCCACCGCGCCGCCCGGCCTCTACGATCGCGCGGCCGCCCTGGCGCGCGAGCACGACTTCGTGCTCGCCTGCGACGAGGCCTACTCCGAGCTGTACTTCGGCGCCGAGCCGCCGGGCTCGGTCCTCCAGGTCGCCGACCGCCGCAACGTCGTCGCGCTCAACACGCTCTCCAAGCGCTCCTCGATGCCCGGCTACCGCTCGGGGCTGGTGGCGGGCGACCCCGACGTGATCGCCGCGCTCAAGCGCTACCGGCCCAACGTCGGTGTGGCCCCGCAGGAGTTCGTCCAGCGCGCGGCGCTCGCGGCCTGGGCCGACGAGGATCACGTCGAGGCGGTGCGCGCGACCTACCGCGCCAAGCGCGACGTCCTCCTGCCGCGGCTCCAGGCCCACGGCCTGCGCCACGTGGGCGGCGACGCCACGTTCTTCCTCTGGCTCGACGCGGGCGAGCGTGCCGAGGCGCTCGCCCAGCGGCTGCTCGACCACGGCGTCGTGCTCGCCCCCGGCTCGTTCTTCGGCCCGGCCGGCGCGGGCTACCTGCGTCTCGCGCTCGTGCCGACGCTCGAGGAGTGCCGGCGTGCGGCCGGGCTGTTGGAGTCAGTCGTTGGCGTGCAGGACGGCGTTGAGGCCGGCCCAGCCGCCTGAGCGCGGCATCGTCTCCACCGCGCCGCTCTGAGAGTTGCGCCGGAACAGGAGGTTGTCGGCTCCGCTGAGCTCGCGCGCCTTGACCACCTCGCCGTCGGGCGTCGTCACGCGGGTGCCCGCGGTCAGGTAGAGGCCGGCCTCGACGACGCAGTCGTCGCCGAGCGAGATGCCGAGGCCGGCGTTGGCGCCCAGCAGGCAGCGCTCGCCGATGGAGATCACCTCGGTTCCGCCGCCCGAGAGCGTGCCCATGATCGAGGCCCCGCCGCCCACGTCGGAGCCGTCGCCCACCACCACGCCGGCGCTGATGCGCCCCTCGATCATCGAGGCGCCGAGGGTCCCGGCGTTGAAGTTCACGAAGCCCTCGTGCATCACGGTCGTGCCCGGCGCGAGGTGGGCGCCAAGCCGCACGCGGTCGCCGTCGGCGATCCGCACCGCCGACGGGGTCACGTAGTCGGTCATGCGCGGGAACTTGTCCAGGGAATGGACCTCGAACGGCAGGCCGGCGGCGCGGAAGCGCAGGCGCGCCCCGGCCAGCGCCGATGGGTCCACCGGTCCCTGGCTCGTCCACGCCACGTTGTTGAGCAGCCCGAACACGCCGTCGAGGGCCACCTCGTGCGGGCGCACCAGGCGATGGGAGAGCAGGTGCAGCCGCAGGTAGACGTCGTAGGCGTCGGTCGGTGCCGAGGAGAGGTCGTCGAGCACCACGGCGACCGCGACGACCCGCACCCGCCGGCGCTCGTCGGCGCCGGTCGCCCCCGCCAGTTCCCCCGCCTGGCCGGCGTCGAGCTCGGTCGTGCCCGGCCCCGCCGGCGCGCCGTCGAGGCCGAGCCGCGGCTCCGGGAAGTAGACGTCGAGCACGCGGTCGCCCGGCTCGGCGAGCGTGGCGAGGCCGAGTCCCCAGGCCGCCGAGTCGGCTGGCTGCGTCATGCCCGACACGCTAGCCACCCAGCTCCGCGATCAGCTCGTCGCTGAGCTCCCCGCGGTACACGGGCACCGCCCAGCCCGACAGGTGCACGCGCAGGGACTCGTCGACCTCCACGTCGAGCTCGCCCCCGTCGAGCCGCACGCTCACGGGGGAGTCGCCGCCGCGCAGGACGTGGGCGACGGCGGCGCCGCAGGCGCCGGTCCCCGAGGCCAGCGTCTCCCCCACCCCGCGCTCGAAGATGCGCGCCCGGATGGCACCCCGGCCCAGCTCGCACCAGAAGGACACGTTGGTCCGGTGGGGAAACTGCGGGGACCGCTCGATCGCCGGGCCGATCGAGCCGAGGTCGAGGGCTCCGAGCTCCTCGCGCGAGTCGAGGTGGATCGCGCACTGCGGGTTCCCGACCCACACGTGCTGGAAGCGCAGGCCCTCGACCTCGCCGCTTCCGTCGGTGGATCCTCCGGGGTAGTGGGCGGAACGCACGCTGGCGCGCCCGATGTCCATCCGGCACGTGCGCGGGCCGGTTATCGTCGGGCGGATCTCCCCCGCGGCGGTCTCGATGGAGAAGGTGTCAGCGCTCGTCCAACCGTTGCGGCGCAGGTAGAGGACGGCCTCGCGCGCGCCGTTGCCCGACAGCTCGGCCTCCGAGCCGTCCGGGTTGAAGATGCGCAGGCGCGCGACGCAGCCCGCCGCGTCGGGCGCCGAGAGCTCGAGCACTCCGTCGGCGCCCACGCCGAGGTGGTGGTCACACAGCCGCCGGACCGCCTCGGGAGTCAGCGCGAACGGAAGCGCCGCCGCCTCGAGGATGACGTAGTCATTGCCCAGCGCCTGCCACTTCTCGAACCTCATGGCTCGCGGATCATGCCGTGCAGCTCGGCCGCGACGTCGAGCGCCGTGCGCCCGGTCACGTCGAGGATCCGCACCCGGGAGAGCTTGCGCATCCACGTCAGCTGGCGCTTGGCGTAGCGGCGCGTGGCGCCCAGCATGGCCTCCACGTCGCCGCGCAGCAGCTCCTCGAAGCCCAGCGCCTTGCGCGCGGTGGGCGACGCGCCCGCCGCAGCGGCCCGGCGGACCTCTTCGATCGCCCCCGCGGCGACCATCGCCCGGACGCGCGCCTCGATGCGGCCATGCAGCTCCTCGCGGTCCATTGCGAGTCCCACGAGCAGCGTCGGGTGCCGCGTCTCGGCGGTCCACAGCTGCGACGGCGTGCCGGGTGCGGGCGGCGGCTGGGCGCCGCCGTCGAGCAGCTCGAGCGCG
>DASQFQ010000260.1:0-9847 GCA_035633075.1 Solirubrobacteraceae bacterium | reverse complement strand
GATGCACGCGATCCTGTTCTCGCTGCCCGGCTCGCCGGTCCTCTACTACGGCGACGAGATCGCCATGGGCGACAACGTCTTCCTCGGCGACCGCGACGGCGTGCGCACGCCGATGCAATGGACGGGCGACCGCAACGGCGGCTTCTCGCGCGCGGACTTCGCGCAGCTCTACGCGCCGCCGCTGATGGATCCCGTGTACGGCTTCCAGGCGGTCAACGTCGAGGCCCAGCTGCGCCATTCGACCTCGCTGCTGCGCTGGCTGCGGCGCTTCATCGCCTTGCGCAAGGAGCATCCCGTGTTCGGGGTCGGCACCTACGAGCCGCTGACCCCGTCGAACGGCAGGATCTTCGCCCACGTCCGCCGCTACGAGGACGACCTGGTGCTGTGCGTGCACAACCTCGCGCGCTCGGCCCAGGCCGTTGAGCTCGACCTCTCGGAGCACGAGGGGCGTCACCCGATCGAGCTGTTCGGGCGCTCGCGCTTCCCGCGCATCGGGGAGCTGCCCTACCTGCTCACGCTCGCGCCGCGCGGCTTCTACTGGTTCGGCATCGTGGAGGGCGAGGATGGCTGACCTGTCCCGGCTCGAGGAGGCGCGGCTGCACGACTGGTTCGTGACGCAGCGCTGGTTCGGATCCAAGGCGCGCGAGGTCGCCCACCTCAACGTGCTCGAGGCCTTCACGCTGCGCGAGGAGCCGCCGCGGCTCGTACTCGCGCTGATCGAGGCGCGCTTCCACCCGGGGACGCACGAGGTCTACCAGGTGCCGCTCGGCGTGCGGCCGGAGTCCGACGGCTGGACCGAGCGGGTGATCGCCACGGCGGGCGGCGAGACCTTCTACGACGCGCTGGCGGACCCCGCCCATGCCCGCGAGCTGCTGCACCTCATGCGGGCGGGCTCCGACGTGCAGGCGGGGGAGGGGACGCTCGAGTTCCGCTGGATGGGCGCCGTCGGCGACGGCGGGACGGTCGACGTGCGGCCCGTCGGCGTCGAGCAGTCCAACTCCTCGATCGTGTTCGGCGAGCGCCTGATCCTCAAGACCTTCCGCCGCGTCGAGCCGGGGATCAACCCCGAGCTCGAGCTCCTGCGCTTCCTCTCCGAGCGCGACTTCCCGCACATCGCGCCGATCGCCG
Source organism: Solirubrobacteraceae bacterium (assembly GCA_035633075.1). Lineage (GTDB taxonomy): Bacteria > Actinomycetota > Thermoleophilia > Solirubrobacterales > Solirubrobacteraceae > DASQFQ01. Next base: position 8,719 of record DASQFQ010000260.1, on the reverse strand, counting down.
GCTGGTTCGCCTACGAGGGACGCCTGATGGACGCGACGCTCGGGATTCTCCAGGAGTACCTGGCGGATGCCCTCGACGGCTGGGAGCTGGCGCTCGACACGCTCTCCTCCGACCCCGACGCGTTCCTCGCCCACGTCCACTCGCTGGGCGTCGTGACCGGCGAGCTGCACACCGTCCTGGGCTCGGACGCCTCGGATCCCGCGTTCGCGCCCGAGGAGCCGAGCATGGAGTCGCTGTCGCTGATCACCGCCACCATCGACGAGGAGATCGAGCGCATCTTCGTCGAGCTGCCCGAGCTCGACGCGCTGGAATCGATCCGGGGGCGCGGTCAAGACGTGCAGGAGCGCCTGCAGATGCTGTCGAACCTCCGCGCCGCCGGGCGGGTCATCCGCTGCCACGGCGACTACCACCTCGGCCAGACGATGCTCGCCGACCGCGGCTGGGTGCTCCTGGACTTCGAGGGGGAGCCCGCGCGCCCGCTGCCGCAGCGGCGCCTGAAGCGCTCGCCGCTGCGCGACGTCGCCGGCATGCTGCGCTCCTTCTCCTACGCGGCGGCGGGGTCGGCCCTGCTGCGCGGGGCGCCGGCCCCGGACGGGTGGGAGGAGCGCGCGCGGGTTACCTTCCTGGAGGGCTACTTCGACGCCGCCGACCCGGCGCTGCTGCCCCCCGGCCAGGAGGCCGGCCACAAGCTGCTCTCGATCTTCGAACTGGAGAAGGCGGTCTACGAACTGCGCTACGAGCTCAACAACCGGCCCGACTGGGTGGGCATCCCCGCGGCCGGGATCCTGCGTCTGCTGGAGCAGTCGTGAGCGCCGACCCGCACGCCTTCCTGGGCGCTCACCCGGTCGACGGGGGCGTGGTCATCCGCGCCTTCCGCCCGATGGCGAAGACCGTGACCGCGCGCGTCGACGGTGGCGGCGTGGCGCTCGGCGCCAGCGGCTCCGACGGCCTGTTCGAGGGCGTCGTGAAGGGCGCGTCGCTGCCGCTGGACTACGAGCTGGAGGTCGACTACGGCGAGGGCGGCACGGTCACCGTCCAGGACCCCTACCGCTTCGAGCCCACGCTGGGCGAGCTCGACCTGCACCTCGCCGGTGAGGGCCGCCACGAGGAGCTCTACGGCAAGCTCGGCGCCCACGTCGTCGAGCACCAGGGAGTGCAGGGGACGGCCTTCGCGGTGTGGGCGCCGGCGGCGCGGTCGGTCGCGGTGGTCGGCGAGTTCAACTTCTGGGACGGGCGCGTCCACCCCATGCGCGTGCTCGGCTCGAGCGGCATCTGGGAGCTGTTCCTGCCCGGCGTCGGCGCGGGGACGCACTACAAGTACGAGATCGCCGGCGCCGACGGCGCTGTCGTCCTGAAGGCCGACCCCTACGCCTTCGAGGCCGAGCTGCCGCCCAAGACGGCATCGGTCGTGTCGCAGTCACACCACGAGTGGCGCGACGCGGAGTGGCTCGCCTCGCGCAGCGAGCGCCCGCCGCTGGACGGGCCGATGTCGATCTACGAGGTCCACCTGGGCTCGTGGCGGCTGAACCCGCTGGAGGACAACTGCTCGCTGACCTACCTCGAGCTGGCCGACGAGCTCGCCGCCTACGCGAGGGACATGGGCTTCACCCACCTCGAGCTGATGCCGGTTATGCACCACCCGTTCAGCGGCTCCTGGGGCTACCAGGTGACGGGCTACTACGCGCCCTCGCCGCGCTTCGGCTCCCCTGACGACTTCCGCGAGTTCGTCGACCGCCTGCACGGCCACGGCCTCGGCGTGATCCTCGACTGGGTGCCCGCGCACTTCCCGCGCGACGAGTTCGCGCTCGCGCGCTTCGACGGCACCGCGCTCTACGAGCACGCCGACCCCCGCCGCGGCGAGCACCCCGACTGGGGCACGCTCGTCTTCAACTACGGGCGCCACGAGGTCCGCAACTTCCTGATCGCCAATGCCCTGTTCTGGCTGCGCGAGTACCACTGCGACGGCATCCGCGTCGACGCCGTCGCCTCGATGCTCTACCTCGACTACTCGCGCGAGGCGGGCGAGTGGGTCCCCAACCAGTTCGGCGGCCGCGAGGACCTCGACGCGGTGTCGTTCCTCAAGGAGCTCAACGAGGTGCTGCACGCGCGCGAGCCCGGGACCGTCTCTGCGGCCGAGGAGTCCACCGCCTGGCCGGGCGTGTCGCGACCGACCTACCTCGGCGGCCTGGGCTTCGGCTTCAAGTGGAACATGGGCTGGATGCACGACACGCTGGCCTACTTCCAGCAGGACCCGATCTACCGCCGCTACCACCACCACGAGCTGACCTTCTCGCTCGTCTACGCCTTCACCGAGAACTTCGTGCTGCCGCTGTCCCACGACGAGGTCGTGCACGGCAAGCAATCGCTGATCGCCAAGATGCCGGGGGACCCGTGGCAGAAGCGCGCGAACCTGCGCGCGCTCTACGCCTACATGTGGGCGCACCCCGGCAAGAAGCTGCTCTTCATGGGGCAGGAGTTCGCCCAGGAGGCCGAGTGGAGCCACGAGCGCTCGCTGGACTGGCACCTTCTCGAGCGCCCCGAGCACGCGGGCATCCAGTCGCTCGTACGCGACCTCAACCGCGCCTACCGCTCCGAGCCGGCGCTGTGGGAGGTCGACTTCAAGCCGAAGGGCTTCTACTGGATCGAGCCCAACGACGCCGAGTCCAACGTCGTCGCCTTCGCCCGCACGTCGCGCGGCGCCGAGCGCGTGCTGATCTTCGCGGGCAACCTCTCGCCGATCCCGCGCGGCCCCTACCGCCTCGGCCTGCCGCGCTCGGGCCGCTGGCGGGAGCTCGTCAACACCGACTCGACCTTCTACGGCGGGACCGACACCGGCAACCTGGGCGGCATCGAGGCCGAGCCGATCCCCTGGCACGGCCAGCCCTTCTCGGCCGAGATCACGCTCCCGCCGCTGGGGGCGCTGTGGCTGGTGCCGGAGTAGGTCGACGAGCACCCGAGCGGCCCGCATGGTCCGATGAACACGGGCGCGCCGAAGGTGCGCCATCATGCCCGCCCCCGATGTCCGAGCCCGCCTATCCCTGGCAGCAGCCCCTCGGGGCCTTGCCCTCCGCGCGCAACGCCACGGCGTTTCGTGTCTGGGCGCCCCGCCTCGGACGCGTCGTCCTGCGGGCGGGCGGGCGCGAGCACGAGCTGACCGAGGCCGGCTACGGCATCTGGGAGGCCGAGCTGCCGGTCGGTCCCGGCGCGGACTACGCCTACCTGCTCGACGGCGTCGAGCTTCCCGATCCCTGCAGTCGCTGGCAACCGGCGGGCCTGCGCGGTCCCTCGCGCGTCCTCGACGTCGCCGCGTTCGAGTGGACCGACGAGGGCTTCCAGGCGCCCCAGTTGCGCGACCTCGTCGTCTATGAGCTGCACGTCGGCACCTTCACCGCGGACGGCACCTTCGAGGCGGCGATCCCCCACCTGCGCGGCCTGCGCGAGCTCGGCGTGACCGCCGTCGAGCTGATGCCCGTCGCCGAGTTCCCCGGCGCGCACGGCTGGGGCTACGACGGGGTCTACCTGTCGGCGGCGCACAGCGCGTACGGCGGGCCGCTCGGGCTGCAGCGGCTCGTCGACGCGGCGCACCGCGAGGGCCTCGCGGTGCTGCTCGACGTCGTCTACAACCACCTCGGGGCCTCCGGCGCCATGGCCATGGAGGCCTTCGGCCCGTACTTCACCGAGCGCCACGAGACCACCTGGGGCAGGGCGATCAACTTCGACGACGCCGACTCGGACCCCGTCCGCGAGTGGGTCCTGCAGTCGGCCGAGCAGTGGATCCGCGACTTCCACGTCGACGGCCTGCGCCTCGACGCCGTTCACGCGCTGCTCGACTCGAGCCCCACGCATCTCGTGCAGGAGCTCTGCGGCCGCGTCCACGCGATCGAGCCGCGTGCGCTGGTGATCGCCGAGAGCGGCCTGAACGAGCCCAGGGTCGTGCGCTCGCACGAGCGCGGCGGCTGGGGCTGCGACGCCGTCTGGGCCGACGACTTCCACCACGCCCTGCGCGTGCTGCTCACGGGCGATCGCGACGGCTACTACGCGGAGTTCGGCGACGTCGGCCAGCTCGCGAAGGCGTTCCGGCGCCCCCACGTCCACGACGGCACGTACTCGAGCTTCCGCCGCCGCCGCTTCGGCGCCCGCGCCGACGACGTCCCGCCCGAGCGCTTCGTTGTCTTTGCCCAGAACCACGACCAGGTCGGCAATCGCGCCCTTGGCGACCGCCTGCCGGTGCGCGCGCGCCCGCTCGCGGCGCTGTGCACCCTGTTGTCACCATTCACGCCCATGCTGTTCATGGGCGAGGAGCACGGCGAGCGCCACCCGTTCCGGTTCTTCTCCGACCACATCGACGAGGAGATCGCGGTGGCGACGCGCGAGGGCCGCCGCCGCGAGTTCGCCGCCTTTGCGCGCTTTGCCGGCGAGGAGGTCCCCGACCCGCAGGACCCGGAGACGTTCCTGGCCTCCAAGCTCTCGCGCGAGGGCGAGCCGGCCGGGCTGCGCGACCTCTACGGCCGCCTGCTGGCGGCCCGCCGCGAGCTGCCGCCGGGCGACGCCGCGCCGGTCGAGTACAACGAGCACCAGGGCTGGCTGCGGGTCGGCCGCGGTCCCTACGCGGTGCTGGCGAACTTCTCGCGCCGCCCTGCCCACGTCCCGGTCGACCACCCGGTCGAGGTGGTCCTCGCCACCCACCACGCGACGGTCGAGCCCGGCCACGTCGTCCTCCCCCCGCTGGCCGGAGCCCTCACCAGGTGACGGCGGTCTGGCCCGGCCGGCCCTTCCCGCTCGGCGCGACGTGGGTGGGGGAGGGGACGAACTTCTCGCTGTTCTCCGAGCACGCCGAGCGCGTGGAGCTGTGCCTGTTCTCGGATGAGGACGACGGCGAGACACGGGTGGACGTGACCGAGCGCACGGCGCACACCTGGCACTGCTTCCTGCCGGGGATCGGACCGGGCCAGCGCTACGGCTACCGCGTCCATGGCCGCTACGACCCGGCGAACGGCCACCGCTTCAACGCCCACAAGCTGTTGATCGATCCTTACGCGAAGTCGATCGAAGGTCCGGTGCGCTGGGAGGAGGCCAACGTGCACCCCTACGTCCCGTCGGGACGCCCCGACGCCGACCTCGAGCCCGACGACGAGGATGACGTCGACGCCGTCCCGAAGTGCGTGGTCATCGACCCGCGTTTCGACTGGGAGGGGGACCCGCGGCCCGCCACCCCGCTCCACGAGACGGTGATCTACGAGGTCCACGTCAAGGGCTTCACCAAGCGCCATCCCGAGGTCCGCGAGGACCTCCGCGGCACCTACGCCGGCCTGGCCTCCGAGCCGGCGCTCGAGTATCTGCGCTCGCTGGGAGTGACCGCGGTCGAGCTGCTGCCCGTACACCACATCGTCGACGAGTCCTTCCTGCACGAGCGGGGCCTCTCGAACTACTTCGGCTATTCGACGATCGGCTACTTCGCACCGCAAGCCGGTTACGCCGCGACGGGCAGCCGCGGCCAGGAGATCCGGGAGTTCAAGGGGATGGTCAAGGCCCTGCACCGCGCGGGCATCGAGGTGATCCTCGACGTCGTCTACAACCACACCGCCGAGGGCAACCACCTCGGCCCGATGCTGTCCTTCAAGGGCGTCGACAACCGCTCCTACTACCGGCTGATGCCCGAGGACCTCCGCCACTACATGGACTTCACGGGCACGGGCAACTCGCTGAACGTGGTGCACCCGAGCGTCCTGCGCATGATCATGGACTCACTGCGCTACTGGGTGACCGAATGCCATGTGGACGGGTTCCGCTTCGACCTCGCGTCCGCGCTGGCCCGCGAGCTCTACGACGTCGACCGCCTGTCGGCCTTCTTCGACGTGATCCACCAGGACCCGGTGCTCTCCCAGGTCAAGCTGATCGCCGAGCCGTGGGACGTCGGCCCCGGCGGCTACCAGGTGGGCAACTTTCCCGTGGGGTGGTCGGAGTGGAACGGCATCTATCGCGACGTCATGCGCGACTTCTGGCGCGGCCAGGCCCGCGTCGGGGAGTTCGCCTCGCGTCTGACCGGCTCGAGCGATCTCTATGAGGACGACGGCCGCCACCCGTTCGCGTCGATCAACTTCATCACCGCCCACGACGGGTTCACGCTGCGCGACCTCGTCTCCTACAACGAGAAGCACAACGAGGCCAACCAGGAGGGAAACCGCGACGGGACCGACGACAACCGCTCGTGGAACTGCGGAGTCGAGGGAGAGACCGACGACCCGGCGGTGCTCGAGCTGCGGGCCCGACAGCAACGCAACCTCCTCACCACGCTGATCCTCTCCCAGGGCACGCCGATGCTGCTCGGCGGCGACGAGATCGGGCGGACGCAGGGGGGCAACAACAACGCGTGGTGCCAGGACAACGAGATCTCCTGGTACGACTGGTCGCTCGCCGAGGGCAACGAGGAGCTGCTGGAGTTCGTGCGCAAGCTCATCGTCCTGCGCCGTGCCCACCCCGTGTTCCGCCGCCGCCAGTTCCTGCGCGGGGTCGACGAGGACGGAACCGGCCTGCCCGACGTCTGGTGGTTTCGCACCGACGGGCACCGCATGACCCCGCAGGACTGGCAGGAGTCGACTCCCGTGGTCGGCATGTTCCTCAACGGTGAGGAGATCGCGGCCCCGGACACCAGGGGCGAACGGATCCTCGACGAGTCCTTCCTGCTGCTCTTCAACGCCCACCACGAGGACTGCAGCTTCAAGCTCCCCAACCGCCGACTCGGCGAGAGCTGGACGCTCGTGCTCACCACCGCCGACCCACGTGCGCAGCCTGGTTCGCTGGAGGCGGCGGCGCACGAGGAGGTGGGAGTGACGTCACGCTCCGTGATGCTGCTGCGGCGCAGGTGACGGCACTCCGCGCCGCCTACCGCCTGCAGCTCGGCGGCGACTTCGGCTTCGCCGAGGCGCGCGCGCTCGTCCCCTACCTCGCCGACCTCGGCGTCTCGCACCTGTACCTGCCGCCGTCCTTCCAGGCGCGCGCCGGCTCCACGCACGGCTACGACGTCGTCGACCCGACGCGGATCTCGGAGGAGCTGGGCGGGGAGGAGGCGTTCCGCGACCTCGTGGCGGCCGCCCGCGAGGCGGGGCTCGGGGTGATCCTCGACATCGTCCCGAACCACATGGCCACCGACGACGCCAACCGCTGGTGGGCGGATCGGGAGCGGCGGGCGAGGTTCTTCGACCTCGACGAGGCGACCGGACGCCACCGGCGCTTTTTCGACATCGATCACCTCGCGGGCGTGCGACAGGAGGACCCGGAGGTGTTCGAGGAGACGCATCGGCTGGCGCTCTCCCTGGTGCGCGACGGCCTTGTCGACGGGCTGCGCATCGACCACCCCGACGGCATGGCGGACCCGGCCGGCTACCTCGAGCGCCTGCGCGACGCCGGCGTGCGCCGCGTGTGGGTGGAGAAGATCCTCGATCCCGGGGAGTCGCTGCGCGACTGGCCCGTGGAGGGCACCGTCGGCTACGAGTTCCTCAACGACGTCGCGGCGCTGTTCGTCGACCCCGAGGGCGAGGGGCCGCTCACCGCGCTGTGGCGCGAGATCGCGGGGGACAACCGCGCCTTCGGCGAGTACGCGGCGCAGGCCAAGCTCGAGCAGGCGCAGCAGACCTTCCAGCCGGAGCTCGAGCGCCTGCGGCGCCTGCACGACCGCCCCGACCTCGCGGCCGCGCTGGCCTCGCTGCCCGTCTACCGGACCTACATCCGTGGGGGCCGCGCCGCGCCCGAGGACGTCGAGATCGTGCGCGAGGCGGGGATCGAGTGGCTGCTCGACGCGCCGCAGGCGTTCGTCACCCGCTTCCAGCAGACCACGCCGCCGGTCATGGCCAAGGGAGTGGAGGACACCGCCTTCTATCGCTACGCCCGCCTGCTCGCCCTCAACGACGTCGGCGGCGACCCGAGCCGCTTCGGCGTCTCCGTCGAGGATTTCCACGCCGCGAACGCGCAGCGCGCAGCGCGCTTCCCGAACAACCTGCTCATCACCCAAACCCACGACACCAAGCGCTCCGGCGACGTGCGTGCCCGAATCGGCGCGCTGGCCGCCATGCCGGGGGCGTGGGCCGAGCACGTACGGCGCTGGTTCGCCCTCAACGCGCCGTTGCGCTCCGGCGGCGCGCCGGACCGCGTCGAGGAGTACTTCGCCTACCAGACTCTCGTGGGCGCCTGGCCGATCGAGCCCGAGCGCCTCGAGGCCTACATGGAGAAGGCCCTGCGCGAGGCCAAGCGCACGACGAGCTGGATCGCGCCCGACGTGGCGCATGAGGCGGGGGTGAAGGCGTTCTGCCGCGCGCTGTACGAGCACGAGCCGTTCCTGGAGGACTTCGAGCCGTTCGCGCGCGAGGTCGCCGCGTCCGGCGAGCGCGCCGCACTCGGCCAGCTGCTGCTCAAGCTCACCGTGCCGGGCCTGCCCGACATCTACAACGGCGACGAGCTGATCGACCTCTCGCTCGTGGACCCCGACAACCGGCGACCCGTGGACTGGGAGGCGCGGCGGGAGGCGCTGGCCGCCCTGCGCAGCGGCGCGGGGGTGCAGCCCAAGCTCCTGCTGATCGAGCGCGCGCTCGCGCTGCGCGCCCGCCGCCCGGGCGCCTTCGCCGGCGCCTACACGCCGGTGCGGGCGGGGCCCGCGGTGTGCGCCTTCGCGCGCGGCGCGGGCGAGGTGCTCGTGGTCGTGGCCGTGCGGGCGGCCTCCGGGGCC
>DASQFQ010000259.1:0-23335 GCA_035633075.1 Solirubrobacteraceae bacterium | reverse complement strand
AAGACCCGTCCGCCGCGCCTGCGCCGAAGCTGCGGGACTGCGCCTCGTGCGGGCTCTCCGGACTCATCCTCGCCGCCCGCGTTAGCCGCCAAACCCCCTGGGGTAGCCGCTGGGCATGGAGTACCTCATCCCGGCCATGCTGGTTTTGCTCATCGTCGCGGGGGCCGTCGCCCTGGTGGTGCTCAGAGCGACCGGCTGCCGCAGCGCGAACGCGGCGAAGAGCCGTGAGGAGACGGTCGCCCGCGATCACGACGAGCCCGACTCCGAGCGGCTCGCGAACCGCCCGCGCTGAGCCGAGGTTTGCCTACCAGAGGGAGCGGGGAGATCAGCTCGGCGTACGACCCTCCTCCTCATCGTCCGAGGCGTCTGTTGGCGCCTCGGACGTGTTAAGGGCGCGCGGGCGCGGGTAGTCCACGTGCGATGTCCCGCTCGATCCACACGCCGCCTCCCCCCTCCCCGGGCCCCCCGCCTCCGGCTCCGCCGGGCCCGGCTCCCGATCCCCAGCCGCCCCTACCCACCCCGGACCCGGGCCCGCTGCCCCCGAAACCGAACCCCCCGGCGATATGAGGCCGGTTGCCGAGACCCCGACCGAGCCGGCCGACTACGCCGCCATCTCGGTCGCCTTCGGCTCGTTGCTTGCGGCCGTGGCGACCTCGAGCCGCGGCCGTGAGCCGATTCCGCGGGACGAGCTCGTGCCCCTGGCGGCGGCCACCTTCTCGCTCTCGCGCCTGCTCGTCCACGACAAGGTCGAGAGCTGGCTGCGCGAGCCGTTCATCGACGAGCAGGGGGGCGGCAAGCGCCCGAAGGGCCGGCGGATGCGCTTCGCGGTCGGCGAGCTGCTGAGCTGCACCCGCTGCATGGGCGCCTGGAGCGCGCTCGCGCTGGTCGGCCTGCGGCTGCATTCGCCCGCGGCCGCTCGCACGGTCACCACTGTCCTCGCCGCGTCCGCCGGCAACGACGCGCTGCAGGCGGGCTTCTCGCTCCTGATCTCGCGCGCCAACGCGCAGGCGGCCGTCGCCGACGTCAGCTCCCCCGCGGCCGGCGCGACTCGGCGAGCCGCTTGACGCGGCACAGGCGCTCCAGGTTGACGCCCCGGGTGGCGCCATACACGCCCGTATGTCGAGTTAGGGGCCGTCATGCGCGGGGTAGGCGTACCGCTGCCATGCGCGGCCCCGTGCGCGAGCCCCCCGCTCCTTCCCGCCTTCGGCTCGTGCTGCCCGCTCGGCCGGAGAACATCGCGCTGGTGCGCGGCGCCGTCGAGGCCGCCGCGGAGGAGAGCGGGCTGCCGCGGGCTCTTGTGTCGGACCTGCGCCTGGCGGTCACCGAGGCCTGCACCAACGTCGTTCGCCACGCCTATGCGGGGGAGGGGGACCTGGAGGTCGTCCTCGAGTTGACCGACCGTGCGACGCGGATGGTGGTGGAGGACCAGGGCTGCGGGATCGGCTTCAGCCCCGACCGCGCCGGCCCCGGCCTCGGGTTCCCGCTGATCGCCGCGCTCGTGACCGAGTTGGACATCCAGCCCGGGCAGACATGCGGGAGCCGGCTCTCCATGTCCTTCGCGGCGCCCCCGATCGAGGCGGCGTGACCGAAGCCCACACGGACCTGAACGGGTCCGTCGGCGCGACTCGGGTGTCCATCGCCAGCGGTCCCCTCGTGGCACCGGTCCTTCGTCGCGTGGTCGGAATGCTCGCCGCTCGCGCCGACCTGCCGCTCGACCGCCTCGACGACGCGGTCCTGGTCGCCGACCTGATCGCCGCGCGCGCCCCTGCGCACGTCGTGGCGGCCACGGTGGACGTGCAGCTCGAGACCGGCCCGCACACGCTCTCGCTCCAGATCGGGCCTCTGCGCCCCGGGGGTGGCGAGGCACTGATCGTCGACGCCGCCGTCCCGGGCGTCGGGAACGTCATCGAGCAGCTCGCGGATCACGTCGCGGTCGAGCCCGACGGCGACGGTGAGGTACTGCTCGTCCGCCTCGCCTACGCTGGCTGACATGGCCATCGAGTTCGCGATCGAGGACAGGCGCCTCCCGGGCGACGTCCACGTCGTGGCCGTGACCGGTGAGATCGACCTGTTCACGGCCCCCGAGTTCAAGCAGAGCATGAGCAAGCCGATCGACGAGGGGGTTGGACGGTTGATCGTCGACCTCTCCGAGACAACCTTCATCGACTCCTCGAGCCTCGGCGTGCTGATCGGCGCGCACCGACGGCTCAAGCAGCGCGACGGCAACCTGGTCGTGGTCTGCGACAATGACGCGATCGTGAAGACCTTCAAGATCACCGGCCTGGACAGCGTCTTCACGCTCTTCCCGTCGCTCGGCGACGCCCGCGACGCCGTTGGCGCCGGCGGCTAAGCCCGCTCCCCCCCTTTTGCGGTGGACACGGGCTTCCCCGCCTCCGACGCCCAGGGCGACTTCTCCCGGGTGCGACGCGCCCGGGTGCTCGCCAACGTCGCCCGGCGGCTGCGGTTCGAGCCCAACGACGTCGCCTACATCCTGCCCTTCGAGGAGGTCGTCGAGGCGCTCGGGCGCACCGGCGAGGAGGATCTCGGGCTACAGCGGGCCGCGCTGAGCTCGATCGTGGGCTCCGTGGACCGCACCAAGGACTTCGACCGCTCCTTCCGCCCGACCAGCCCGCGGCTGCGCACCCGCTGGCAGCGCATCGCCGAAGCCCAGCGGCGCGGCGAGGCACTGCCTCCGGTCTCGCTTTACCGCATCGGGGACCTGCATTTCGTCCGTGACGGCCACCATCGCGTGTCGGTGGCGCGCTCGCTCGGACACGCCGACATCGACGCGTACGTCACCGAGGTGCATACCCGCGTGGGGCCGGGGCGCGACGTCCGGGTCTCCGACCTGCCGCTCAAGGACCACGAGCGGCTCTTCCGCGAGCGCGTGCCGCTCGATCGCGAGAAGCTGAGTCGCATCGCGCCCTCGGACCCGTGGGACTACGGCGTGCTGGCCGAGGGCGTCGAGGCCTGGGGCTTTCGGGCGATGCAGGCTCGCCGCTCCTACATGGACCGGGCCGAGGTCGCACACCTGTGGTTCGAGGAGGAGTACGTCCCCGTGGTCGAGATGCTGACCGAAGCGGGGTTCAAGGAGCGCAGCGAGACGGAGGCCGACGCCTACATGCGCATCGTGACCGCCCGCTACATGCTCCTGCGCACCCACGACTGGTCCCCGGAGGTGGTCGAGCGCCTGCGACGCGAGGACCGCCGCCGCGGACGCCGAACGCGCATGCCGCCCCGGCGACGGAGAAGACCGCCGACCCGTTAGCCGAGGGGCCGCTGCGGCCGATCGGATTTGGCTAGCCGGCGGCGCGGCTGCCGGGGTCGCCGTCGCCGTGCGGAGCGCCGGCCGTGGCCGGCTGCGCACGGTCTGCGCCCGCGACGGTGAGGCTGCGACCCCCGTCGGGGTCGAAGAGCTTGATCTCCGCGGTGTTGAGCACGAGCTCAGCTTCCTGCCCGGCTGCCGCCCGGCTCTGCGGGTCCAGGCGGGCGACCACGTGCTGGGCGCCCGCGCCTCCGCTCGCGCCGGGCACGTCCTGGAGCCCCGCGTCGCGCGCGAGCTCGGTGAGCTCCTCGGACTCCATGCCCTTGCTCTCCACGTCGAAGTAGGCGTAGAGCTCGGAGCCCATCGACTCGACCACGTCGACCTTGACGGTGAACTTCATCCCGGTGATCTGGCGTTCGTCGGCCACCGCGGAGTCCTCGAAGTGCTCCGGGCGGATGCCGGCGATGACGTCGCGCGCCTTGCCGTCGCCCTTGAGCTTGTCGCGCAGCTCGCCGGAGAGCGGGGCGTCGCCGAACGGCAGCTTGATCGTGTCGCCCTCCAGCCGCGCCGGAAGGAAGTTCATGGCGGGCGAGCCGATGAAGCCGGCGACGAACAAGTTGACCGGGTCCTCGTAGAGGGCCTTCGGCGAGTCGACCTGCTGGAGCAGGCCCCCGCGCATGACCGCCACACGGTCGCCGAGGGTCATGGCCTCCGTCTGGTCGTGCGTCACATAGACGGTGGTGGTGCCCACCCGCTGCTGGATGCGCGACACCTCCGTGCGCATCTGCACGCGCAGCTTGGCGTCGAGGTTCGACAGCGGCTCGTCCATCAGGAAGACCTTCGGGTTGCGCACGATCGCGCGACCCATCGCGACCCGTTGGCGTTGGCCGCCGGAGAGGTTGGCCGGCTTGCGGTCGAGGTGCGGCGTCAGGTCGAGGATGCGCGCGGCCTCCTCCACCTTGCTGTCGATCTCGCTCTGGTCGGTCTTGGCGAGCTTGAGCGCGAAGCCCATGTTCTCGCGCACGGTCATGTGCGGGTACAGGGCGTAGTTCTGGAAGACCATCGCGATGTCACGGTCCTTCGGCGCGAGGTCGTTGACGGTCTCGCCGCCGATGACGAGGTCGCCCTCGGAGATGTCCTCGAGCCCGGCGATCATCCGCAGGGCGGTCGACTTCCCGCATCCCGACGGGCCGACGAGGATCATGAACTCGCCGTCGCCGATGTCGAGGTCCATGCTCTTGACGGCCTCCGTGCCATCCGGATAGCGCTTGGTCACGCCCTTCAGTTGGATCTCGGCCATCGCCTGACGTCCTCCCTCTCTCTACCCTTGAGCTCTCCGGCCGGAACCATACGCCTCTGGCCAGCCCGCTAGTCGTCGCGCGCGCCCGGATGCCCCGGGCCCGGCCACGGCGCCAGCACCAGCAGCAGGCGCGCGTCGGTCCGTGCCCGCACCTCGTGACGCTCGCCGGGATCGAACACCGCGAGGAACCCGGGTCCTGCGCGCGTGGCGACGCCGCCGTCGCGGTCGATCTCCACCTCGCCGTCGATCACGACGAGGTGGGCGCGCTCGTGGACCTGGTGCTCCCGCAGGCTCTCGCCGGCCGGAACGTGCAGCACGACCGAGCGGGCCTCGCCGCGGGTCGAGTGCAGGATCTGGGGCCGGTGCGGCTCGACGTCGATGGTGTGCAGATCCCAATGCTCCATGGCACGCTCCTACCCGGCGCTCAACGGCACCGACCGACGGTAGAGCATCACGACCCTACAGGGCCGCCGCGTCCCCCTCCGACGCGGCCCGCAGCCGCGCGATGGACTGCCGGATCAGGCGGGAGACGTGCATCTGCGAGACGCCGACGAGCGTGCCGATCTCCGACTGGGTCAGGTCCTCCTCGAAGCGCAGGCGCAGGACCTCGCGCTCGCGCTCGGTGAGCACCCGCATGAGGCGCTCCACCGTGGCGGCGTCCTCGGCGACGGTGTACCCGTGGTCCTCGGCGCCGAAGGCGTCGACGAGCTCGCCCTCTTCGTCGTCGTTGCGCGGGCGGTCGAGGGACACGGCGCGGTAGGCGCCGGCGGCCTCGCGGGCCTCGAGCACCTGCTCGGGGGCGACCCTGAGGCGCTCCGCCATCTCGACCATGGTGGGAGCGCGGCCGAGCTCGAGTGACATCTCCTCGCTGACGCGGTCCACCTTGACCGCCAGCTCCTGGAGGTCGCGCGGCACGCGGACCGACCAGCCCTTGTCACGAAAGTGACGCTTGAGCTCGCCGAGGATGGTGGGCACCGCGAACGACGAGAACGCCGTCTCCCGGCCGGGGTCGAAGCGATCGATCGCCTTGAGCAAGCCCAGAGAGCCGACCTGGATGAGATCGTCGAGTGGCTCGCCGGCCCGCTGGTAGCGACGGGCGAGCTGGCGTGCCAGCGGGAGGAAGCGATCGACGAGCGCCTCGCGTGCGGCCGGATCGCCGTCGCGGTGGTAGCGCTCGAGCAGCCGCCGGTCCTCGATCGATCGCGCGACCCGATCATCCGACGCGCCGACGCGCCGAGCATCGGGCGCGTCTTGCGAGCCGTATGCTGAGCGAGCGGCAGGCCGCGCGCCCGGACGATCTTCGATGAACTTCACGCCCTTCCCGCTGCTACTCGATGACCACGCCGTGGTGCTCGGGCGCACAGTGGGCCGCAGCGGGGGTCTCGGCCGGGCTGGTCAGGATTCTACCGCGGCTCCTAACGGATGACGAATCGCCATCTCCCGGCCACCGAGCGCAACCTCCGGGTCCTCATCGCCGACGACGACCGCGAGACGCTCTCGCGCCTCGGCGAGGTGCTCGAGGGCCTGGGGCACGAGGTCACGCCGTATGCCGTCTCGGTGAGGGAGGCCTCCGAGCTGATCACCAAGGAGGACCCCGATCTCGCCTTCGTCATGGTCCACCAGGACGACGAGCACGCCCTCGCGCTGATCGGCGAGGCGGTCGAGAGCGCCTCGGGCCCGGTGATCGCCACCGTCCGCCACGCAGACGTCGAATTCGTCGCCCGTGCGGCCGAGCACGGCGTGTCGGCCCTGGTGGAGTCGACCGAGCCCTCCTCGATCCAGGGCGCGATCGAGGTGGCGCTGCGGCGCTACCGCGAGGCCTCGGCGCTGGCCGACAAGGTCGACCAGCTGGAAGGAGCGCTCGAGCGGCGCGTGATCATCGAGCGCGCCAAGGGCATCCTCATGGAGCGCCACTCCCTCGACGACCGCCGAGCGTTCGAGCTGCTGCGCGAGCACGCGCGCTCGTCCAACCGCCGTGTCGTCGAGGTCGCGCTCGCAGTGACCGAGGGACACGCGCTGCTGCCCAAGGTCGGTGGGGGTTAGCGCGCGTCGCCTGAGGGAAACCCGGCGTCGAGACGTTCGCCCGTCCCCTGACGTTGGGAGTCACATGAACGGCATCGTCATCGCCATCCTCGTCGCCGCACTCGTCTATGCGCTGTGCGTCGCGCTCGGCCTGCCCTCGATCGTCGCGATCGTCGCCGCGATCCTCGTCCTGATCGCCGGGATTCCGTCGGGCGGGTACGGCCTGGGCGGCCGCTTCGGCGGGAGGGCGGCGTCTGACGCCAGTTGACGGCATGCGGGCGGGGGCCGAGGACCCCCGCCCCGGCAAGCGGCTGGAGCTCGGCGACTTCAAGCGGGCCTACAAGCGCTTCTCGCAGGATCAGATGACCGACCGGGCGGCGGCGCTGACGTACTACTCGCTGCTCTCGCTCTTCCCCGCGCTCCTGTTCGGCGTCGCCGCGCTCGGCTTCTTCGGCCAGGCGAGCCTGATCACCGATGCCGCCGACTACCTGCGCAAGGCCGGCGCCCCGGGTCAGACCATCGATGCCGTCACGAGCGCCCTGAAGTCCGCGCAGGAGCAGCGCGGCACCGCCTTCACGGCGCTGATCGTCGCGCTGCTCACTTCACTCAACGGCGCCTCCGGGGCCTTCGGCGCCGTGGGTCGCGCGCTCAACGTCGTCTGGCGCGTGCAGGAGGGTCGCGGGATCGTCAAGCGCAAGCTCCACGACCTCTGCTGGACCGCGGTGGTGCTCTTCCTCGTTGTGATCACCTTCGCGCTGGTCTTCCTCGGCGGGCAGGTCGCGTCCGACCTGCTCGGCGTGATCGGCCTCGGCGACACCGCGGCCAGCCTGTGGCAAATCCTGCGCTGGCCCGCGGCGCTCGTCTTCGCGATGCTGGTCTATGCGGTCGTCTACTTCGCCGCACCGAACGTCGAGGTTCCGCGCTTCCAGTTCGTGACGCCCGGCGCGGTGCTCGGTGTCATCGCGTGGCTCCTCGCCTCCGCGGGCTTCTTCTTCTTCGTCGCGAACTTCTCCTCCTACTCGGCGACCTACGGAGCCTTCGCCGCCGCGGTGATCCTGCTCGTCTGGCTCTGGCTCACCAACGTCGTGCTGCTGTTCGGCGCCGAGCTCAACGCCGTCATCGACCTGCGCCGCTCCCCCGAGCTCCCCCGCAACTACGACGGCCCGCCGCTTCCGGCCAAGGTACCCGCGGACGTGTAGTCGTCGCCCGGCGGCGCCCGCAGCGTCATCGACTCGTCGTAGGAGCACAGCACGCGGCGTCCGGGGCAGTCGCCGCACAGCTCGCGGTGCGGGGCGTCCGTGACGGGCCGGTCCCCGGACAGCAGCGCCGCGGCCAGGGTCTGGAGGCGCTCGGCGAGCGCCGACGCATCGTGGGCGGCGAACACGGCGCTGACCGGCTCGGCCGGGCGCTCGAGGAAGCAGTAGGCCACCTCGACCGAGCCGGCGCCGTCGCGCAGGGCGGCGAGTGCGTAGACGGCGCGCTGGGTCGCGTAGTCGGCCTCGACGACGGCGGCGGGGTCTGCGCCGTCGAGCCGGTCGGTCTTGTAGTCGACGACAAGCGCCTTGTCGCCGTCCTCGCGCGCGAGGACGTCGACGAAGCCGGTGACCAGCGGGCCGCCGCCGCCCGGCTCGAGTGCGAAGCCGAAGGCGCCCTCGCGGGTGAGCCTGGGGGCGTCGGCGAGCCGGACACACAGGGGCGAGCCGGCGAACGCGGCCACCGTGGCGCGGATGTCTCCCACCTCGGCGTCCGTCAGGTCCACCTCGTGGCTTGCGCCCAGGGCGCGTACGGCATCGGGGTCGGGCGGCGCCGGCCGGCCGAAGTCCAGGTGCTCGAGCAGCTCGTGGGCGATCGTGCCGCGCACGCGCGGATCCAGCGCGGGCTGCGGTGGGACCGGCTCGGCCGGCGGGATGACCGCGGTCGGGGGGAGGAGCTCGTCGGGGAGACGCAGCTCGCGCTGGAGATAGAAGCGGTACGGGCAGCGCGCGTACTGCTGCAGGGCGGAGTAGGAGATGCGCTGAGGGGTGGGCCGCGGGCGCGCCGTGGCCTTCGGGACGACCTTCGCAGCCGCCGGCAGCGCGGTGCCGGGAGCGCCGGCGCGCGCGCGCGGCGCGGGCGACAGCGCGGCGACGGGCAGCGTCCCCGGGGTGCTCAGGCGCAGGCGGACGCGAGCGGGGCGGCCGTCCCAGGTACGCTCGATCGCCCGATCGGGCCGGGAGGGGTCCAGCGCCGCGTCGCCGAGCAGCGCGGTGGCGATCCAGTCCAGCGGCGCCCCGCCCGGCCGGGGCGCGGGTCGGCGCTCGGGATCGGCCGAGCCCGAGAGGATCAGCCGTTCCCGGGCACGCGTCATCGCCACGTAGAAGAGGCGCCGCTCCTCGGCCTCCTCCTCTGCGGCCGTCTCGGCGGCCAGGCGGTCGTAGCCAAGCGCCGCGACGGCGTCGCCTCCGCCGAGCGTCTGGAGCTTGAGCCCCACGGAGCCGTCGCGGCCCACCAGCAGGCGGTCGCGGCTCGTGGCCCCCTGGCGGCCGAGGTCGGGCACGCACACCACGGGGAACTCGAGCCCCTTGGCGCGGTGGATGGTCATCAGCCGCACGGCGTCGAGCCCCTCGGACTCGAGCGGGGCCTCCCCCTCACGCGCCGCCGTGACGTCCTGGGTGGCGGCGTAGGCGGTGAAGCCGCGCAGGTCGCGCCCCTCCGCGCGCTCGAACTCGCGGGCCAGGCGCATGAGCTTGCGCAGGTTGGCGAGGCGGCGCTCGCCCCCCACGCGCGCGAGCACGGCCAGGTCATAGCCCGTCGCGGCGATCGCGCGCTCGAGCAGGACCTCGATCGGAAGGCGCTCGGCCCGCTCGCGCTCGGCCGCGAAGAAACGCGCGAAGGAGCGCAGCCGCTCGCGCTCCTGCGCGGGCAGCTCGTGGAGCGCGAGCTCAGCGCGCAGCGCACCCCACAGCCCGCCCTCCTGCTCTCGCCCGGACTCGGCGAGCAGCACGAGCGCGTCGGCCCCCACCCCGCACAGCGGAGAGGCCAGCACGCCGAGCAGCGCCTCCTCGTCGAGCGGGTTGGCGAGCGCGGCCAGGTAGGCGAGGCCGTCGCGAACCTGCTCTCCGGACCAGTAGCCACGGCCGCCGACCACGTACGTCGGCAGGCCCTGCTCCTCGAGCGCCTGCTCGAACAGGCGCAGCGACGCGGTAGCCCGGACGAGCACGACCACGTCCTCGGGCCGGCGCCCGGCGTCGACCTCCTCGCGCAGGCGCTGGGCAACCAGCCGTGCCGCGGCGCGGCGCCATGGCTGCGCACCCAGCCCGCCCAGTCCGAGGGCGCCCTCGATCGCCGGCTCATCCCAGCCCCGGCAGTCGGTGACCAGCAGCTCCACGGGCGGCCCCGTGGCCGCGACGCCCGCCGGGGCGTCGGGTTCGAACAGCCGCAGCTCGGCCGTCGCGTTGCGGGACCCCGCGCCGGTTCCCGCCGCCAGCGGCGCGAAGCTCGCCTCCCACAGCGGTGCGAAGGCGGCGTTGAGGACGTCGAGGAGTTCCTCGCCGGAGCGGAAGTTCGCGGTCAGCGGCCGCACGCGCGCCTCGCCGAGGGCGGCGCGGCGGTCGCGGAAGATCGTGACGTCGGCGTTGCGGAAGCCGTAGATGGACTGGAACTCGTCGCCGACCGCAAAGAGGTTGTCGCGCTCGAGCGCCTCGAGCACGTCGAGCTGCAGCCGATTGGTGTCCTGGAACTCGTCGACCATGATCATCGCGAAGCGCTCCGACCAGCGCCGGCGGATCTCCTCGTCGGAGGCCAGCAGGTCGCGTACCCCGAGCTCGAGGTCCTCGAAGTCCAGGCCCGCGCGGGCGGCCTTCGCCGCCGCGTATTCGGTCGCAAAGCCGTCGAGGAGGTCGTCGATCAGCGGGAGCGCGGCACGTGCGTGGTGATCGGCGCACGCCTGCCGGTAGGCCGCCCACGCCTTGCGGTAGGCCTCGCACGGCGGCTCGCTGAGCGCCCTCGCGCTCCGGCCCAGCTCGGAGGCGTCGAGCTCGCCGGGGAACGGGACCCCCTCGCCGGCCCCCGCCAGCAGAGCCTCGACCGCTTCCAGCGCCGCGAGCCCCGCAGCCACGCGCGACCCGGCGCCCGCCGCGCCGAGGCAGGCGGCGGCGGCGGTGGCGGTGGCGGCGAGCGTCGCGCGCAGCGCGTCCGGCACGGGGCGCTCGGCCTCGAGCCGCAGGGCCGGCCGCGTCTGGCCGCGGCTGCGCAGCACGGCGTGCGTGTGGAGCACGAGCTCCCGCAGCGCCGGCCCGTAGGCGGCGGCGAGGTCGACAGCCGCGGGCCCGCCGGCCGTGGCCCACGCCTCGAGCGCGCGGTCGTAGGCCTGGCGCGCGAGCCGCTGTGCGGCGAGCTCATCCAGCACGTCGAAACGCGGGTCGAGGCCCGCGGCGAGGGGCTGGGCGTGCAGGACCCCGGCGCAGAAGCCGTGGATTGTGCCCACCCAGGCACCGTCCACGTCGCGGGCGCGCTCGCCCTCCCCGAGCTCGGAGAAGCGCCGCCGGACGCGCTCGCGCAGCTCGCCCGCGGCCTTCTCGGTGAAGGTCAGCGCGAGGATCGCGCCGACCGGGACCTCGTCGTGCAGCACCGCCTCGACGAAGCGCTCGGCCATCACGGCGGTCTTGCCCGATCCGGCGTTGGCCGCCAGCAGCGCGGAGCCGGAGCGATCCTCGATCGCCGCCCTCTGCTCGAGCGTCAAGCGGGGCACGCTCATGGGCCCGCCTCGGGCGGCGGGGCGCCCTCGGCCCGGCAGATCGCCGGGTACGCGCAGCCGCCCTGGGGCCGGCAGCGCTCGGGGCATGCGCTGACGCGCCCGGAGCGCAGGTCGCGCGCCGTGGCGACGGCCAGCTCGCGCGCGGCCTGCAGCGCACGCTCGAGCTCCGCCTCGGAGACCGCGTCCGTCGCGACGTAGCGCCCCCGCACGTCGTCACGGACGAGCCCCCGCGGGCGCAGCTCGCGGCCCCACAGCGGCTGGTAGAGCCCGCCCACCGGCTGCACGCCGAGCAGCTCGCGCGCGGCGAGCGCGTAGAGCGCGACCTGCAGGTGTTGCCCAGCCGCCCAGCTGCGCCCCGGGGGAGCCGAGCTGCCCTTGTAGTCGCGCACGATCGCCGCGCGCGTGGCGGGATCGACGTCGATGCGGTCCACACGGCCGGTGACCTCGAGCTCGGGGCCGGCGAGCGCGAGCGCGCCGTGGACGTCCCCCTCCCGGCCGAAGCTCCACTCCAGCCATTCCGGCTCCAGGCCGGCGCCGTGCTCGGCCTCGTGGGCGAGGTAGCGCCGCAGGTCGGCCTCCAGGGTGCGCAGCGCCACTCCCGCGCGGGCCCCGCCCGCGCGCCGGCGCAGCTCGGCGAGCACGCCGTCGAGCTCGCGCAGCGCCTCCGGCAGCGACGCAGTGGTCAGTCGCGCCGAGCCGATCCGCTCGCGCAGGCCGCCGAGGGTCCGGCGCAGGACGTCGTGGGCGAGCAGGCCGCGGCGCTGCGGCTCGGAGTCCGGAGCCGCGCGCGCCGGCCGGAGCAGGTTCTCCACCAGCCAGCGCACGCCGCAGGCGGCGAAGGTCTCCAGCGCACGCGCCGGCTCCGTGCGGCGCGCCGCCAGCGTCGCCAGGACCGGCGCGCTGCCTGGGCCCGCCAGCGGCGGCGGGTCCGCCTGAGCCTGCGCGGCGGCCTGGGCGCGGCGCAGCTCCAGCGGCGTCGGCGCCTCGCGCGGGGGCCAGGTGACCTCCGCGAGCAGCCGCCGGCCCCGGCCCTCCCACAGCTCCTCGGTGAACAGTGCGCGGACGTCATCGACGAACGGCGACGGCTGCAGGGGATCTCCCTCGTCGTCGGAGGAGCGCCAGGACAGGAAGAGGACTTCCTCAGGGCGCGAGACGCACGCGTAGAACAGCGAGCGCTCGCGGTCGAGCACGTCCTCGTGCGGCGCCAGGCGCAGCCCGGAGGCACTCGCGAGCGCGCGGCGCGCGTCATCGTCGAGGAACGGCTCGGGCACCGGCCGGCGCGGGAACTCGCCGTCCTGAAGCCCGCACACGAAGACCGCGCGGAAGCGCCGGGCGCGGATGGCCAGCGGGTCGACCAGCAGGACGCCGCCCGGCTCCTCGGCCCCCTCGCGCACGAGCACCTCGCCCAGCACCTCGAGGAGCTCCGCCGGGGAGCCCGCCAGCTCGCGGTCGGCGGCGGCCAGGCCGCGCAGGTCCGCGGCCGCCATCCGCAACTCGGCGGCGGTGCGGGCGTCGTCGCGGTGGTGCGGCTCCAGAATCTCGGCCCGGCGGCGATGTGGGGCGGCCCAGATGGCGTCGCCCTCATGCACGAGCGCGTCGAGCAGGGCCTCGGCGCCCTCGGCCGCGGCGGCCGCCAGGGTGTCGAGCTGCCGCGCCGGCGCGGCGCCGGCAGCCCTTCCCCGCGTCGCGCGTTCCCACAGCCCCACCGCCTCACGGGCGGAGGCCACCTCGCCTCGGCGCACGACCGCCTCCAGCGCGTCCGCGGTCTCCGGCGCCGCGAGCTTGCCCGGCGTCCGCAACCAGGTGAGCAGGTCGGCAGCGCTCCCGCCGGGCAGCGCGGCGCGGGCGAACGCGAGCAGTCCGGCGCCCAGCCGTGTCGAGCCGAGCCGCACGCGGCGCGAGTGCGCAACCGGTACGCCGTAGGCGTCGAGCACCTGTGCGAACAGGGCGGCCGGGCCGCTGCCGCGCACCAGCACCGCTACGTCGTCCGGGTCGACGCCCTCGCGCATCAGCTCGAGAACCTCGGCGCCGACCAGCTCGGCCTCGGCGCGCTCGCCGCCCGCCTCGAGCAGCCGCACCGCCCCGTTGGGAGACCGGCGGCCGCCTCCCGGCTCGAAGAGCCCGCGCTCGAGGTGGTGCAGCGCGGACCGTGAGTCGCGCGCGTAGTGCTCGGAGCGCTCGGACAGCGCGACGACCTCGCCCGCCAGCGGGGCGAGCAGCTGCACCGTCGCCGCGCTCCCGGCCAGCGCGTGCCGACCCGGCTCGTAGGGCAGCGCGACGCAGACTTCGGCTCCGGCGTGGCGCACGAGCGTCTCCACGACGTCGAGCTGCACCGGGGTGAGGTCGTCGAAGCCGTAGAGGAAGACCGGGCGTCCGCCCCAGCGCGCCGGGTCGGCGCGCAGCGCGTCCAGCGCGTCCCACGCGTGGCCCTCGGCGTCCATGCGCCCGAGCGCCTCCAGGCGCCGGCGGTAGGCCGCGTACAGCGCCGCCAGCTCGTCGCCGTAGGGACTTCCGCCCCACCGGCGCAGGGCGCGCGTGAAGCGCTGCGGCGCAACGAGGGAGCGCTGGAGCTCGGCGAGCAGCGCGCCGGCCGCCGCCGCGAACCCCGGCGCCGCCGCCGAGGGCGCGAGCCGCCGGAGCTGCGCGTCGGCGATGGCCGCCCGAACCACGCGGTCGCGGGCGACCCGGCCGAGCGGCCGCCCGGACAGGCCCGCGGCCATGGCGATCTCGCGCACGAGCCGGGCGAATGTGAGCACGTTGGTGCCGAACACCACCCCCCCGGCCGCCAGCTCGCGCTGGTAGTGCTCGACGTCGGCGAGCGTGGGCACGACCAACAGCGGCTCGCGCGGGAGGGCGGTCCGGAAGCGCTCCAGCACGGCGCCGGCCTTGGCGGCGTTGGCGGGCCCGGTGACGAGGGTGAGCGTCATGCGAACTCCTAAGAGTGCCCTCGGGACCCGACGTCTCGAGGCCGGCGCCGCTGCTTACGGCAGATTTATGTACGCGATGGGCTCAAGCTGAGAGGGTTGGCGCCGAGAAAGTTTCAGAGCCGTTCATCGCATCCGGGAGTCGTTCATGCCGCGCCTGCACCTGCCCACCGATCACAGCGACACCGACCGCGCCCTCGCGTGCGCGGTCGCCGAGGCCGTCGAGTCCGACGAGCTGTTCGTCGCCTGGACCCTCGACGCCGGCGTCGTCTTCGCGCCAGAGGCGGAGCTCGCGCTGCGCCCAGGGCCGATGAACACGTTCGCACAGGCGCTCGCCGACGTCCTGGTCTCCTTCGTCGCCCTCTGGAACCTCATCGTCCACCCCAGCCGTCGTCAGCGCGCGGACTCCGGCGCCCGGGAGCCGGGCGTGTCGCGTGGCGAGCTGGAGGGCGCGGACCTCTAGGCCGCTTCCGCGGTGGCGGGCGCCTGGGGCGCCTCCGCCTCGCCCTCCGGCGGCTTCGCGCCCTCGCGCGCCCACGGCTCGTCGAACTCCACCCGCCACTTGCCCTCCTCGCTCTGCTCGAGGGCGAGCTTGGCGCGGAAGGACCGGCCCGAGCGGCCCTTGAACCCGGTCACCGGCTTGGCGGTGCGGCCGGTCGCGATGAGCTCTCGGGCGACGGCCGGCGGAAGCTGCTTGCCCGCCTTGCTCTTCCAGATCACGAAGCCGCAGCCCGGGTCCTCGCGCGACCAGCACGAGAAGCCCTTGCGGTTCTCGACGATGTCGTGGCCGCAGATGGGGCAGGGCCCGAAGTTGGCACGCGGGATGCGGACGTCCTTGAGCTTGGCGTCGAGCTCTGACACGGTCGCGCCCGCGAAGGACGCGATGTCCTCCATGAAGCGCTCGCGCGACTCCTCGCCCTGCTCGATGCGCGCCAGGCGATGCTCCCAGTCGCCGGTCATACCCGGCGAGGTGAGCGGGTGCTCGCCGAGCAGCCGGATCACGTTGAGGCCCTTCTCGGTGGCCACCAGCGCCCGGCCGTCGCGCTCGATGTAGCCCACGTCGATAAGTCGCTCGATGATCGCGGCGCGCGTGGCGGGCGTGCCGATCCCCGAGTCCTTCATCGCCTCGCGCAGCTCCTCGTCCTCGACGAGCTTGCCCGCGGTCTCCATGGCGGCCAGCAGCGACGCGTCGCTGTAACGGCGCGGCGGCTTGGTCTCCTTCTCTGCGGAGGAGACCTCCAGCGTGTCCACGGCCTCGCCGGCTTCGAGCTTGGGCAGAGACTGGTCGGGGGCCTCGTCGTCGTCGTCGGACGCCCGGTTCTCCTGCAGGGAGACCTCGCCGTAGGCCACGCGCCAGCCCGGCTCGAGCAGGACGCGACCGCGGGTGCGGAACACGTGCTCCGCGATGGTGGTCTCCAGGCGCGTGTTCTCCCACACCGCGTCGGGATGGAAGATGGCGAGGAAGCGGCGGACGACCATGTCGTAGACGCGGCGGTCGTCGTCGCTCATCTTCTCCACGGGGTGCTCGGAGCGCGTGGGGATGATCGCATGGTGGTCGGTGACCTTCGCGTCGTTGACCACGCGGCCTAGCGGCAGCACGTCGAGGCCGGTGACGTACTTCGCCGCCCGCGCGTACTCGCTCCGCTTGCCGACGATCGAAGCGGTCGGCTGGATCTCGCCGATCATGTCGGAGGAGAGGAAGCGCGAGCTCGTGCGGGGGTAGGTCAGCGCCTTGTGCTCCTCGTAGAGGCGCTGGGCGGCGGCCAGCGTGCGCCGCGCGGAGAACCCGAACCGGGTGTTGGCGTCGCGCTGCAGGGTGGTGAGGTCGTAGAGAAGCGGCGCGCGCTCCTGCTTGGTCGATGTCTCGAGCTTGGAGATCTCCCCGGGCCGGCCGCGGACGGCGGCGACGACCGCCTCGGCCTCCGCGGCGGAGGCGAGGCGCGGCCTGGCGCCCTGATGGAAGCGCCCTGCGTAGCGGCGCCCGTCCTTTTCCTGCTGAGGCTCGAAGGTCGCGTCCACGAGCCAGTAGGGCTCGGGCGTGAAGTCGCGGATCTCCTGCTCGCGGCGCGCGACGATCGCCAGGGTCGGCGTCTGAACGCGCCCCAGAGAGACGGCGCCGTCGAAGGATGAGCGCAGGCGGATGGTGGCGGCGCGCGTGGCGTTCATGCCCACGATCCAGTCGGCCTCCGAGCGTGAGCGGGCGGCCTGCTCGAGGCGCGCGAGCTCCGCCCCGGGGCGCAGGTCGCCGAAGGCCCGCTTGATCGCCGCTGCAGTCATGGAGGACAGCCACAGCCGCTGGACCGGCTTGTCGGCGCCCGCCTTCTCATACAGCCAGGCGAAGATCAGCTCGCCCTCGCGCCCGGCGTCGCAGGCGTTGACGACGCTGTCGACGTCCTTGCGCCGCAGCAGGCGCGTGATGACCGACATCTGCTTGCGCGAGCGCTCGTCGCGCACGACGAGGCGGAAGTCGTCGGGCACGATCGGCAGGTCGGCCATCCGCCACTTCTTGAACCTGGCGTCGTACTCGTCCGGCTCGGCGAGCTGGACGAGGTGGCCGACCGCCCAGGTGACGACGTACTCGTCGGACTCGAGGTAGCCCTCGTGCTTGTCGAAGCTGCCCGGCAGCACGCGGGCGAGGTCGCGCCCGACGGAGGGCTTCTCTGCGATGACGAGGGTCTTGGCCATGAGCGGCTTGAGCCTAGCGAGCGGGTCAGTCGCCGCGGGCGTCCTTGACGAGCCACAGGCCGAGGCATGGGCGATGCGTCCACGGCCGTACCCGGACGTGCCGAGTTCTTCGACAGGCTCCTAGCCGGCGCAGGGTCCGGTCGAGACCTCCGAGCCGGCGCCCGCCAGCGCGCGCCGCACCAGCGCGTTGGGCACGCCGTAGCCGCCGCGGGTGCCGGTGGTGGTGGCGGCGAAGATCGTCGTCACTACGCGGCCGCGGCCGTCGACCATCGGCCCGCCCGAGTTGCCCGAGCGCACCACCCCCCGCAGGGACGTCAGCCGGCGCTGCACCGGACCGCGACCGTAGGCGTCCGAGGTAACGGCCGTGCGGGTATCCCCGAGGCGCCCGGGGCGCACGTCGTAGGGGCCGTTGTGGGGGAAGCCGACGATGGCGGCCGACATGCCGGGGCGAGGGTTCTGCGCCAGCGGCAGCGCGGCAGCGCCCAGCCCCTCGACGCGCAGGACGGCCAGGTCGTTGCGTGAATCGAAGGCCACGGCGTGCGCGGACAGCCCCGGCCCGCGGCCCCGGAGGAGCACGCGCGTGTCATCCTGACCGGCGACGACGTGGGCGTTGGTGACCACGAGGCCCGGCCGCGCCACCCAGCCCGAGCCCTCCACCCCGAGGCCGCAGGCGGTGCCGAGCACCTTGACCACGCTCGGGGCGACCCCGCGCACGTCGGCGTCGCGTGCGATCCCGGCGCGCGGCGGGGGGACATTGGCCTCCGGGCCGTCGATGCGCGGGAAGGGGTCGAAGCGCCCGAGCGCGTTGAGCAGCGGACCCGAGGGCGGCAGCGCCGCGTTGAGCCGGGACAGGATGGCCGAGCGCTGGACCTGCTGGCGCAGGTCCGCAGCCGTGCTCTGCACCGCCACGGCCGCGAGGATCCACACGATGCCCAGCCCCACGCACGCTGTCAGGAGCGCGCCGAGAACGCCGTCCACGGCGGCGAGGCCCGGCAGCCGCAACCGCGCGCGCACCCGCGCCCCGACGCCCTCCAGGCCCGCCGCGAACGCCGCACCCGCACACAGCGCACCCATGAGGCCGAAGGCCGGCGCGTAGGGCGAGCGAGCGCCGTCGGAGAGCACGAGCGGCGCCAGCCGCGTGCCCAGCCACGCGCCGAGCGCGAAGCCCGCCAGCGCGAGCGCCCCGGCCAGGAAGCCCTGGGCCCAGCCGAAGAGGGCGAGCAGCAGGACGATGCCCAGGATGATCCAGTCGAGGCCGGTCATGGCGGGGCAGCGAGAGTACTGGCGCCCGTGCACCGTCTGATTGCGCTCTGGCGGGGAATATGGTGACCGGATGCCCGTCGCGCGCCTGTCGCCCATCGCCGCCCCGGCACCCGCCCGGCGGCGCCGCGCGGGCCACTGGCCGCCGCGCGGCTCGCGCCTCGCGCCTCTGGCGGGGGTGGCGCTGGTCGCCTTCGCCGTGGGCGCGATCGCCGGGCAGCGGCACGAGCCGCCGGCGCGCGCGATCGCCCGGCAGTGGGCGGACGCGTGGTCGCGCGGCGACTACGGGGCGATGCACAAGCTGCTCACCCGGCCAGCGCGGCGGCGGGCCAGCCTGGCGCGCCTGGAGCGGACCTACCGCGCCACGAGCGAGACGCTGACCCTGCGGCGAGTCGAGGCGGGACGGCCCCGGCAGGAGCGCGACGGCGCCTACGCGCTGCCCGTCCGCTTCGACACGCGGATCTTCGGCCGCCTCTCGGGCTCCTTGCGGCTGCCCATCGTCGAGGTCGACGGTGCCGCCGGCGTCGACTGGCGCTCGAACCTCGTCTACCCGGGCCTGCGGGGGGGCGAGAAGCTCACGCGCGAGACCACGCTGCCGGCGCGCGGGCCGATCCTCGCCCGCGACGGCACGGCGCTCGCGCGTGGGCCGGACCGGCTCTCGGACCTCGGTCCGCTGGCCGCCGAGGTCGCCGGCCGGGTCGGCCAGCCGCCGCCCGAGCGCGCGGGCGAGCTGGCGCAGCGTGGCGTGCCGCGAAGGGCCCGCGTCGGCCTGAACGGGCTCGAGCGCGAGTTCGACGTGCGCCTGTCTGGCCGGCCAGGGGGGATACTGCGCGCGGGCGGCCGGAGCATCGCGCGCGCCGACGCGGTCCCGGGCGAGGAGGTCCGCTCGAGCATCGACCCCGCGGTCCAGCGCGCGGCGGTCGAGGCGCTCGCCGGCCGGTTCGGCGGCGTCGCCGTGCTCAAGCCCACCACGGGCGAGGTGCTCGCGCTCGCGGGCATCGCCTACTCGGCGCCCCAGCCTCCCGGCTCGACGTTCAAGATCGTGACCCTCGCTGGAGCGCTCGAGGCGGGCGTGGTCTCCAAGCGCGACACCTTCCCCGTGGAGACCTCCACGATGCTCGAGGGCGTCAAGCTCGAGAACGCCAACGGCGAGGCGTGCGGCGGGACGCTGAGGACCGCCTTCGCCGAGTCCTGCAACTCGGTCTTCGCCCCGCTCGGCGCCAAGCTCGGCGCGCGGCGGCTGGTCGACACCGCGCGGCGCTTCGGGTTCAACGAGCAACCGACGCTGGCGGGCGCGGCCCGCTCGAGCCTGCCCTCCGCGGAGGAGATCGGCGACGACCTGGCCGTCGGCTCGACCGCGATCGGCCAGGGCAAGGTGCTCGCCACCCCCCTGCAGCTCGCCTCCGTCGCGGCGACCATCGGCCTGCACGGCCGCCGCGTACGCCCGACGCTCTCGCGCGGGGGCCGCGGTGGCGCCACGCAGGCCGTCCCGCGGCGGGTGGCCCGCGTGATCGCTCGCTACATGCGCGCCGTGGTGACCTCGGGCACCGGGGCCGGCGCCTCCATCCCCGGCGCGCGCGTCGCCGGCAAGACCGGCACCGCCGAGCTGCGCAACACCGTCATCGAAGATCCCCTGCCACTCGAGCCAGGCGCCGAGCCCACGCCCGTGCCCGAGGAGGACAAGACGGACACCGACGCCTGGTTTGCGGCCTTCGCGCCCTACGGCAAGCCGCGCGTCGCGCTGGCGGTGCTGCTCGTCGGCCAGGGCGCGGGCGGCGAGACGGCCGCGCCGGCGGCCAGGTCGGTGCTGCTGGCGGCGCTCAAGCGCTAGACGTCGAGGTCGACGATGCCGACCTCGTCGGGGCGCTGCGCGCTGCGGATCCGGAACTCCAGCGGGCGGTTCTGCAGCGAGGCGACATCGACCTTGAAGAGCAGCAGCGACCCCTGGATCACGCCCTCCCCGGCGATCGAATCCGGCGCGGGGATGATCCCCTTCGGGGCGAGTGCGACGGGCTCGTAGGCGAACGGGTTGTCTTGGAGCTGCAGCGGTGTGAAGGACTTCTCCTGGGTGTCGACGATCTCGAACTCGTTGGCGGGCGCCAGCGTCCTGTCAGTCGTGTTCTGGACCCGCAGGAAGATGGCGAACCAGGCCTGCTCGGCGGTCGCCGCCTCCCCCGCCGGCAGCCCCAGGAAGTAGGTGCGGTCCTCGGTGTCGTCGGGGTTGAGGATGCGGGAGAGCTGCACCTGGTACTTCAGCTCGCCGACGTCGATGTAGATGCCCTCGGTCTCGCCGAGGGTGCGCGTCTCGAGCTTGTTCCCGCAGCCCGCGAGCGCGACGATCGCCGCGGCGGCCAGCAGGCCGAGGGCGGGGAGACGGGCGATGCGGCGCACGGGGGTGATTCTAGATCCCGGCGACCGTGGCTCGCGTGCCGCGCCCCTCGTCGTCCTCGAGGATCCCGCGCAGGCGCCGGAGCGCCTTGGAGGACCGGCGCTTCAGCCAGCGCCGGAAGCCGAAGGACTCCATGATCCTGTCGGAGATCAGCACCGGCTCGGTCTCGGTGGCGAACTCCACGCGGGTCGCGCCGCCCGGCGCCGGCGAGAGCGTCCAGCTCGCGAAGGTCTTGATGCGGTTGAACTTGCCGCTGCGCCCCACGGCGACGATCCGGTAGGGCCGGTCGACCTCGATGAACGTCATGTCGGCCCACGAGAAGCGGTTTCGGGGCGCATCAATGCGGTAGCGCGCCCCGGCGCCACGGCCGTAGGACTCCTCCCGCGTCAGGCGCCACTGCTTGAGGTAGTGGTCGGTGAACTCCGGGTGGTTGGCGATGTCTGCGAGGTAGTCGAAGACCTCCTCGCGGGGACGGTCGATCGCGATCGAGAGCTCGATGGGGTCCACGGGCGGCGAAAGACTACGCCCGTCTCACCCTCACCGCCCGTTTGTGCTCTGGGGAGTGCACGAGCTCGCAGCGCTCGGGAGCCTCGCGCCGCAGGGGCCGGCATAGCTCGCAGACCAGGCGCTGGCCGTAGAGGTAGACCCGCTCGCCGACCAGCGGCGTGCGGCGGCAGTGCGCGCAGCGCTCCCGCCGCGCGGCGAGCGCTCCGACGCTCTTGCGCAGCAGCGCGAGCTCGAGGCGCGGGGAGGGTGACGAGGCGACCGTCGGCATCGTCTCGCCCCCTTCGACGCGGGGCGCGAGGACCCTGCCGCGTAGCGCCCTTCGCCCGTCCTCATTGACGATGCCCGTATCATCCCTGAGCGGAGGTCGGGTCGCCGGGACGGCGCGTGCTTGCGCCAAGGAGAAATGATGGAATCACGCACCCCCAGCGATATCGCGGCGACCGGCACCCTGCCGCTCGCGGGCGAGGGCTCTGTGCCGGTGACGGACGAGGAGCCACCCGCCGCGCTCTCGCGGCCCGAATGGGTGCAGGAGGCGCGGGCCAACCTGACCGGCCCCGGTCGCTACCTGGCCTACGAGGACTCGGGTCGGCGCATCGTCATCCCCGTGTCGCGCGAGTGGACGCGCATCGGCCGCTCGCTGTCGGCCGACCTGCGCTTCGACGACGCGACGGTATCCCGCCGGCACGCCCTCGTGGTCTTCCAGGACGACGCCGTGCGCGTGCTCGACGACCGCTCGCTCAACGGCGTCTTCGTCAACGGCAACCGGGTGGATTTCAGCCCGCTGGCCGACGGCGACCAGATCGCGGTGGGCCGCCACACGATCTACTTCCTCGACACCGCCACGGTAGGCGCCGCCGTGCCCGCCGCGCCGGCGGCGCTCGCGGAGTAGGCGGCCGCTACAGTCTCGGCCGCTTATGGCCGAGACGATCACGGTCCTGTCGCTGAAGGGCGGGACGGGAAAGACCACGACGGTCCGCACGCTTTCCGACGTGCTTCGACGCATCGGCCTCGAGGTGCTGGCCATCGACCTGGACCCGCAGGGAAACCTGTCCGACTACTTCGACGTGGCGCCCGACGCTTCGCCCACGATGGCCGACGTGCTCACCGGCGACGCCAAGGCCAAGGCGGCCGTCCACGACGGGATCATCCCCGCGACGCCGATCCTCGCCGAGGTGGAACGTGCGCTGTCGGGCCGGATGGGCCGGGAGCTGGTGCTGCGCAAGGCGCTCAAGGCGCCGCGCTCGGACTATGACGTGATACTCGTGGACTGCCCGCCCGCCCTCGGCCTGCTCACCATCAACGGGCTCGTCGCCGCCGACTGGGCGCTGATCTCCTCCGAGGCGCAGTACTTCGCGCTGCAGGGCGTGCAGGGCGCGCTCGAGGTGATCGAGCAGGCCAAGGAGTTCTACAACCCCGACCTCGAGTGGATGGGGGTGGTCATGAACATCGCCGACATGCGCACGGTCCACTCGCGCGACGCCTATGACTCGCTCGTCGAGCACTACCCCGACAAGGTCTTCAAGACCGTGATCCGCTCCTCGATCGCCTATGCCGAGTCGGCCGAGCGGGGGCGGTCGATCCTCGAGCACCGCCCCGACCTCGGCGCCGACTACCTGGCGCTGGCCGACGAGCTGCTGCAGCGAGTGGGGCTGGACGCGCCGCGGCGCAAGCTCAAGCTGCTGGCCGCCGCCTCCTAGGGCCGTAGCCTTCAGGGAATGGGGCCGCGTCCGCTTCTCATCCTCGCGCTGAGCCTCGCGGGCTGCGGCGAGCCCGTGCTTCCCGACGCGCCCGAGCGGCCGCCCTTCACCCCGGCGCCCGCCGCCGAGCGCCCGGCCCCGAGCGGCCGCTACCTGACCGCACGGCTGCTCGAGCCGACGGCTCTGCGCGCCGCGCCCGGCGGGCGCGCCCTGCACCCGCTCGCGGTCCGCACGGAGTTCGGGTCGCGGCGCGTGCTCGGGGTCACGGCGCGCCGCGACGGCTGGCTGCGCGTGATCGCGCCCGAGCGACCCAACGGGCGCGCGGGGTGGATCCCCGAGCGCCGCGCCCGCCTCGGCGGAACGGACGTCTCGCTGCACGTCGACCGCTCCGCGCGCGCGCTGACCGTCCGCCGCGACGGCCGCGTGGTGCGGCGCTTCCCGATCGCCGTCGGCCGGCCGGGCACGCCGACGCCCACCGGCCGCTTCGCGGTCACCGACAAGCTGCACCCCGACCGCGCCGACTCGCCCTACGGCTGCTGCGCGCTCGCGCT
>DASQFQ010000258.1:0-10608 GCA_035633075.1 Solirubrobacteraceae bacterium | reverse complement strand
GAAGGCCAGGGCGGCGCCGCCGCCAAGAAGCGTGGAGAGGCCGGCTGGGCGCCCTCGATCGAGTCGATCCCCGTCTTGCCGCTGCCATGGAACAGCTCGGCGGCCACGACGAGCATCGTCAGGTTGATCACGCCGGCCAGGCCCATGGCGATCATCACGTCGACGCGCTGGAAGCGCATGATCTCGCGGCGCTCGTCGTCGTCGACGGCGTCGATGCGCGACTGCGTGAGCGCCGAGTGCAGGTAGACGACGTGCGGCATCACGGTCGCGCCGAGGATCCCGACCGCGATCATCACGCTGCCGGTGCCCTGGAAGGAGGGGATCAGCCCGCCCGCCACGCCGCCGGCGTCGACGCCGACCTGCGCGAGGTCGTAGACGAAGCCGAGCAGCACGATGCCGAGCAGGGCGGCGATCGCGAGCTCGAAGCGCCGGTAGCCGCGGGTCTGCAGCGCGAGGATCGCGAACGCCACGACCGCGGTCATGAGGCCCGCGGTCAGGGGCGGCACCCCGAAGAGCAGGTTGAGCGCGATCGCCGCGCCCACGAACTCGGCGAGGTCGGTGGCGATGGCGATGAACTCCGCCTGCACCCACAGGCCCCACGTGACCGGCCGCGGCAGCGCCTGGCGGCACAGCTCCGGGAGGCTCTTGCCCGTGGCCACCCCGACCTTGGCCGAGAGGTACTGCACGAGCATCGCCATCAGGTTGGCGACGATGATCACCCACACCAGCAGGAAGCCGTACTTGGCGCCGCCCGTGATGTTCGTGGCGAAGTTGCCGGGGTCGATGTAGGCGACGGCGGCGACGAAGGCCGGCCCGAGCATGGCGAGCCGGCCGCGGACCCGCCCGCGGGCGCGGATCCGGCGCAGGGCGCTGACGGGGGGCGGCGGCGGCCCGACCGCGGGCTCGGCGGGGAGGGCGACGGCCCCGGCCGCGCTGTCTGCGAGCGGCGGGTTCACGGCGCCGTCCCCTCAACGCGCATCGCCCGCGCGAGCTGGCCCCCGAGCACATGCACGTCGTCGCCGAAGCGCGCGAACAGCGGGCCGTCGAAGGGCTGCTTGCTGACGACCTCGAACTCGGCCCCGGGCGCGATGCCGCGGTCGGCGAGGTAGCGCAGCATGGCGGGATCAGAGTCCGAGATGCGGGTGAAGGTGCCCGACGCCCCGGCCTCCAGCGAGGCCATGCTCGCGGTGGGGCGCTCCTCGAGGACGAGGTCGCGCGTCGGGATCGGGTCGCCGTGGGGATCGCGGGTCGGGTTGCCGAGCTTGGCCGCGATCAGCTCCTCGACCTCCTCGGAGAGGACGTGCTCGAGGACCTCGGCCTCGTCGTGCACGCGGTCCCAGGGCAGCCCGAGGTCGCGGGCCAGGTAGAGCTCGAGCAGCCGGTGATGACGCAGTACCTCGAGCGCCAACCGCACCCCGTCGGACGTGAGCTCGACGCCCTTGTAGGGCACGTGCGAGACCAGGCCCAGCTCGGCGAGCTTGCGCACCATCCCCGACGCCGAGGCGGCCGTGACGGCCATGCGCTCCGCGAGCGCGTTGGTGGTGACGGGGCCGGCCCCGCGCGCCTCGAGCGAGTAGATCGCCTTCGCGTAGTCCTCCACGGCGGAGGATATGGCGGTGTCGCGGACTCGCATCCCGAACATTATGGCATGCCTAAAATCAAAGTTGTGGTTCACGAAAGAAGTCTCAGAACGGGTCAACCGCGACGCGACAGCAACCCCGGCAGCGCCAGGGCGACGGCGCACAGGGCGACCGAACCGCTTGCCGCGACATCCAGGTGGTAGGAGAGCGCGAGGCCAGCCACCCCAGCCGTCGCTGCGATCGCCGTCGCCAGGACGAGCGCGACCGCCAGTCGCCGCGTGAGGGCGAGCGCGGCGGCGCCTGGTGCGAGCACGAGCGCCACGAGCAGCAGGTTCCCCAGCCCGGGCGCCGCGGCCACGGTGGTGATGCCCAGGAGCACGAGCAGAACGAGCTCCCAGCGCACGGGGCGCGCGCCCAGCGACGCTGCCGCGGGCCGGTCGAAGGCGGACGCCGCCAGCGGGCGGTGCGCGGCCGCGAGCGCCACCACGACCGTGCCGGCAAGGGCCCCGGCCACCACGAGATCGCCTCCGGAGACGCCGAGCAGGTCGCCGAACAGCAGCTCCTGCAGCCGCGGGGGCGCCGCGGGCGAGAGCGCAAGCATGGCGCCGAGGCCGAAGAGCGCGCCGACCGCCACCGCAACCCCGGCGTCGGCGCCTACGCGCTCGTCGCGGCCCGCCAGCGAGATGGCGGCGGCGGCGACCAGGACCCCGGCGCCGGCGCCCAACACCAGCGGCAGGCCGGCGAGCGCAGCGAGCACGAGACCGGGCAGCATCCCGTGGCTTATCGACTCCGCCGCGTAGCTCCGGCGGTGCAGGAGCACCCAGACGCCCAGCGGCCCACAGGCGAGGCTGAGCAGCAGCAGCTCGGCCAGCGCGCGGCGGATGATCGGGTCGCCCAGCATCAGCGCGCGTGGTCGTGGTCGTGGTGCTCGACCGCGACCGCCGTCTGCCCGCCGCCGAGCAGGACCAGCTCGGCGCCGTAGGTGGCCTGGAGGACCTCGGCGGTGAGCGTGGGCTCCGGAGCTCCGAAGGCCACCTGGCGGCCGTGCAGGCACAGCACGGCGTCCCAGGCCCGGGCCTGGCGGACGTCGTGGGTGGCGACCAGCAGCGCGCGCCCCTCGGCCCTCAGCTCCCCGAACAGCGCCTCGATGTGCGCCGCGCTCGCGGCGTCCACGCCCGACAGCGGCTCGTCGAGCAGGAGGACGAGCGCGTCCTGCACGAGCGCGCGGGCGATCAGCACGCGCTGGCGCTGCCCGCCTGACAGCGCGCCGAAGCGCTCCCGCGCCTGCGCGGCGAGGCCGACGCGCTCGAGGGCCGCGGACGCCGCCGCCCGGTCGGCCCGCGCGATCCGGCGGAACCACGGGGTGCGGCCGTAAGCGCCCATGAGTGCGACGTCGAGGGCGCCGACCGGGAAGTCCAGCCGCGCGCGCTCGGTCTGCGGCACGTAGGCGGCTCGTCCGGCCAGCTCCACGCTGCCCCGGCGAAAGGGCAGCTCGTCCAGCAGCGCGCGGAAGAGCGTGCTCTTGCCGCCGCCGTTGGGTCCCAGCACGGCGACCACCTCGCCGGTCTTCGCGGCGAACGTCACGCCCGACAGCACGTCCACACCAGGGCGATAGCCGCCGCACAGGTCGCGGGTGCGTACCAGCGGCGCGGTCATCCCCGCTCCCCGCGGACGATCGCCACCAGTGCGAAGACCGCGCCGCCCAGCACGGCCAGCGCCGGCCCGGGCCCGACGTTCAGGCCCTCTGCGAGCCACAGTGCGCCGACACCCTCCACTGCGGCCAGCGCCGCGGTCCCGAGCTGGAGCGAGCGCACACCGGGCGCCAGCAGGCGAACGGTGGCGGCGGGGACGACGAGCACAACCGCCACGAGCAGCGCCCCCACGGCGTCGAGGGCGACGACGACCGCGGCCGCCACGGCGACGAGCAGGAGCCGGTCCGCCGCTGCGGTGCGCACCCCGAGCGCCCGTGCGCTGTCCCCGTCGAACCCCGAGGCCAGCCATGACCGGCGCAGGGCGGCATCCGCGCCGAGGGCGGCGACGACGGCCAGCGCGGTCAGCGCCACGTCGGCGGAGCTCAGCCCGATCAGCGTCCCGAACAGCAACCGGTCCACCCCGGCGCCTGACTCGTAGACGTCGGAGGCCAGGACGGCGCCGAGCGCCAGGGCGCCCACGAGCAGCAGGCCGGTGACAGCGTCCCCGTCGGCACGCCCGCCGCGGGAGAGGCGCTCCCGGGCAGCCGCGAAGCCCAGCGCCGCGCCGAGCGCCGCGAGCTGCGGGGCGATGCCCCACGGGCCGGCGACGACCAGGCCCGGGAACGCGGCCGTGCCCACGGAGTGGGTAAAGAACGCCAGCCGGCGTAGGACGATCCAGGCCCCCAGCGTCCCGGCCAGGACGGCGAGCAACAGCACCTCGACGAGAGCGCGCTGCATGTAGGGAGCCGAGAAGGCGTCGAGCACGGTCAGGCGGGCAGCGAGCAGGCGCCGGCGTCCCCGCCCAGCCCCTCGGCCAGCGCTCGCGTGTTGGCGGCGATCGAGGCGACGTAGGTGGCGCCGTCGGAGCCGCGCGCGCCCAGCGTGTCGGCCCACAGCGCCCGGCCGACGCGGGCGCCGGCCTCGCGTGCGATCGCGCGCTCGACGCCGGGATTGACCGAGCTCTCGGTGAAGATCACGGGGACCCCGGCGCGCCGGATGGTCCTGACCAGCCGGGCGGTCTGCCCCGCCGAGGTCTGCCCCGCGGTTGAGCGCGAGGGGATGACGGTGCCGATGACCTCGAGCCCGTAGCGCCGCGCGTAGGGGCCCAGTGCGTCGTGGGTGGTCACCAGCCTCCGCCGCGCCGGAGGGATGGCGGCGACGCAGCGCCGCACGGCGCGGTCGAGCCGGCCCAGCCTCGCCAGGTAGGCGCGGGCGTTGGCCGCGTAGGCCGCGCGACCGCCCGGGTCCACCTTGGCGAGGGCGTCGCGGATCGCCCGGACCGCGCGCTGCGCGTGGCTCGGGTCCTGCCACCAGTGCGGGTCGCCGCCGGGCGGTCGCACGGAATCGATCAGGGACACCACAGGGGCGTCGCCACCCGCGCTGTCGATGGCGTCGGCAAGCCAGTCGTCGAGCTCGCCGCCCGAGCGCAGGACGAGCCCCGCCTTGGCGAGCGCCCTGACGTCGCGCGGGCGAGGCTCGTAGGCGTGCGGGTCCGCGTTGGGCGCGAGCAGGCCCGTGACGCTCGCGCGCCGTCCCGCCACGTTGCGCGCGAGGTCGGCCACCTGGGTCGTGGTCGCGGCGACGACCGGCCCGGCGTGCGCAGCCGAGACGTCACCGTCTCCGCACGCCGCGGCGGCGAGCGGGGCGAGCAGCGCGAGGGAGGCGAGGCGGCGCGCCATGCCTCCACCCTACTGAAACTGATTCTCGTTTTCGGTACCGCTACGATGGCCGGGTGCCGGACGTTCAGCAGACCGCCTGGGAGGAGCACGCGCAGCGCGAGCTGACACGCTCGGGCCACCGCGCCGGCGGCGCCCGCGAGCAGGTGCTCGGCCTGCTGAGCCGGCAGCGCTGCTGCCTGAGCGCGCAGGAGATCCACGACCGCCTGCGCGAGGCGGACCGGGCCGTCGGCCTCGCCAGCGTCTACCGGGCGCTCGAGGTGCTCGCGCGCCTCGGCCTCGTGCGGCGCATCGACGTAGACGGGACCTCCTCCTACGAGCCGGCGGACCCCAGCGGCGAGCACCACCATCACGCGATCTGCGACCGCTGCGGCAGGTTCGCCGCATTCGAGGAACCGCAGATCGAGCGGCTCATCGACGGCGTGGCCGAGCGCCTGGGCTTCGAGATCGGTGGTCACGAGGTCGTGCTGCGCGGCGCCTGTCCCGACTGCGTCTCGCCCTAAGAGCCTGCTCGGGGCGCCTGCCCCGACCTGCTTCTCGCCTAGAGCCTGATCGAGCCGTCGTCCTGCAGCGTCCAGCCCGGGTTGTGGGCGACCTCCCACGGATGGCCGTCGGGGTCGGCGAACACGCCCGAGTAGCCGCCCCAGAACGTCGTCGCGCCCTCGCGGGTGATGTTGGCGCCCGCCTTGCGAGCCTCGGCCAGCACCGCGTCGACCTTGGCGGGCGAGGCGACGTTGTGCGCGAGCGTGACGCCGCCCCAGCCGCCGTGGTCGGGCACGCCGCTGTCGGCCGCGAGCCTTGCGCGGTCCCACAGCGCCACGATCATGCCGCCCGCCTGAAAGAAGACGACGTCCGAGCCAGGCGCGCACCCGGTCGCCCAGTCCAGCGCCTCGTAGAACGCCCGGGCACGGCCGAGGTCGGCGACGCCGAGGGTGATGAGGCTGAGGCGCTGCTCCATGTCCGGCATCCTCTCACCCCGGACGTGCGTCCGCCGGGGCAGGATCGGGTGCAACGCACAACGAAAGTGATCCTTTCAGCACCCTCGAGTGTTCCGTGGGACCGATGCACCACAGCCGCCTCAACCGCAGGGAAGCCCTCGGGCTCGGTGTCGCCGCCGCCGCAGCCGGCGCGCTGCGCCCGCGCCCGGCCTACGCCCGCGGCCCCGCGCTCTTCGAGTTGGCCGTCGACGACGCGGCGGCGCAGGCGAGCGGCGCGGGATGGCGCACGACGCGCGTCCAGCGCGCGCCGCGGCGCTTCGACCTGATGGGCCTGCGCTGGGCGCACGGCTCGCGCCTGGAGGCGCATGTGCGCGTGCGGCGCCGCGGCGGCGACTGGTCGCGCTGGATCGCGCTGCACGCCGCCGGTGACCATCGCCCCGACAGCGCGGCCGCGCCGCCGGGGACCGAGCCGGCGTGGACGGGCACGGCGGACCTGTTCCAACTGCGCCTGCGGGGTCCCTCGCGTGGGCTGCGCGCGCGCTTCGTCCGCGCCCAGCCGACCGCACGCACGGCGCGCGCGCTCACGGGCCGGCTGCGTCGCCGCGCCCGCGCCCGGACCACCCAGGTCTCCCCTCCCCGCATCATCACCCGCACGGAGTGGGGCGGCGACACCGTCCCACCGCGCTCGGACCCCAGGTTCGGGCAGGTGCAGCTCGCCTTCGTCCACCACACGGTGACGGCCCACGACTACGCGCCCGAGGAATCGGCCGGAATCGTGCTGGGCATCTGCCGCTACCACCGGGACTCCAACCGCTGGAACGACATCGGCTACAACTTCCTCGTCGACAAGTACGGCCAGGTCTTCGAGGGCCGCGCGGGCGGGTTGGGGCTGGCCGTCGTCGGCGCCCAGGCCCAGGGCTACAACTCCAATTCGACCGGGATCGCGTGCCTCGGGACCTTCAGCGCCGTGGCCCAGTCGGAGCCGGGGATGGACGCGCTGGCCCGCCTGATCGGGTGGAAGCTCTCGGTGCACGGCGTGCCGACGCAGGGGACCGTCGTCGTCGCATCGGCCGGCGGGCCGAGCAACCGCTATCCGACTGGGGCGCCCGTGACACTCGAGCGGATCTCGGGCCATCGCGACGGCGACCAGACCTCCTGCCCGGGCGACGTGCTCTACGGGCAGCTCGCCGACCTGCGCGAGCGCTCTGCCCGCTACGCCGGCCCGCTGGCGGGCGTGACGGTGCGCGCCGCCGCCCGGCGCGTGCGCACCAAGCCCGTCGTCCTCTCGGGCGAGCTGCGCTTCCCGGACGGGGCCTCCCCGGCCGGCGCGCCGCTCGACATCCAGTTCTCGGTCCCGGGCGCCGCCTGGCAGCGGGTCGCCGGCGCCGCCTGCGGGCCCGATGGGCGCTGGCAGGCGACGGTCGCGCTGGCCCGCAGCGGCCTCGTCCGCGCCGCCTTCACGGGCGACGGGACGCGCCCTGCGCTCGAGTCGCCGCCCGTCTCGATCACGGTCCTCCCGGCCCTCACGCTGTCGGTCGCGCGACGTCGCATCCGCGCGGGCGCCGCCCTCCGCGTCTCGGGCACGCTCGCGCCGGCGCCCCTCGGCGGCCGGATCGAGCTGCGCTTCGAGCGCCAGGTCGGCCGCCGCTGGATCGGCGTGCAGCGCAAGCGCATCAACGTCCGCGGCGGGCGCTTCGACACCCGTGTGCGGCCCCACCGCCCGGGCCTGTACCGCGTCACCGCGATCACCCCAGGTGCCACGCGGCGGGTGCAGGTCCGCGCCGTGAGCACGACCGCCGGCGCGGCGACGGACTAGAGGCTCCGGTCGCGAGTCCGAGGACCCACAGGGCTACGTCGCGGACGCCCTCACCTCGCCGCCGGCGAGCTCCCGAGCCTGCAGCCCGGATCGAGGACCTGCCCGACGCGCAGGACGCGGAGACGGCGCGCCCACTAGCGCGGCCGATCGCGCAGGCGGATCACGAGGCGCAGGCCGCTCCAGGTCTCGTCGATCGCGCAGACCTTGTTGTCGACCAGGGCGTTGGCGAGCGCCAGCTCGCGCACCACGTCCTCGGTGAGGTCGGTCGGCATGCCCGACGCACGCTTGGGCCAGGCGATCCACAGGCCCGCGGCCGGCTCCATGCGCTCGCGCAGCGCGGGCAGCTTCCGCGCGAGGTCGGCCCGCCGCGCGTGGAAGGCGACGATGACGTCGGCCTGCTCGCTCCCCCGGCGGCGCACCTGGACCCCTTCGGGCAGCTCGCCGAGTGTCTCCGCCTCGAACCCTTCGGGCGCGCCCTGCAACAGCAGGCGGTGCCGGGGCTTGATGCCGAGCTTGCGCGGCAGTGGGGTGCCGCTGTACGGAGTTCCGCTCTTCGGACGGGCGCTCATCGACCTGCCGGAGGCTACGCGGGAGGCCGCCTCTCGCGCGTGACCCGCCCCGGAACACACGCCGGGGCGAGGCACGAGCCGCAGCCCTGACACCTCGCCCGTCCGCGGTCCCTCGAAGGGAGGACTGCGCAACATGCCGCCTGCCCTTTCCGGGAAGGTGGACGTGAGGCCGACTCTCCGGCCCGCCGAGAGGCTGAGGCGCCGTCGCTGGCGGCGCAGGGAGGGCGCGGCAACCCCAGATGATCCGTCCGTGTCGCCGCATGGCGAGGCAGGCGGGGACGAGCGGGAGCGAAAGCCCCGCGCCTGGCAAAGCACGACCTGGGCAGGTCTGAGTCCCCGAGCTGACAGCTGGCGATCCCCGACCCGTCCGGATGGTCCGGCATCGGCGCTGCTGCTCCCCTCGCAGGGACCTGAGAGATAGGGTCATGCGCCGTGGCGCGCGGACCGGCAGACATTGGCAACACGATCGTTCGGCTATTCCTCCAGGACCTGGGCCGGGCCTACGACGTGGAGCGCGGGCTGACCCCCTATGCGGACCGCCGCGACTTCGCAACGGTCAAGGTCCCTTCGACTGATCCGTCACCGACACCCGCTTGGTGCAGATGGCTAAGAGCGGCGAGCTGAAGATGGCCGCACGCCGTTGCAAAGCGGCTTGATCGTTGGCCGTTTGCGCCGCCAGGACGATCGTGCGCCTGCCGACGGCTGGTCGGTAGGCACGATGACGCCTGCCCTCGCGCGCCTGGTCCTGGGCCCACTCCTGCGCTACGTCGGTGACGAGGAGGCGATCGTCTGGGTCGAAACCGACCGCGCGTGCACGGTGGAGGTGCTTGGCTGCTCAGCTCCGACGTTTTGCGTCGCGGGCCACCACTACGGCTTGGTATGCGTGAGCGGTCTGGAATCGGGGGCGTGCGTTCCCTATCAGGT
The DNA here is from genome assembly GCA_035633075.1 of Solirubrobacteraceae bacterium. Lineage (GTDB taxonomy): Bacteria > Actinomycetota > Thermoleophilia > Solirubrobacterales > Solirubrobacteraceae > DASQFQ01. Next base: position 1,414 of record DASQFQ010000258.1, on the reverse strand, counting down.
GCACCTCGACGGCGAGCGCTGCTGGCCGCTCGCCGAAAGTCCCTTCCCCGAGAGCGTGATACGCACGCGCACGCCCGGCCAGCCGGTGCGCTTGGCGTTCGGGTCGTGCCGGGTCTCCCTGCCGCACGAGCCGCCGTACGCGTTGAGCAAGGACCGCGACGACCGCGGGCGCGAGGTGGACGCGCTGCTGGCATTGGTCGGGCGCCTGCGAACGCGGCCGCCGCGCGAGTGGCCCGATGCCCTGCTGCTCCTGGGCGACCAGGTCTATGCCGACCAGGTCTCCCCCGAGACCGAGCGCCTGATCAAGGAACGCCGCGGGAGCGGCGTCGCGAGCGCGGATGAGCCGCCGCAGGGGGAGGTCGCCGACTTCGAGGAGTACACCTGGCTTTATCGCGAGGCGTGGAGCGATCCCGCGACGCGCTGGCTGCTGTCCACCATCTCCAGCGCGATGATCTTCGACGATCACGACGTGCACGACGACTGGAACGCGTCGTGGGCGTGGGTGCGGGAGATCCGCACGGTGCCGTGGTGGCACGAGCGGATTCTCGGTGCCTACATGTCGTACTGGATCTATCAGCATCTCGGCAACCTCTCCCCCGCCGAGCTCGCCGAGAACGCGCTGCTGGCCAGCGTGCGCGAGGCACAGGACGCCGAAGAGATCCTCCGCGCGTTCGCGAAGCAGGCCGAGGAGGAGGTCGCGGGAACCCGCTGGAGCTACCAACGGGACTTCGGACGCACCCGGCTGCTCGTGCTGGATTCCCGTGCCGGCCGCGTCCTCGACGAGGACCGCCGCGAGATGCTCTCGGAGCCGGAGTGGGCGTGGGTCGAAGAATGTGTCACCGGCGATTTCGACCACTTGCTGATCGCGACGACGCTGCCGTTGCTGCTGTCCCACGGTCTGCACCACTTGGAAGCGTGGAATGAAGCGGTCTGCGATGGGGCCTGGGGTCGGACGGCGGCGCGGCTGGGCGAGAAGATCCGCCAGGCGATCGACCTTGAGCACTGGTCGGCGTTCCACGAGTCCTTCATTCGCTTGACCGACCTGCTCCACGAGGTGGCGTCGGGCGGTCGCGGCCCGGCGCCGGCGTCGGTGATCGTCTTGTCGGGCGACGTGCACCACGCGTACCTGGCCGAGGCCTCCTTCCCCGGGCGCGCGCCGATCGAGAGCGCCCTCGTGCAGGCGGTCTGCTCGCCGATTCGCAACCCGCTGGACCGGCCCGAGCGCCGCGCACTGCGGGCAGCGCTGTCTCGCAGCGCCGCCGCGGTCGCCCGGTTGCTCGCGCGGAGCGCCGGCGTCCGGCCGGCCGCCGTGCGCTGGGAGTTCGCGGGCGAACCGACTTTCGACAACCAGATCGCCACCCTGCACCTGACCGGCCGCAGCGCCCAGCTGACGATCGAGAAGACTCGACCCGAG
>DASQFQ010000257.1:0-11141 GCA_035633075.1 Solirubrobacteraceae bacterium | reverse complement strand
GGCCTGGGTGTAGGGCGTATCGGACGCGTAGTGGATGATCCCGAAGTCGAGCGGGAGCTTGGAGAAGTTGACCGCCTCCCCGACAGGGTACCGGTCGACGTCGGCGATCTCGTAGACGGCGTTGCAGAACGGCCCGGCCTCCATCTCGACCACGGTGAAGGCCTCGCGGTAGTAGTAGTCGAGGTACTGGCGGTTCTGCAGGAACGTGCTCTTCACGGTCACCGCGCGCTGGTTGTCCAGGCCCGAGCCGAAGACGAGGAACGGCGCGATGTCGTCCACCGAGAACGCGTTGTCGAGCCAGTAGGTCGAGCCCGAGTGCTCGTCGTGGATGACGCTCGAGATCATCACGTCGCCCACGTCGGCGTTCAGCGTCGCCGCCTTGCCGAGGACGTAGACGCCGCGCAGCCGGTCGGAGGCCTCGGTGATCTCGCGCAGGATGTTGTAGGCGGCCACGCCGAGCGGATACTCGATGTTCACGATCACGGCCGGGCAGCGCGCTAGGCGCTCGCGGTCCACGTCGCCCAGGCGCGAGTCGAGCGCCCGCGGGTCGAGGCGATCCAGCGCGATGGTCTGGGCCGACACGCGCAGGGCCGTGCGGCTCGAAAGGTGCGTGACCCCGACCGCGCGCTCCTCCTCAGAGCGGCGCTCCCACACCCGGCTCTCCTCCGGCTGCGCCGCGAAGAGCTCGCGCGCGCAGAAGTAGAGAAAGTTGTCCCATGAGCCCTCCGCCTTGCCGGCGCGGAACTTGGCCAGCTCGGCGCGCAGCTCCTGCGGACCGGCCGTTTCGATCCACGCCGTGATCTCCTCCTCGCGTCTGCGCGCGGTGCCCGTGACGAGGTTGACGATCGAGTGCGTGTTGGAGGAGACGAAGTACACGGGACGGTCGGCCAGCTCCTGCTCGGCGAGGCTCTCGTGCACGGGCTTCCACCAGCGGCGCGTCATCCGCGCGTAGCCGACCGCGCTGCCGCCGAGCATGCGCATGCGCAGGTTCATGCGGCGCTCCGCGACGTCCGCGAGCCGCTCGAGCAGCGCCCCACCCCACGCCTCGCGCAACCGCGACCAGTCCTCCTCCGAGCCGCCGAGCGCCTCGGCGCACTCGGCCGGCGCGGGCTCCTGCCCGACCGGCCAGCGCTGCGAGCGCTGGCGCAGGCGCAGCTTGTTCCACTCGATCTGGTATGCGACCAGGGTGGGGATGAGGTCGTCGAGGTCCGAGGCCGAGGCCAGCAGGACGGCGAGCGTCCCGGCGCCGTCGTCGAACCACCGCCGGCGCCGGGCGGGTGCCTCGAGCTGCGCCCAATCCTCGATCGGCCCGATCCCGCGGCGCGCGAAGACCTCAGCCTCCTGGCCCATGACGATGACCTTGCAGCGCGCGACCTCGCCGGGCAGGCGGCGGGTCGCGTAGAGAAAGGCCCCGAGGTCGAGGTCCTCGGAGGCCGCCAGCGGGTGCAGGCTTGAGTTCATCGACCGGTGCGAGGGCTCGAGCACGCGCACCAGCGTTTCCCCCGACGAGCGCAGCAGCGTCGTGTAAGTGCGGTGGTAGAGCTCGACCTCGTCGGAGCCTAGGTTCCCGTAGGGCTGGTGGGGGACGCGGAGGCGAGGGACGGCCATCGGCAGAACCTAGTGGGTGGGGAGCAGCTCCGGCGAGGCATCGGAGGCGCGCATCTTTGTGGCGGTCGATCGCCTACGGCGGGTGATTGCATCGGTCTTGACGGCTCGGACCCGAGCCGTCAAGACCGATGCAGCCTGATGGTCATCCGCGAAGGCTACGTCGCCCAGCCGGCGGAGTCGATGTCGCTGCCGCCGATGATCGTCATGAACGTTCACGTGGCGGTCGGACTTCTATTACTCCGAGCGTCGCCCCTGCGTGCGACCGCCGGGTAGCCTGCGCGCTGTGGACGGCTACCTGGCGGTGGTAAGCAAACGCGAAGTGCGCGAGTACGATGGGCGCCCGCTGCCCGACGACGTGATGCGACGGATCCTCGAAGCCGGGCGAGTGGCGGGCAGCTCACGCAACCGCCAGGCCAGGCGGTTCGTCGCGATACGCAACCGGGCGCTGATCGAGCGGGCGGCGCAGGCGGTGTTCAGGCCGTCGAACCTGCTCGGCGCGGCGCTCGTCGTGGCGGTCGTGGTGCGAGGCAAGGGACCGCTGGGCTTCGACGCCGGCCGCGCCGCGCAGAACATGATGCTGGCCGCTTGGAACGAGGGAATCGGCTCGTGCCCGAACGGTATCTCCGACGCAGAAGGCCTGCGCGCAGCGCTCGGCCACGGCGAGGACGAGCAGGTCGCGACGATCCTCTCCGTCGGCTACCCGGCGCTGGCGCGCGACCCGCAGCGGCACAGCGCGGAGGAGTGGATCGCGCGCGCGGACCGGCTGGCGCTGGAGGAGGTCGTCGAGCTGCGGGACTAGGGGTAGATGTCGACGCGGTCGCCGACGCGCAGCCAGCCGAAGATGAACAGCGCGTTGGGGATCGGCACGCGCACGCAGCCGTGGCTGGCAGGGAAGGTCGGGACCGAGGCGTAGCCGTGGACCGCGTAGCCGCCGATGAAGTAGCTGGTGTGGACCATCCCCTTGGCGTTCGTGCCGTAGGTCTTCGAGTAGACGTGAAACCTGCCGAGCACGGTCGGCGTCGAGGCCTTGCCCGAGGAGACGCCGAAGATCCGGTACACCCGGCCACGCTCCACGAGCGCGAGCACCTGCCGCGAGAGGTCGACCTCGACGTGCTTGCCGTGCCCTGGGTAGCGCGGCTTGAACGTCCCGCGCCCTCGGAGGAGTGCGCGCACCAGCGTCGCCGAGGCCAGCGCCACCCGGCTCATCCCGGTGACCTTGCGGTACGCGACGACGGCCCGCGCCGTGGCCGCGTCGAAGAGCCCCGAGCTCGAGACCGCGTAATGCAGCCCCGCCAGGCGGCGCTGCAGCAGGCGCACGACCGGCCCGCGCGCGCCCGCGGCCGCGTGCGGCGAGACGACGAGCACGTGCCGCGCCTTTGCGACCATCGACTCCTGCGCCGCCGTGGCGCGGTGGCTGGCGCGCACGGTCAGGCGGCCGCGGCGCTCGGCCTTCAGCGAGGCGACGAAGCCTCCCTTCGTGCCGCCGCGGATCGGCTTGATCTTCACTGCCTTCGCGGCGAGCTTTGTGCGCCCCCGGTAGAGGCGCACGACGACGGCCTGCCCCGGGACGAAGGGCGCGACCACGCCGCGCACGCGCACGCGGTCCCCCCGCAGGACGACGTCGTCGCGGCCGACGCGGTGGACTCGCTCGAGCGTGAGCGAGACGGCGCCGGGCGCGGGCGGCGGAGCAGGTGCAGCCGGCGCCTGCCCGAGCGCGACGGCGGGAAGCGCCAGCGACAGGCAGGCGACGATCGTGGCGGCTGCCCGGCGCATCGAAGGTACCGGATGCTAGAGCAGCGCCCGGGTGCCAGCGCGCCGAGGGTCCTGATCGTCCATCAGCGCCTTGGTCCGCAGACCGCTTCGCCGGCTCACGGACCCTTGCGGGCCCGCACGGCTACGCTCCCTCCATGAGGCGCGTCTTCTTCATCGGCGGGGGCGCCTACCTGGTGCATGCGGTGCTGGGTCACGCCCGGGAGCGATCGGGCTCTTTGGCGTGCGAGTGCCGACCCGACTGCTGGTGCAGCGCGCCGGCCTGAGCCTCTTCCGGTGGGTGTTTCCGTTCAAGCACAGGCTGGGCCGCTAGCCAGCACGCCGGATCGCTCCCGCTGTCCGGGAGAATCCGGCGGATCCGACGAATACGACCCCGCGGGCTGGGTCGACGGCAGAGGAGATACCCATGGCGCGAACCGCCGTGTTGAGCTTTCCCCGGATCGGGGCTGACCGCGAGCTGAAGGCCGCGCTCGAGGACTACTGGGCCGGAAGGTCGAGCGCCGCCGAGCTGGAGGCGACCGCGCGTGAGATCCGTGCCGCGAACCTGCGGGCCGGGATCCAGGCCGGCATCGAGGTTCTGCCGGTGGGGGACTTCGCGCTCTACGACCACGTCGTGGACGTGGCGGAGATGGTGACGCTCATTGCCGAGCGCCACGGAGGAGTGGGCGCGAGCGGGCTGCCGGGGCATTTCCTGGCGTGCCGTGGCGGCAAGGGCGTGACGCCGCTCGAGATGACCAAGTGGTTCGACACCAACTACCACTACCTCGTCCCCGAGCTGACGCCCCGCCAGTCGTTCGCACTGCGGGCGAACAAGTGGGTGGCGCACCTGCGGGAGGCCAGCGAGCTGGGCGTTGACGGGCGCCCGGTCGTGCTCGGCCCGGTGTCGTTGCTGCTGCTCTCCAAGGGTGTCGCCGAGCCGCTGTCGCTGCTGCCGGCGCTCACCGTCGTCTACGCGGAGCTGCTCGCCACACTCGCCGCCGCCGGCGCCCGCGAGGTCCAGATCGACGAGCCCTGCCTGGTACTCGATCGCAGCGATGCGGAGCTCGACGCGTTCGCCGACGCGTTCGCGACGCTCTGCGCGGGCGCGCCGCTCGAGGTCTGCCTGGCGACGTACTTCGAGGGCCTCGATGAGCGTGCGCTGGAGCGCATCGCGCGGCTGCCGCTGGCCGAGCTGCACGTGGATCTCGTCCGGGCGCCGTCGCAATTGGACGCCGTGCTCGACGCGCTTCCCGCCGGTGCCCGGCTGTCCGCGGGCGTGATCGACGGGCGCAACGTGTGGGCGGCCGACCTGGATCTCGCGCTCAACCGCTTGGACCGTATCGTCGCGAGGATCGGAAGCGACCGCCTGACGATCGCGCCGTCCTGCTCGTTGCTGCACGTCCCCTACGGCGTGGCGCGTGAGCATGGGATCCCGGAAGAGGTGCGCGAGTGGTTGGCCTTCGGGCAGGAAAAGCTTGAGGAGCTCGCGCTGCTGGCCCGTGCGGTTGACGGCGGCCACACCGATCGGGACGAGCTGCTGGCCGACGCCCGGCGGCGGATCTCGGTGCGACGCGTGTCGCGGCTGACGAACGCCGCCGCCGTGCGCCGCCGGGTGGCGGCGCTGCGCGAGGAGGACTACGCACGTCCGGCGCCGATCGGCGAGCGCCTGGCCGCGCAGCACGAGCGCCTGGGGCTGCCCGAGCTGCCGACGACGACGATCGGGTCCTTCCCGCAGACCGCCGAGATACGCGCCGCACGCCGGCGCTGGCGGTCCGGCGAGCTCGACGCCGAGGCGTACGACGCATTCCTGCGCTCCCAGATCGAGCTGGTCGTGCGCGAGCAGGAGCACCTCGGCCTCGACGTGCTCGTGCACGGCGAACCGGAGCGCAACGACATGGTCGAGTACTTCGGCGAGCAGCTGAACGGGTTCGTACTCTCGCAGCAGGGCTGGGTGCAGTCCTACGGCAGCCGCTGCGTCAAGCCGCCGATCCTGTTCGGCGACGTGTCGCGGCCGGGCCCGATGACGGTGCGCTGGTGGCAGGAGGCCCAGGCGCTGACCCGGCGCCCGATGAAGGGCATGCTCACGGGCCCGGTCACGATCCTTCAGTGGTCGTTCGTGCGCGACGACCAGCCTCGCAGCGAGACCTGCACCCAGATCGCCCTGGCGATCCAGGATGAGGTCCTTGACCTCGAGGTCGCCGGCGCGGCGGTGATCCAGGTCGATGAGGCGGCCCTGCGAGAGGGGCTACCGTTGCGCAGCGCCCGCCAGGACGACTACGTGCGCTGGGCGATCGACTGCTTCCGCGTGGCGGTCGCTCCCGCCGCACCGCAGACCCAGATCCACACGCACATGTGCTACTCGGAGTTCGGCGAGATGATCGAGCCCATCGCGCGACTGGATGCGGATGTGATCTCGATCGAGGCATCGCGATCGGGGATGGAGCTACTCGACGTCTTCCACGACTTCGAGTACCCCGGCAAGATCGGACCCGGCATCTATGACATCCACTCGCCGCGGGTGCCATCCGCGGACGAGCTCGAGCAGCTGCTCGAGCTCGCCGAGCAGCGAATCGGGCGTGAGCGGCTGTGGGTCAACCCCGACTGCGGCCTCAAGACCCGTGCCTGGCCTGAGACGCGGGATTCGCTCGCGAACCTCGTCGCAGCGGCAAGACGCCGCCGCGCAGCGCAGCCCACCGCGCGGGCATGACCACGAGCCTCACCCGCCTTGAGCCCTGCATGGATGGATCTGACCGTCAGGGCATGCGCGCGAATGCCCGGTCCGCCTTATTGGCGGTGACCACGGTGACCGGGAGGCCGAGTCGCTGCACGCGCGCCGGAAGGTCGATGCGCAGCCAGTGCGACACGCGGGTGGGCAGCGTGGAGATGATCATCTCGTCGTAGTCCCCGTCGCGCAGCGCCTCTCGCACGGCGGCGAAGGGATCCTCCGCGCCGATCAGGCCGGCCACGTGCCCGCCGGCCGCCTCCTCGAGCAGCGGGATGGCGAGCTCGAGCGTGATGGCCGACTCCTCTGTATCGGCGTCCCAGTACGACCGCGGCACCAGCAGGGCGAAACGGCACGACTCACTCGCAGCGCGCCTACGGACCTCCGCGAGCAGCAGGGGAGTCGCCGCCGTCCGGTTTGCGACGATCAGGATCTGCCGCTCGGTGGATTCCTCCATGGCCCGCTCCGCCAAGATTGTCCCAGACCGATCAAGGCGGAGGCCTATCGCTCAGCGGAGATCGAGTCCTTGTGTCAGCTCGGCACGCCGAGCTCCGCCCTCTTGGCCTCGACGTCGATCCCGTGCAGGCGGGCGAGGTTCTCCCCCAGGGGTGCGAAGAGGACGGCACGGGGGCTCGCCCACATCGGGCGGAACCCCCGGCGCGCGTCAGCTCTGGCCGTACTGCTCGACTGCGTAACGCAGGAGCCCGCGCGCCTCCAGCCGTTCGGCCGGTGCGCGGAAGGTCACGTGGACGACGCCGGGGTGGCGGCCGATCTCGATCGCGCCGGCGATCGTCGCACGGTTCTTCACCTCGGGGATCGACATCTCGAGCAGCTCCGCTGCCCTGGCGAGCCCGTTGTCCGTCGCCGAGTTGAGGTCGGGCCCGGTGCCGATCACCGAGATCGGCTGCGACTCCTCGAGCGCGTCCATGCCGTGCTGGCGCGCGAGCGCGACGGCCCGCTCGCGCTCGGGGCCGCTGAGCGGCCGGGCCAGGAACGGAAGGTCCTCCGCAACCGGGAAGAGGATCGGCCCATCGTTGCCCAGGCCCGCGAGCACCTCCACCTGCAGCGTCACGGTGCCGGACACGTCGCAGGTGTGGCCGGCGATCTCCCCGTCGCCCTGGAGCGCGTGCATGTCGCCGAGGTATACACCGGCGCCGTCGACCTTGACCGGGCAGACGAGGATCGCGCCCGCGCGCACCGCGTCGATGTCCATGTGCCCGTCGGTCTTGTGACGCTGCAGCTCCCGCGAGTCGAGCGCGTAGCGGTGCGGCGCGCCGACCAGGAACGACCCGAAGTCGCCCGCGTTGTGGGAGTCGGGGATCGTCGTCGAGGGGGACGTGCCGAGCTGGCCCATGAAGGCCCGCACCCGCGTGGCCAGCGCGACGATGTCGTGCGGCGCGAAGCCGAGGATCGGATTCTGCACGGAGTTGTCGGGGAGCGCCGCACAGCGGGCCGCCTCCCGGGCGAAGGTCTCCGCCGCCTCGCGCGGGACGGTGACCCCGAGCGAGCGCAGCTCGTCGAACGCAATCGTGTAGCCGTTGGTGAACGTGAACGGCGTGCAGTCCGCACCACACCCCGTGCAGCGCACCGACGTCGGCCCGATGCCCTCGACGCGGGTCTCGGGCCACTCCGTCCCGCAGCCCGGGCACACCGGCGCGCAGTAGGGATCGCCGTTGAAGCGACCCTCCATCGGCTGGTCGTTGCCCGACGAGGTCGCCAGGGAGGTCACCTCGATGTCCTTGACGCGGATCGCCACCGCGTCTCCCGCCTTCGCGGCGTCGACGGCGACGGGCTGGCAGACCTCATGGCCGCCGCGGATCGACGGCGTGATCATCGGACCCCAGCAACCGGGGGTCGAGTTCCACACGATGTGCCCGCCGTCGGCGACCGGGCCGAGCATTGGCACGTCGGGGCCGAGCAGGCCGTTGGTGAAGGTGTCGACGAGGATGGTCTGGCGTGCCTCCCCAGTACGTGCCGGGGATTCCTGGATGGCCACGAGCGGCTCCTTTCGGTGGTGGCGGTCGAGCGCCCGGTCACCCTCCCGAGACTGGGAGCAGCAGGGCGACCTCCTGGCGGTCCTCAAGGGGCCGGCGGCGCTCAGCGTGCTCGCCCTCGATCACCGGCAGCGCGGAGCGCAGCGCCGGTGCCAATTCCGGCTCGCTGTCGCGCAGGCGTGCGAGGAGATCGTCAACTGTCGCACCGTCCTCGAGCTCCAGCGTGAGCGCCGGTGCCGTGGAGAGCCGAGAGAGCCCCGCACCGAGACGGACACGCACCTGCACTGCTCTCACGCTCTCCCTTTCGGCAGCTGGCTGCCGCTGGCGCGGCATCGACGGAGCGTATCGCGGACCGGACCGCGAGGGGGCGCTGTAGCCTGCCGGCGTGGACGCGCGTGCCGGCTTGCTCATCCGCTACGGAGGGGAGTTCGTCGACGGGGTCGTGGCGCGGGCGTCGGGGTCGTTCGTGGAGACGGTGGACGGCCAGCGGGTGCTGGACTTCACCGCGGGCCAGATCTGCGCTACCGTCGGCCACAACCATCCGCGCGTGGTCGCCGCGATCGAGGCCGCCTGCCGCGAGGTCCTGCACCTCAACTCCTGGATGCTGTCCGAGCCCGTGCTCGCCCTCGCCGACCGCCTGGTCGCGACGCTGCCCGCGCCCCTGCGCCGGGTGATGCTGCTGTCGACGGGCGGCGAGGGGATCGAGGCCGCCCTGCGGATGGCCAAGCTCTCCAGCGGACGCTTCGAGGTCGCCGCGCTTACGCGCAGCTGGCACGGGGTGACCGCCGGGGCCTCGGCCGTCACCTACGCCGCCGGGCGGCGCGGCTACGGGCCGGCCGCCCCGGGCGCGTTCGCCCTGCCCGCGCCCTACGCCTACCGCTGCCCGATCCGTCACTGCGACGGCGCCTGCGACTGCACGTGCCTCGAGGCGGGCTTCGACCTGTTCGACCAGGCGTCGGTTGGCTCTCCCGCCGCCGTCCTCGCGGAGCCCGTGCTGTCGGCCGGCGGGGTGATCGTCCCGCCGCCCGGCTACTTCCTGCGCCTGTCCGAGCTCGCGCGCGAGCGCGGGATGCTGCTCGTGCTCGACGAGTGCCAGACCGGACTCGGGCGGCTGGGGGCGATGTACGGCTTCGAGGTCTACGGCGTCGTGCCCGACCTGCTCGTGCTGTCGAAGACGCTGGGCGGAGGCGTGCCGATCAGCGCCGTGGCGACCAGCGCCGCGATCGAGGAGGACTGCCACGCGCGCGGGTTCGTCCACGTCACTTCGCACGTCTCGGACCCCATGCCGGCCGCCGCGGCGCGGGCCGTGATCGACGTCGTCGAGGAGGAGGGGCTGGCCGCGCGAGCGCGCTCGCGCGGCGAGTACCTGCTGGCCCGGCTGCGCGAGCTGCAGGAACGCCACGAGCACATCGGCGACGTGCGCGGCCTCGGCCTGCTGTGCGGCCTCGAGCTCGTCGAGGACCGCGGCACGCGCGAGCCGGCCGACGCCCTCGGCCTGGCCCTCACCGACGAGTGCCAGCGCTGCGGGCTCTCCATCAACCTCGTGCGGGGAGGCACGGGCGGCCAGGCCAGCTGCCTGCGCATGGCGCCCCCGCTGACCGTCGCCGAGGACGAGATCGACCTCGCCGTCACGATCATGGACGAGGCCCTGCACACGGTTACGGAGCGCCGCGCGGCGAACGTCGCGTCCAGCCCCGGGCGCCTTTAGGCTAGGTGAATCCTGCCGAGGGGCACCGCGGCCTCGGCGCGGTTGACGATCGCCAAGGCGTGTGAGTCCGAGGTCAGCCTCCGAACGCCGCTCGGACATCATCCAAGGAGGGGGCCACGTTCCCTTCCGGAACGGTCATCAGCTCGGCCTGGTCGGCCCGTTCTTGAACGACGATGGCGGGGTCGATGCGGATGACCGTGTAGCCGCCCACCGCGCCGGCGCCGAAGGCCGGCGTGAACACGCGCATCGGCCGGTCGATGACGCCCTCCTGGACGGCGTCGTAGATCGCGAGCGGAATGCTGGCGGCGGAGACGTTCCCCACCTTCTCGACATTGAAGTAGAGGCGATCGGGCGGGAGGCCGGCCGCGACCGCCGTGTCGGCGACCATCGTCTTGTTGGCCTGGTGGGGAACGACGATGTCGATGCCGTCGAGCAGCGAGCCGCGGCTGCCGTCGGGAGCAGCAAGCGCACGTAGCTCGCCCATCATCTGGTCCAGATAGCGCTCGACGAGCGCTTTCACTTCCGGCCCGTAGACGGTGATGTTGTTATCGAACTCGGGGTTGGGCCAGATGATCGAGTTCACCTGGCTGACGGGGCCGCTGGCATAGGACTGCACGACCTCGATGTCGGGCGGCGCACCCGGCGCGGCGGGCGCGACGACGAGCGCGGATGCCCCGTCGCCGAAGATCATCCGGGACGGGCGGACGCTGCCGATCTTGTCCGAGAACTTCTCGGCGCAGACGACGAGCACGGGGCGCTTCACCTCCTGGAGGAAGCGCACCGCCTCACCCAGGCCGTAGGGGAAGCCCGCGCAGGCGGCGACGAGGTCAAACGAGCAGTGCGTCTGGAAGATCCCGAGCTGCCCGGAAAGCCAGGTCGCGACGGATGGAATCAGCCTCGTGCTCGTGCACGAGCAGAAGATGACCGCTCCGATCTCCTCCGGCCGGCGCCCGGCGCCCTGGAGCGCCGCCCGGGCCGCCTGCAGAGAGATGTGCTCGAGGCGGCGCTCCGTGTAGAGCCGCTCCTCGATCCCGGTCTTCTCCTGGATCTCGTCGGCGGTCATCGGCGACCAGCTGTAGGCCGCGTTGCGAATGACGTCCTCGTTCGTGCAGACGTGCTCGCCCTTGACGACCGCCAGCGACTCGAGGCGGGGCATGAGCGCGAACTGCTCGCGGACGACGATGGGCAGGAAGGGCTCGACCGGCTCCCTCGCCTCGGCGGGGGTGCGGGCCGCGGGCGCGCGGGACGCCCGGCCTTCACGCGCCGGATGAACTCGAGCACCTCGTGGTTTCGCGGGACGAACGCCACCACGAAATCGTCGTCGCCGATCTTCCCGACCTCCACCAGCCGCGTCCGGGCC
>DASQFQ010000256.1:0-17104 GCA_035633075.1 Solirubrobacteraceae bacterium | reverse complement strand
GCCGGGGCGGGCGCCGGTCCGTCGTCGGGCTCGGTGGGCTGGTCGGGCGTCGGCGGCGTGCCGGTGTCGCCGTCGTCTTCCTCAGGCTCGTCGGGGTCCTCGGTCACGACCGGGGTGGGATCGTCGCCGTTCAGGACCGGCGGGACCTCCTGGTTGGAGCCGGGGTCCGTGCCGGCCTCCTGCTCGGCGATGTTCGGGGCGCCGTCGCCGTCGGGGTCATCCTGGGCGTCGCTGATGCCGTCGGCGTTGCTGTCGGCGTTGCCGGGATCGGCCCCGGCCTCGATCTCGATGAGGTTGCGCAGGCCGTCGGAGTCGGGGTCCTCGTCGCCGTCGGCGATGCCGTTGCGGTTCGTGTCGCCCATGGTCGGCGCGGTGCGCGTGCGCAGCTCGGTGCGGTTGTCGAGGCCGTCGTGGTCGCTGTCGATCCCGGCGTCGGCGGCACTATGCGGGTTCAGCCCGTACTGGATCTCCCAGAGGTCGGGAAGGCCGTCGCCGTCGGTGTCTCTGGCGACGTTGGCGGCGAAGTCCAGGGGCTCGGGCAGGCCGGTGGGCGGGGCGCCGTCGCTCGCGCCGAGCGGTTCGCTCTGTGGCGGGGCGCCGCGTGGCGCGATGGCGGCACCGGGCCCGGAGGCATCCAGGCGCTGGGTGACGATCGTGCCGCGCGCGGCGAGCGGAGCGCTGCGCCGTGCGGCGGGCCGGAGATCGGGTCCACGCTCGGCGGGCTCCGGAAGGGCGGCGAGCGGGGACGGTGCGGGTGGGCTCAGTCGCACGGTCTGGTCGCGCTCGTGTGAGGGCGAGCCGACGTGGCCGTTCCAGCCGACCACCGGGGCCATCAGGGCGCCGAGGGCGAGCACGGTGCCGATCAGGCCCGCGGACACCATCCCGGCGAACTGGAGGTCGCCGACGCGCGGCCCGATCCGTGTCGTCTTGCCCGAATCGCGCTTCACCGACATGTCACAGTGTCCCCTGAACCGTTTGCCCCTATATCCGACGTTGTCGGCAGGGGGCGGGGTGGGGTTGAGGGACCTTCGCACTCTGTGGACGGATGTTGGATCGACTTGGACGCCCGTCCTGCAGACCGCCCCTGCGCTCGGCGCGAGAACGAGGACGTCGTGGCGTCCTTCCTCGGCCGAGCACCCCGGCTTCGCTGCGGACGACCTGCGTGAACAGGCACCGGTCTGGCAGCATCCGTCTGTGCCACGCTTCCGGCTGACGCTGCAGCACCGCGACGGGACGGAGGGGTTCTTCGACGCCAAGCCGCGGAAGGCGGCGTGATGAGCGACGCCGACGTCGACCTCGGGCCGCTGTGCCCCGCCTGCCACGAGCCGTGGCTGCGGCCGACGAACCTCCCGGGTCGCTATCGCTGCGTCAACTGCCTCACGCGCTTCGAGCTGACGTCTGTGTGCCCGAACTGCGGGGAGCACTCGACGATCGTGCGCATGTCCGACACGGCCCTGTACGGCTGCAACCATTGCCGGAGCTCGATGCTCCAGCCCATCTGATGCCCGAGCTCGAAGGGGTCGCGCCCTCCATCCTCGCCGCCGACTTCAGCCGCCTCGGCGACCAGGTCGCCGAGGTCATGGCGGCCGGCGCCCGCGTGATCCACGTCGACGTGATGGACGGTCACTTCGTCCCCCCGATCACCATGGGCCCGCTCGCCGTCGACGCCCTCGCCGCGCAGGTCCACGAGTCGGGCGGGCTGCTCGACGTCCACCTCATGATCGAGCGTCCCGAGGGCCACGTGGCCGAGTTCGCGAAGGCGGGCGCGGACGTGATCACCATCCACGCCGAGGCGACGCCGCACGCGCACTACACGTTGTCGGCGGTCAGGGACGCCGGCTGCCGCGCCGGCCTGGCGATCTGCCCGGCGACGCCGGTGGCGGCCGTCTCGGAGGTCGCGAGCGAGCTCGATGTCGCGCTGTGCATGACCGTCAACCCGGGCTGGGGAGGCCAGGCGTTCCTGCCGTGGACGGTCGTCAAGGTGGAGCGGCTGCGCGCGCTCGTCGGCGCCGGTCCGGCAGTCGAGGTCGACGGTGGTATCGACGCCCGCAGCGTCGGGACCTGCGCCGCCGCCGGCGCGAGCGTGTTCGTCGCCGGCTCGGCGGTCTTCGGCGCTTCCGACCCCGGTGCGGCGTACCGCGAGATCGCGGCCGCGGCTGGGGTGCGGCCAGCCGTATAGCCAGCGGCCCCGCGTCCCGCCAGAATGACGTGCGATGGCGCCCACCGTATTGATCGTCGACGACCACCCGTCCTTCCGGGCGAGCGCCCGCGTGCTGCTCGAGGCGGAGGGCTTCGAGGTGCTGGGGGAGGCGGCGGACGCCGCGTCGGGGCTCGCCGAGGCAGCGCGCCTGCGCCCCGAGGTGGTCCTCCTCGACGTCCAGCTCCCGGACGCGGACGGCTTCGAGGTCGCCGGGCGGCTGACCAACGGAGGCGGCGGCCCGGCGGTGATCCTCGTCTCCAGCCGCGACTCGTCGGACTTCGGGCCGCTGGTGACCCGCAGCGGCGCGCGCGGGTTCGTCCCCAAGGCGGAGCTGTCGGGCGAGAGGATCCAGGAGCTGCTCTAGTGCCGGGCCGGAGGTACCACTAGGTGCTGGGCCTCAAGCGCGCGCTGGCCGCGCTGGCCGTCGCCGGCCTGGTCGCCGGGGCGATCGCGATCGCGCTCACCCTCTCCAGCGACCACGAGGACCAGCCCGTGCTGGCGATCGTGCTCGGGCTACCCGTCGCCTGGTCCTTCATCGGCACCGGGCTCTACGCCTGGTGGCGGCGCCCCGCCAACCGCTTCGGCGCGCTGATGACCACCGTCGGCTTCGCGTCGATGATCGGGGTGCTCTTCGAGTCCAACGAGCCGCTCGTGTTCACCATCGGGATCCTCTTCGGAAGCCTCTACCTCGCGGTCTTCGCCCACATGATGCTCGCCTATCCCGACGGGAGGCTTCAGACCCGCGCCCAGGCGCGGCTCGTGGCGGCCATCTACGCGATCTCTGTCATCGGACTGCTGCCGGTGGTGATGCTCGCTCCGCCCGAGCTCTTCGAGTGCGACTGCCCGGAGTCGGTGCTGCGGATCTCCGGGGACAGGACCGTCTACGAGGTCTTCGACTGGATGACCACGACCGTCGCCGTGGGGATGGTCGCCGCCGTGATGGTAATCCTCGTCCGCCGCTGGCGTGCCGCCACGGCCCCGCAGCGGCGGGCGATGGCGCCCGTCCTGTGGTCGGGGGTAGTCCTGCTCGACCTCCTCGCGGCGTCGCTGATCGCGGACTCGATCGGGATCGACCCCCTCTCGAACGTGTTGGGCCTGCTCGGCTCGCTTGCGCTCTTCGTCCTGCCGTGGGCGTTCCTGTTCGGGCTGCTGCGCTCACGCGTCAGCCGCTCGGGGGCAGTGGCCGACGTGCTGCTACGGATCGGCGAGACCCCCGGTACCGGGCGCCTGCGCGAACTCCTCGCCGACGCGCTCGGCGACCGCTCGGTGCAGCTCGCGTACTGGCTCGAGGACGAGGGCCGCTGGGTGGACGGCGACGGACACGCGGCCGAGCTGCCGCGCGACGACGATCCCGTGAGCGCCTCGACCGCCGTCGAGCTCGAGGGCCGTCGCCTCGAGCGCGACCTCCACGACGGCGCACAGCAGCGCCTTGTCAGCCTGTCGCTGACGCTGCGGCTGGCCCAGGCGCGCGTGGCCACGGATCCGGTCGCCGCCGGCGGGCTGGTGGCGGCGGCCCAGGAGGAGCTCACGCTCGCGCTCGCCGAGCTGCGCGAGCTGGCGCGCGGCATCCACCCGGTCGTGCTCTCCGACCGCGGGCTCGACGCCGCGCTCAAGGCGCTCGCCGGGCGCTCGCCGGTGCCGGTCACCCTCGCGGCCATGCCCGACGGCCGGCTCCCCGAGGCGGTGGAGGCCGCCGCCTACTTCGTGGTTGCGGAGGCGCTGACCAACGTGGTCAAGTACGCAGATGCCTCGCAGGCCACGGTCAGCGTGACCCGGCACAACGGCACCGCCGTCGTGGAGGTCACCGACGACGGCGTCGGCGGCGCCGATCCCCGCCTGGGAACGGGCCTGCGCGGGCTCGCCGACCGCGTCGCCGCGCTCGACGGGCGTCTGGCGCTTCAGTCCGAGCCCGGGCGCGGCACCCGCCTGCGGGCGGAGATCCCGGCATGAACGCGCCGGTGCGGGTCGTCCTGGCCGAGGACTCCGTCCTGCTGCGCGAAGGGCTCGCCCGCCTCCTCGAGGATTCGGGCTTCGAGGTGGCGGGGCAGTCCGGCGACGGCGAGGACCTCATGCGCAAGGTCGGCGCCCACAGGCCCGACGTCGCGGTGATCGACGTCCGCATGCCGCCGACCCATACCGACGAGGGGCTGCGGGCGGCTCACCGCATCCGCTCCGAGCATCCCGGAGTCGGCGTGCTCGTGCTCTCCCAGTACGTGGAGGAGGCCTACGCGCTCGAGCTGCTGTCGGAGTCCACCGAGGGCACCGGCTACCTGCTCAAGGACCGGATCGCGGACGTCGACACCTTCACCGATGCCGTGCGGCGCGTCGCCGGCGGCGGTTCCGCGCTCGATCCCGAGGTCGTCGCGATGCTGCTGGGCCGCCGCCGCCGGGAGGATTCCCTGGAGGCGATCACCCCGCGCGAGCGCGAGGTGCTCGGCCTGATGGCCGAGGGACGCTCCAACTCCGCGATCGCCGAGAGCATGGTGGTCACCGAGCGCGCCGTCGAGAAGCACGTCACCTCGATCTTCAGCAAGCTGGGACTTCCGCCGGCGGCCGAGGATCACCGTAGGGTGCTCGCGGTGCTGACGTACCTGCGCTCGCACTGAGATGACACGCCTCCCATCCCTTCTGCTCGCGGTCGTCCTGATCGGTGCGCTCGCCTTCCACGCCTACCGCGCCGTGCACCCGACGTCCGCCTACCAGTCCGCGGACGAGCGCTCCTACGGCAAGCTTGCGATCAACCTCGCCGACGAGCAACACTACGGCGACCCCTCGACCGGGTTGCGTGACCCCCTGCACTGGCCGCCGGGCGCGCCGGTGCTGTTCGCCGTGGGGCACCGGGTGTTCCCGAGCGCCGACAGCCTGCGCACCCGTGACATCCCGGCCGCCTACTGGCTGCAGGCCGTCGTCTCGCTCGGCACCGTGGCCGTCGCATTCGGGCTGGCACGGGCGCTCGCGGGCGCCTGGGCCGGCGTCGTCGCCGCAGCGCTCACCGGCTTCTACCCGCCGTTGATCCTCGCCACGGGCGAGCAGCTCTCGGAGCCGTTGGGCGCGTTCCTGCTGACCAGCGCGTTCCTCGCCTTCGCGCTGGCCGCGCGCCGGCGCACGAAGCCGCTGTATGCCGTGGCCGGTCTGTTGCTCGGGCTCGCCGTGCTCACGCGCGCGGACCTGCTGCCCGTCCCGTTCGTGGTCGCGCTGATCGCCGCCATCTGGATCTGGCGCCGGCGCGGGGAATGGCGGCGCGGGGGCGTGGTCGGCGGCCCGCTCGTCGCCGGGACGCTGCTCGCCATCGTCCCGTGGTCCTTCTACGCTTCGCGGCGCGCCGGCGAGGTCGTGCCGGTCACGCGCGGCGGTGGGTCCGCGTTGTTCGTCGGGACCTACCTGCCCGGCCACGGCACGACGGTCGGGATGAAACGGGACCTCGGCGACGAGGCCAAGCGGCTGAACCCCAAGCTGCGGCGCACGCCTGACTTCGACATCCCGGCCCGCTCCGTGCTCGCGGTGATCGCTGCCCGCCACCCCGAACTCGAGTTCAACAAGGCGGTCGCGCTGGAGGGACGCAAGAACCTCGTTCGCTACGGCCTCGAGGACCCGATCGAGTTCAGCGGCATGATGCTCAACAAGGTGCAGCGGATGTGGTCGCGCTATGCGCGCGGCGGCGCCCGCCACACTTCGGCGGTCATCCGCGCCTCGCACATCCTGCTGGTGCTCGCCGCGCTCGCCGGGCTGATCGCGGGGATCGCGCGCCGGCGCTCGGTGCTGTTGGGCTGCATCCTCGCTGCCGTGCTGACCTCCACAGCCGTGCACATGCTCGTGGTCTCCCAGGCCCGCTACAACCTGCCGCTGATGCCGGCGCTCATCGCCGGCGGCGTCGCGGGCTGGTTCCTGTTCGCGCGCGGACCCCAGCGTCGGCGCCCGATCACCCGCCCCGCCGCGACATCCCTCGAGACGCGCGAGGAAGCCTTGCCTTCCGAGCCGGCACCCGGATAGCGTCGCGCGATCCTCCTCGTCTCGATCGTCGCCGTCGTCCTGATCGCCGTGCTCGCCCCCGCGGCCGGTGCGGCCATCGTCCCGGCCTCCCATGACCCTGCCGGCGCCGGCGCCCTGGCGGGGGCGATGGCCGGGTCGGGAACCGCCGTGACGGGGGCCTCCTTCAACGAGGTCCCGCCCTTGGGCGACCCCAACGCCGTGGCGGGCACCCCCCTGGGCGGCTTCCCCACGGACCCGGCGAGCTACGCGATCCTCTCCAGCGGGGACGCGAAGAAGGCCGATCCCGCGACACCCTCGGGCGGCGACTCCGACGGCGGCCCGGTGAGCCACGGGCAGAGCGCTCAGGACGTCACGGTGCTGCGGGTCGACCTCGATGTCCCCCCGCAGGCCAACTGCCTCGTGCTGAGTTTGCGCTTCCTCACCGACGAGGCGCCCCAGGCTCCCTTCAACGACGGCTTCATCGCCGAGCTCGACGTTTCGGACTGGAGCACCGACGACACCAGCCCGAACCGTCCGATCGTGGCCCCGCACAACTTCGCGTTCGACCCCCAGGGTCGCGTGATCAGCGTCCACTCGGAGGGAGAGACCAGCTTGTCTCAGGAGCAGGCGGCCGGCACCGGCTACGCCTCGGCCACGCAGCTGCTGAGCGCCGCGCAGGGCGTCTCGCCGGGAGCCCATACGCTCCATCTCTCGATCTTCGACCAGGGCGATGACATCGTGGACTCAGCCGTATTCGTCGACGGGCTCGGCCTTTTCAACGTCGCGCCGGGCGCGTGTGTCGCCGGTGCGCAGACCAGCCCTCCCGCCCCGGCTGCCCCGCCGCCAGCGCCCCCGCCGCCGCCGGCGCCCCTTCAGCATCCCATCCTCGGCCAGACCGTCGAGACCCTCGTGCCCGTCCAGGGCAAGACCGTCAGAGTGGGCGTGGTGAGCGGGAGGATCCGGATCAGGCGTCGCGCCAGCTCGAGCTTCGAGGAGCTCGACGGGATCGAGCTGCTGCCCGTCGGTTCGACGGTCGACGCCACCAAGGGACGGATGCAGCTCACCACGGCGACCGGAGTCGCGAGGGCGACGCAGACCGCGGACTTCTACCAGGGCGAGTTCCAGGTCCTCCAGAGCAAGAACAGCGCGACCACGGAGCTCAAGCTCGCGGGGGCCAGCCTCGCGTCGTGCAGCTCCAAGCGCGCCCGCTCGTCGGCGAAGCGCAAGCCGGTGCGGCGGCTTTTCGGCGACGGCAAGGGCAGCTTCCGGACCCTCGGCCGCCACGCCGCCGCGACGGTCCGCGGCACGAAGTGGCTCACGCAGGACACCTGCAAGGGAACGCTGGTACGGGTGAGCCGCGGCACCGTGAAGGTCCGCGATCTCACCCGCAAGCGCACCGTCACCGTCCGCCGGGGCCACAGCTACCTGGCGCGGCCGCCGCGCTGAAGCGGTCTCTCAAACCCAAACTGATCGGGCTCAGCCGAAGGCTGAACCGATCAGTTCACCGCCTCGCAGTTCCTCACGCGGTCCTTCGAATCCTTGTAGACGTGGTCGAAGCCGGGCCCGCAGTCGACGAAGTCCTTTGAGCCGCCGACCGAGCGGATCGTGTCCCGCCCGGGGCCGCCGAAGATCCGGTCGACCCCGAAGCCGCCGTTGAGCTTGTCGTTGCCGTGGCCGCCGAGCAGCGTGTCCTGGCCGCGGCCGCCCTCGAGCTCGTCACTGCCGTCGCCGCCGATCATGACGTCGTTGCCGAAGCGGCCGAACAGCATGTCGTCGCCGAAGCCACCCTCCATGTAGTCGTTACCGGGGCCGCCCTGGAGGTCGTCGTCGCCGCCGTCGCCGAACAAGCGGTCGTTGCCCTCCTTGCCGAGCAGGAAGTCGGCCGCGTTACCGCCGCGCAGGACGTCGTTGCCCTTTGTGCCGGAGTTGCTCTTGCGCTGCACCGGGTTGACCGACCCGCCCGGGGCCCCACCGCCGCGGCCGGCGGCCAGGCCCGCGTTGACGACCGCGTCGACCGGGTTGGGGCCGTCGGCGGCCGGGTCGCCGTCGATGACGTTCTCGCAGTCGCTGGTGCGGTCGCGCTCGCCCTGGAGGTTGATGTAGATGGTGTCGTTGCCGGGCCCGCAGTCGAAGGAGTCGGGCGCGGAGCCGCCGTAGAGGATGTCGTCGCCGTTGCCGCCATAGAGGTGGTCGGCGCCCTTGCCGCCCACCATCAGGTCGTTGCCGTCGCCGCCGCGGACGCTGGGATCCTCGCCGTCGCCGGCGTCGATCGCGTCGTCGCCGGGGCCACCGTCGATGCCGTCGGAGCCGGGGCCGCCGCGCACGATGTCTTGGCCCTCGCCGCCGAGGACGCTGGCGTCGTTGCCGCGGTTGGAGTCGAGGTAGTCGTCGCCGGGGCCGCCGGCGAGCACCTTGTCGTCGCCGTAGCGGGACTCCACGAGGAAGTCGTTGCCGTCCTCGCCGTAGAGCGAGTCGTCGCCGTCGAAGCCGTCGAGCCGGTCGTCCTCAGGGCCGCCGCGCATGACGTCGTTGCCCGTGTCGCCGTACAGCGTGTCGACGCCGAAGCCGCCGAACATGTCGTCGCCACCCGACCCCCCGTCGAGCGAGTCGTTGCCGTTGCCGCCGAGCAGGCGATCGTTGCCGAAGTCGCCGAAGATCCGGTCGTTGCCGTCGTCGCCAGAGAGCACGTCGTTGGAGCCGCCGCCGCGGATGACGTCCGCGGCGATGCCGCCCTTGAGGTGGTCCTTGAGATGGCCGCCGCGCATGACGCGTGCGGACGCGGCGGTCGGCAGGGCGAGCACGCTGATCGCACAGGCGGTGACGATGAGTCGGCGGTTCACGAAAGAGCTCCCGGTCTGGATGCGAGTACGAGGAGGCGTCGTGCCCCCGCGTTTGGATCGGTCGGGGAGGGGGCCGGCTTTACCGCCGCGCGGCCGGGCCGGACGGAAGTTCGGTGGTGCAGGAGGGATCGATGGCGCTTTACCGTGCGGTAAATCCGATCTATACTCAGCTCCTGTGAACCCGTTCAACTATGTGGGCCCCGTCCCGCCCGGGGAGCTCGTCGATCGCGAGGATGAAGCGAGCCGGCTCCTCGAGCTCGCGCAGGGCGGTCACACCACTCGGCTGGCGGCCCCGCGGCGTTTTGGCAAGACCAGCCTCCTGCTCAAGGTGTTGGCCGACGCGGGCGCCGAGGGGCTGCAGACCGTCTATGTGGACTTCTACCGCGCGGTCACCGTGGCCGAGGCGACCCGCCGCATCGAGGAGGCCTACCTGCGCAACCTCGCGGGCCCGCTGCGGCGCGTTGCCGAGAGCGTCGTACGTTCCTGGCGTGTGCGGGCGCGCGCGGCCCCCGCGGGCGTCGGGGCCGAGGTCGAGCTGTCGGGCAGCCGCGGCCACGAGGCGCACCTCGCCGACGTCCTCGACCTGCCGGTCCGCCTCTTCAAGCGCTCGGGGGTCCGCACGCTCGTCGTCTTCGACGAGTTCCAGGACTTCCTGCGCGTCCAAGGCGAGATCGACGGGCTCATCCGCAGCAAGATCCAGTTCCACCGCGACGAGGCCGCCTACCTCTTCGCCGGGTCCGAGCCCGGGCTGCTGACCGCCCTGTTCGAGGAGCGCTCACGCCCCTTCTTCCAGCAGGCGCGCCCGATCGACCTGGCCCCGCTGCCCGACGGCCCGCTGGGCGATCACATCGCCGCGCGCTTCGAGGCCACGGGCCGTGACCCGGGCGAGGCCCTCGGCGTCCTGCTCGACCTCGTGCGCGGCCACCCCCAGCGGGCGATGATGCTCGCCCACCACCTGTGGGAGGCGACGGGCCCGCGGGGGACCGCCGACGCCGCGACGCTCGCCGCGGCCATCGACGCGGTCGATCGCGAGGCCGGCGAGGGGTTCGCCTACGCATGGCAGGGCATGGCCAACACGCCCAACCAGCGGCGCGTGTTGCTGGCGCTGGCCCAGGGCGACGCCTCGCTGTTCTCCGCCCGCACCCTCGAGGCGTTCGGGCTCTCGAAGGGCGGCGCGCAGGCCGGGCTGCGCGGTCTGGTGGCACGCGGCGACGTGCAGGGCGTCCCCGGCGGGCGCCCGGCGATCGTCGACCCGCTGCTCGAGCGCTGGGCGCGCCGCCGGCTCGGCGACCAGGGGCCGCTGGAGTGAGGGCGCGCAGCGACCGCCTGCGGGCGCAGCTCGTGGACGGGCTGCGCGAGCGCGGCCTGCTCGACGACGTGCGGATCGCCGCCGCGTTCGGCCGCGTGGAGCGCCACGTCTTCGTCCCCGGCCACTCGCTGCAGAGCGCGTACTCCGACGCGGCGCTCGTGACCCGCGAGCGAGATGGCGTCCCGGCGAGCTCCTCGAGCCAGCCCGCGATCATGGCCGCGATGCTCGCGCAGCTCGACGTCCGGGAGGGGCAGCGGGTGCTCGAGGTCGGGGCGGGGACGGGCTACAACGCGGCGCTGCTGGCCGAGCTCGCCGGGCCCGGCGGGCGGGTCACCACCGTCGAGGTCGATCCGCCTACGGCGCGGGCGGCGGAGGAGCACCTGGCCCGGGCCGGGCACGGCAACGTGCGCGTGCTCGCCGGCGACGGGGCGCGGGGCGCGGCGCAGGACGCGCCGTTTGATCGCATCGTCGTGACCGCCGGCTGCTGGGACATCCCCTTCGCGTGGAGCGAGCAGCTCGCGGAGGGCGGCCGCCTCGTGCTGCCGCTGCGGGTGAACGCCACGGAGCTCAGCGTCGCGCTGCGCCGCGAGGGGGAGGCGTTGCGTGGCCGCGGCGCGGAGCCGTGTGGCTTCATGCCCATGCAGGGCGGCGAGGACTCGGCGACCGCGTGGGCCACGACCGGAGGCTGGCGGGCGTCCGCCGACGTGGCACTCGACGAAGAGCACCACGCGGCGCTGGATCGCCTGCTGGCCACACCCGGCAAGTGGGTGCCGGACTGCCTGCCCGCGGCGCTCGAGCGCCAGTACGACGCGCTGTTGTGGCTCTCGCTGCAGGGCCGCCCGCTCGTGAAGCTCGCCCGGCGGGACCGCCCCGGCACGTGGGCCTGGCGCCTAGCGGTCGTCCTGCCCGACTCCCTGCTCGTCTTCACGATGGAGCGCCGCAGCGCCCGCGTGAGCGAGGTGCGGCGGTACGGCACCCCGGGGGCCCTGGACGTCACGCGACAGGCCTTCGAGCGCTGGGCGCGGGCGGGCCGGCCCGGGAACGACGCGCTGCGGATCGAGGCGCGACCGGCGGCCGGGTCGGACGCCGGACCGCTCCCGCGGCCGGTCGACGGTGGCTACGGGTTCTCCCGCGGCGGCCGGCGGTTCGCGCTGCGCTTCGCGGCCGGGCTGCGGTAGATCACGGTCAGCAGCGCGCACAGCAGCGACGCCGCGCCGCAGTAGCCGACCTCCGCGCGCAGGAGCTGGTCGGAGACCAGCGGGGTGAGCATGAAGCCGACGAAGGCGGCGGCGCTGAGCAGCCAGGCCCCCGCGGCGGCGCCGGCGCGGGCGCGCGCCAGCGCGGCCTGGTTGAGCGTCCCGGCCACCAGGTGGGCGCCCATGCCCAGCGCCACGATCGCCAGGCCCCAGCGGCCGTAGGTGAAGGCGTCGTCGAAGAGCAGGTCCATCGCGAAGGGGCCGAGCACGAGCAGGCCGAGCGCCACGGCGCCCGCGAAGCCGGCGATGACCAGCACGGTGATGCGGATCGCGCGCGCGAACTCGTCGCGCCCGGCCGTTGCCTCCAGCCCGGCGAGGTGGGGGAGCAGCGAGCCCTGGATGGCCTGGAAGAGCTGGAGGGGCGCCCGCGCGATCAGCAGCGCGTTGAAGACGAAGCCGGCCAGGGCGCGGTCGGTGGCGGTTGCGTCGACGGTCAGGACCGCGGCGTTGAGCAGCGTCTGCTCTGCGAGCATGACCGCGAGCACGGCGACCGCGAAGCGCCCGCCGCGCCCGAGCCCCAGCGCGTCCGGGTCGCGGCTGCGCTCGCCTTCGGCGGGCGGGCGGCGCGAGAAGGCCCAGGGCACGACCACGAGCGAGACGAAGGGCGCGGCCGCCATGCCCATCGCGACCATCGATTGGCCCTCGGCGACGCCCACCGCGACCGCGACGGCGAACAGCAGCCGCGAGCAGGCCTCGAGGAAGACGAGCCCGCCGTAGAGGCCGAACCACTGGTGGCCGGCCAGCCAGCCGCGCGCGAAGTAGCTCGCCGCGTACGCCAGCACCCCGCTCACCAGGACCCAGTAGAGCGTCTCGGAGCCGTCGAACAGGCCGTCCTGGACCTCGCCGCGGAGCGCGAGCGCCACGACCAGGAAGGCGCCGGCGAAGCTC
Organism: Solirubrobacteraceae bacterium; assembly: GCA_035633075.1. Taxonomy (GTDB): domain Bacteria; phylum Actinomycetota; class Thermoleophilia; order Solirubrobacterales; family Solirubrobacteraceae; genus DASQFQ01. The sequence goes on along the minus strand of DASQFQ010000256.1, from coordinate 4,642 downwards.
GCCTGCAGGACCATCGGCGTGCGCAGCGGGTGGGCGTGCTCCATCCCGCGTGCGCGGCGGTCCGCGATCGTGCGCGACAGCAGCTGCTCGATCGGCCGGTAGATCACCGAGACGATCACGAACATCACCGACCACAGCAGCGAGATCTGCTTGTAGGCGACGTCGTCGAGGACGTAGGAGGCGACCGAGAAGTAGGCGAAGGTGACGAGGCCCGTGGTGGCGATCCCGATCGAGAGGATGCGGGCACCGCGGCCGTAGCCGGAGCGAGAGCCGCCGGGCGGTGCGGCGGGAGCCGGAGGAGCCGTCTGGGTCAGAGCGCGACGAGCAGCATCGTCCACGGCAACGGTGAGCGCGCCTCGACGACCTCGCCGTGGCGCCCGAGCAGCTTCACGAACGAGCGCTTGGACCAGTGGTTGAGATGGCCCGGTGTGTTGCCGAGCTGCTTCACGTAGGCGCCCCGGGCGAGGTTGAGCGCGCGCCACAGCGGCTCGCGCGGCACAGACAGGATCAGCCAGCGCTCAGCGACGCGCGCCATCTCGGCGACGGTGTGCTCGGGGTCCGGAACGTGTTCGAGGACCTCGATCGCGCTGGCGACGTCGAACTCGGAGTCGGCGAAGGGGAGGTTCTCGGCCTTCATGATCCGGTACTCGAGGTTGGGCGCCCGGCGCGCCTCCCAGTGCGCCTGGATGCTCGGGTCTTCGAGGTCGGTCCCGACGACCCGCCTGTCGCCGAGTCGCGTCGCCCAGCGATGGGTCAGCACCGCCTCGCCGCAGCCGATGTCGAGCAGCGATTGTGGGTCGGCCCTCGCGAACAGCTCGTCGAGCCTCTGCTCGAAGCTCTCCATCAGCCGGCGGACGGCCGGGTTGGCGGAGCCGTACTTGTCGTAGGTGTTGCCGGTGACCGTCCCCTCGGCGTCGCGCGTGACGCCGGTCATAGCTTCACGGCCTCCTCTGCCTCCGGGCTGCGCCCGTCGTCTCCGGCTTCGCCTCGCTCGGTCTGGCCGCGGCGACCGGACTGCGCGCCGGTCGTGGCCTCGTGGCCCGTCGCGCGCGCCCCCGGCTCGTAGTGCGACGGCGGCACCCCGAGCTCGAGCTCGATGCGGCGCACCCGCTCGAACGTGCGTTGCAGCATGATCCGCTGGCCCGAGAGCAGGTCGCCGATGACGCCAAGGGCCGCCAGCAGCATCGCGGCGTTGAACAGGACGACGCCGAGGATGAGCGACTGAACGTGGCCGCCGCCGTCGCCCTGCACGTAGAAGTAGGCGAAGCGGCTCCAGACCACGAGCGCCGCGACCCCCATGAGCAGCGCGCCGGTCATGAAAACCCGCAGCGGCTCGTACATGGCGTAGACGCGGAAGACCGAGATCCCGTTGCGGCGGATGTAGGCCCCCATTGACGGGAACAGCCGCGACTCGCGCAGCTTCTCGTTCGTCCGGATCGGCACGTGGTCGACCGCGATCAGCATCTTGCCCGCCTGGATGATCGTCTCGAGCGTGTAGGTGTAGTTGGAGACCACCTGCATGGCCAGCGCCGCCTCGCGGTTGTAGGCGCGGAAGCCCGACGTGGTGTCGGGGACCGTGGTCTGCGAGGCGCGCCGCACCACCCACGAGCCGAGCCGCTGCAGCGCTTTCTTGAGCGGCGAGAAGTGCTCGATCGACATGACCTCGCGGTCGCCGACCACCATGTCGGCGTCGCCGCGGACGATCGGCTCGACGAGCTTGGCGATGTCACCGCCGTAGTACTGATTGTCGGCGTCGGTGTTGACCACGACGTCGGCGCCGAGCTTCAGGCACGCGTCGAGGCCCGCCTGGAAGCCCGAGGCGAGGCCGCGGTTGTTCGTGAGCCGGACCACGTGGTCGACGCCGTGCTCCCGCGCGACTTCGACCGTGCGGTCGGTCGAGCCGTCGTCGATGATCAGCCACTCGACAGCGCTGAAACCCGGGACCTCGCGCGGGAGGTCGCGCAGCGTTACGGGGAGCGCGTCCTCCTCGTTGAGGCACGGGATCTGGATGATCAGCTTCATCGGGCGGACATGGGAAGTTACAGCGCCGGGCGGGGGTGGTTACCGTCCGTGCGGCCATGGAAAGCGCGACGCTCACACGGCGAGGACCCAACCCAGGGATAGCAGCGAGGCTCCGCGAGGCCGACGCCGACACGCTCGCCAGGATCGCCTTCGCGCTGCTCTGCCTCGGCTTCGCGATCGGCTTCTTCGTCTATCCGACGTACCCCAATTACGACTCCTACTACTCGCTGCTGTGGGGTCGCGAGGTGCTGGACCTCCAATCCCCGTTCTTCGAAGGGTTCCGCGTGCCCACCGAGCACCCCCTGGGGATTGTCGCGGGAGCGGCGCTGGCGCTCCTGGGCGAGGCGGGCGACCGCGTCTGGGTCGCGATGACGCTCGCCTCCTTCCTCGCCCTCGTCTGGGCGATCTACCGGCTGGGCAGGATCGCCTTCACGCCGCTCGTGGGCGCGGTCGCGGCGGCGCTGCTGCTGACGCGCTTCGACTTCGCCTTCCTGGCCGCACGCGGCTATATCGACGTCCCCTACATGGCCCTGGTCGTGTGGGCCGCGGTGCTCGAGGCGCGGCGTCCCAGGGCGGGCTGGCCGGTGTTCGTCCTGCTCGCCCTCGGCGGCCTGCTGCGGCCCGAGGCGTGGGTGCTCGCCGGCCTGTACTTCCTGTGGATGAGCCTGAAGGCCACGTGGGGGCAGCGCCTCCGCTACGCGGAGCTCGCGGCGATCGGGCCCCTCCTGTGGGCGGCCACGGACCTCGCGGTCACCGGCGATGCGCTGTTCTCGCTGCACTACACGAGCTCCTCGGCCGAGGAGCTCGGCCGCCAGCGCACGCTCGGCGAGATCCCGTCGGCGCTGCCCTCCTTCTTCGCGAGCCTCGTGAAGGTCCCGGTGCTGGCCGGCTCGCTGGCGGGGATCGTCGTCGCGGCGCTCGTGACCCCGCGGCGGATGGCGATGCCGCTCATGTTGCTGGTCAGCGGCATCGGCACGTTCGTGCTCGTCGGCATCGCCGGCCTGTCGGTGATCGAGCGCTACCTGATCGTGGCGGCGCTCGCCCTCCTGGTGTTCGCCGCGGTGGCGCTCGGGGGCTTCACGATGCTGCGGCGCGGGCGGGTGCGCACGGCGTGGATGGCGGCGGCCGGGCTGCTGGTCGCCTACGGCATCGTCTTCACCGTCACGCACGTCAACGTGAACCGCTTCCAGAACGAGCTGCGCTTCCGCGGCGACGCCCACATCGCCCTCTCACGGGTGCTCCACGACCCGAAGGTCGAGGCGGGCCTGCGCTGCGGCCCGCTCACCGTGCCCAACCACAAGCTCGTGCCCGACTCGCGCTGGATCCTCGACCTCGGGCGCGACCGGGTGCTCGCGCGCGCCGACGCGGACGTCGCTCGCACCGTCACCAAGGGCGTGGCCATCTACGTGACCAGCCGCTTCGCTCTGTTCAAGCACGCCTTCACAGATCCCGATGACGATCCCAGGATCCAGGTACCGCCTCCCGGCTGGCAGCGGGTCGCGACGAGCGATTTCTACGCCGCCTATGTCGACTGCTGAGCGCACCGCCTGGCCGGCGGGGATCGCGCTGTTGCTCTTCGTCGCCCTCGGGCTGCGCGTGTGGGGCATCCGCCACGGGCTGCCCTTCGTCTACAACGCAGACGAGAACGCGCACTTCGTGCCGCAGGCGATCGGGATGTTCGGCCACTCCTACAACCCGGGCTACTTCATCAACCCGCCGGCGTTCACCTACCTGATCCACGTCGCCCTGTTCCTGCGCTTCGGCGGGCGCGACGGGGTTTCCGACGCCTACGCCGCCGACGCGGGGGACGTCTTCGTCATCGCCCGCGTGCTCGCGGCGGTGCTCGGCACGCTCGCCGTGGGCCTGCTGGTCTGGGCGGGCGTCCGGCTCTTCGACCGGCGAACCGCGCTCGTGGCAGGCGCCCTGCTGGCCGTCGCCTTCTTGCCGGTTCACTACGCGCACCTCGCGCTCAACGACGTGCCGACGCTCGCCCCGCTGTGCCTGGCGCTGGTGGGCGCCGGCGGCGTCCTGCGCCGCGGCCGCCTGCGCGACTACGCCCTCGCCGGCGCCGGGCTCGGGTTCGCGTGCGCCACGAAGTACCCCGGCGGGATCGTCCTGCTGTGCCTGCTCGCCGCCGCCGCGGTGGCGCCGCGGCCGTCCTGGGGGCGCCGCGCGGGCGGGCTGGCGCTGGCGGCGCTGGTGGCGCTCGCCGCCTTCGCGATCGCCAACCCCTATGCGCTGCTCGACTACGGCGCCTTTCGCGACGGCCTGGACGAGCAGTCCTCCGCCTCAAACGACGGCGGCGGCAAGCTCGGCCTGCTGGGTGAGAGCGGCGGCGTCTACTACCTCTCCACCACCACGTGGGGACTCGGCTGGATCCCCGCCCTCGCGGCGGTCGCCGGCGCGGTGCACCTCGCGGTGCGCGACTGGCGCCGGGCCGTCGTGCTCGTCCCGCCGGTGGTCGTGTTCGTCGCGTTCATGGGGACGCAGGACCGCTTCTTCGCCCGCTGGCTGCTGCCCGTCTACCCGCTGCTGTGCCTGCTCGCCGCCTACGGCGCGGTCCTGCTCGCGACGTGGGTGATCGAGCGCGCGGGCCGGCCGCGGCCGGCGTGGGCGGCGG
>DASQFQ010000255.1:0-14130 GCA_035633075.1 Solirubrobacteraceae bacterium | reverse complement strand
TGGCCTGGGCGCTCGAGCGGCTCGCCCGCCATCCCGCGATCCTCGCCCGGCTGCGCGACGAGCTCGCCGCCGGCGAGGACGGCTACCTCGAGGCGGTCGTCATGGAGGTCCTGCGCACGCGCCCGGTGTTGTCGATCGCGTCGCGCAAGCTGGCCGCACCGTTCGCGCTGGGGGGATGGGAGCTGCCCGCGGGCGTGCACGTGGCCCCCTGCATCTACCTGACCCACCGCCGCCCCGAGCTCTACCCCGAGCCGCTGGCCTTCCGCCCCGAGCGCTTCGAGGAGGGGGCGCCTGAGCCCTACGCGTGGATCCCGTTCGGCGGCGGGATCCGGCGCTGCCTGGGCACCGCCTTCGCCACCATGGAGATGAAGGAGGTGCTGCGGGCCGTAATCACCCGCGTGGACCTGCGCCCCGTGCGGACCGGGAGCGAGCGCATGCGCCGCCGCACCGTCACCCTCACGCCCGCACGCGGGGGGATCGTCGTCCCGCAGTCGCTACGGTCAACGGGCCCCCGATGCCGCTCTTCTGCCGCCACAACCGCCTGACCCCAAACTGCCCGATCTGCAGCCGCGAGTTCGAGGCCGAGCTCAAGGCCAAGGCGCCGTCGCGCGCGACGCGGGCGCGGGCCGGCGCCCAGGGCACGCGGCGTGGGGGCCGCGCGCCGGCGCGCCGCCCCGGCGTGGTGACCCGTCGCGTGCCCCGTCCGGCCGACGACGGGTATCGCAACCCCCTGGTCCCCGGCCTGCGGGCGACGGCCGACGCCGAGCGCCTCGCCGCCGCGCTGGCCGCCGCCCTCGCCCGGCTCGCGCCGCCCGGGCCCTATCCGGTGGTGGCGGCCGAGCCCGACCGCGAGGAGGCGACCTGGCTCGCCTTCCTGCTCGCCCTCGCGGGAGCCCACGCTCCCGAGCTGCAGGAGGCGCTGGCCGAGGCCCGGCCTTCATGGGCGAGCGGCGAGCTGCCGGACCTCCCGGGCGCCGGCGCCCGCACGGTGGCCGCATACCGGGCGTGGGCACAGCGGGCGGGATCGCAGGCGGCGGGCTTCCACGGGGACCCGGAGTGGTCGCCGCAGCGGCGCTTCGGCCGCGTGTTCGAGCGCCTGGCGTTGCCCGGCCTGCGCCGTGCGGCCCGCTACGAGCTGCTGGTCGTGCTCGGCTCGGCCGGGCTGTACATGCTGGAGGCGGACGCACTGCATCTCGGCGCGCAGGACGATCCCACCTCTCTGGCGGCCAAGCGGCTGCTGGTCTCGGGCGACCGGATGCTGCTCGAGCGCCGGGCGCGCGACCTGGCGGACGCCTGCGAGCTCCCGATGGCCGCGCTGGACCGCGGGCTGGCGGTCTGGGGCGAGTCCGAGGCCGTCGTCGACCTCGATGTCGAGACGCCCGCGGCGGTGCGGGGAGCGCTGGGGTTGCGGTGAGCACGGAGGTCCGGCCCCTGGACCTCGATGACGGGGCGACCCTTGATGAGCTGATCGCGCTGCAGCGCGCGTCCTACCGCGTGGAGGCCGACCTGCTCGGCGTGGACACCCTCCCGGCGCTCACCGAGACGGCTTGGCAGCTGCGCGCCGGCGGGGAGGCCTTCTTGGGCGCGTACGACGGCGAGCGCCTCGTGGGCGCCGTCTCGTGGCGGCGCGAGGGCAGCCTGCTCGACATCCACCGGCTCGTCGTCCACCCGGACGTGTTCCGCCGCGGCATCGCTTCGCGACTGCTCGACGTGCTGGACGCCGAGCAGGCGGACGCCACCCGCACGATCGTCGCCACGGGGGTCACCAACGATCCCGCCCGCAGGCTCTACGAGTGCCGCGGATTTCGGCCCTACGACGAGCGCGTGACCCACGGCGGCGTGCCCGTCGTGGCATATGAGCGGCGCGCCACGGCATGATGCCCCGGGTGTCCGCGCCGGCTCGCCCCGCACATCCCCGCGTCACCACGGTCCTCCGGCCGGCACCCCGCACCCGGCTGAACGCCGCCGTGCGGCCACGCGCGTGGCGGCTGCTGATCGCGGCCTGCTCAGCGCTGGCGGCCCTGTCGCTGCTCGGGCCCTCCGAGCCGACCTACGACCCGTACGCGTGGATCATCTGGGGGCGCGAGATCACCGAGCTTGACCTCAGCACGGTCAGCGGGCCGTCCTGGAAGCCGCTGCCGGTGCTGTTCACCACGCCGTTTGCCCTCTTCGGCGACCACGCTGCCCCCTCACTGTGGCTGCTCGTCGCGCGCGGCGGGGGCCTTTTGGCCATCGCGATGGCCTACCGGCTCGGGGCCCGCTTCGCCGGGCTCCCGGCCGGCCTGCTCGCCGGCGGCTCGCTCCTGCTCGCCGACGAGTTCGTCCGCAGCTTCTGGCGCGGCAACTCCGAGGGCCTGCTCGTGGCGCTGTGCCTGTGGGCGGTCGAGCGCCACCTTGACGGCCGCCGGGGCGACGCCTTCCTGCTCGGGTTCGGCGCCGCCCTGCTGCGTCCGGAGGTGTGGCCGTTCTTCGGGCTCTACGGGCTGTGGCTGGCGTGGCGGGGCGAAGCCGGCGCCGGGCGCGCAAAGGCCGAGCCGGGTACATGGCGACGCCTGCTCGTCGTCGCCTCTTTCCTGCTCGTCGCCGTGCTCTGGTTCGTCCCGGAGTGGTGGGGGTCGGGCGATCCGTTGCGCGCCGCCAGCCGCGCGCGGCACCCCAACCCGGACTCGGCGGCGTTCGCAGCCCATCCCTTCTTCGAGGTCTTCCTCCGCTCGTCGGCGGTGCTGAGCCTCCCGGTGCTGATCGGCTGCCTGGTCGGCTTCGTCGCCGCCGCCCGGGAGCGGCGCTTCGGGGTGCGGCTCGCGCTCGGCCTGGTCGCGGCGATGCTCATGATCGCGGTGGCAGCCATGACCGAGGCCGGCTTCGCGGGCAACCTGCGCTACGTCGCGCTACCCGCCGCGCTGGTCTGCGTCCTCAGCGGCGTCGGCTGGGTGGAGCTGGTGCGCGGCGCGCGGGCGCGGCTCGGTGCGCCGGCCGCCGGCGTGCTGGCGGTCGTCCTGGTCGCGGCGTCGGCGTCGTTCGTGATCGCCGACGTGCGCGAGCTGCGCGCCAGCACCTCGCACATGCGCTCTGAGGCGAACTTCTACTCGACGCTCCCCGCCGTGATCGCCAAGTCGGGCGGGGCTGCGCGCGTGAAGGCGTGCGGCACCGTCTTCACCGGTCCCTTCCAGGTGCAGGCGGTCGCCTGGTACCTGCACATGCACGGCGGCGACGTCGGGATCGACGCGGTGCCTCCCGGCATCACCTTCGCCCCGCGTTACTCGGCGCTGTCGCGCGACGCGCGCTTCCCGAAGCTCACGGAGACCTCGAAGTGGGTCGTGGGGCGCAACTGCGCCCGTTGAACGTTCTTCTATTCTCCGCGCATGGCCACCTACGCCTCGCGCCCGGCGTGGGAGCTGCGGGCACGGTCGGTCATCGACGCGCGGATCGCCGTTCCCTTGGGCCTCGGCCTGCTCGTCGCGGTCAGCCTGCTCCTGCGCTCGCCGAAGCTCGACATCGGGTTCTGGATCGACGAAGGCCTCTCGGTCGGCATCGCCGACCGGGGCATCGCTGACATCCCGGGGACCCTGCGGCTCGACGGCTCGCCGCCGCTGTACTACATGCTCCTGCATTTCTGGCTCGGCCTCGCCGGTCGCGGCGAGGAGGCGACGCGCGCCCTTTCCCTGCTGCTCGCACTGATCGCCATCCCGGTCGCGTGGTGGGGAGCGCGCATGCTGTTCGGGGAGCGCGCCGGCTGGATCGCCGCCGTCCTGGCCGCGCTGAATCCCTTCCTGACCCACTACGCCCAGGAGGCGCGCATGTACGCCCTCGTCATCGTCCTGGGCCTAGTGGCGTGCGTCTCCTTCGTGCGGGCCTTCGCGGGCGAGGACCCGCGTCCCGCGAGGCGGTGGATCGCCAGCCTCGCGCTGTCGGTCGCCGCGCTTCTGTACACCCACAACTGGGGTCTGTTCTTCGGCGCCGCGTGCGCCGCCGGGTGCGTCGCCCTCGTCGTGCTCGCGCCGCCCGAGCTGCGGCCGCACCGCCGGCGCGACGCGATCATCGCCTTCGGGGCCGTCGCGGCGCTCTACGCCCCGTGGCTGCCCTCCCTGCTCTTCCAGGCCGTCCACACCGGCGCGCCCTGGGGGCAGCGGCCGAGCCTCGACGCGCTCTCGACCGTGCCCGAGCACCTGCTCGGCACGACCGCCGGGGTCGTTCTCCTGCTCGCCGGCGGATCCGGGATCGTCACCATCGGGCAGGCGCGCCAGGGCAGGCGCCTGGGGCCCGAGGCCCGCGCCGTCACGGCGCTGGCGATCGTCGCACTGCTCACGATCCTGCTCGCCTTCGCAGCGTCCCAGGCTTCCCCGGCGTGGGCGAACCGGTACCTGGCGATCGCCCTGCCACCGCTCCTGCTGCTGGCCGCCGCCGGCCTGGCCGCCGCGCGCGGGATCGGACTCGCGGGACTCGCGCTTGTGGCCGTCATCTGGGCCGGCGACCCACCGCTGGCCGACAAGAGCAACGTGCGCGACGTCGCCGAGGCGATCACCCCGAGCCTCGCGCCCGGTGACATCGTGGTCTCCACGCAGCCCGAGCAGGTGCCGGTCCTCTCCTACTACCTTCCTCCCGGCCTGCGCTACGCGACGCTGACAGGACCCGTGAAGGATACGGGCGTAACGGACTGGCGCAACGGTGTGGAGCGCTTGGGGCGAGCTTCCCCCGAGATGGACCTGCGGCCGATGCTCGATGCGCTTGAACCCGGGCGGCGCCTCGTGCTGATCAGCCCCACGATCTATAGCGTGCGGCGCTGGAGCGCCCCGTGGACCGAGCTCGTGCGCCTGCGCTCCGAGCAGTGGAACCAGTTCGTCAGCAACGACCACCGCTTCCGCGTGATCGCGATCGAGCCGCCCTCGCCGTTCCCCCGGCGCCGCAATCCCGTCAACGCCACCGTCCTGATCAAGGAGGCGAGTGGCTAGGCGGCCGAGCCGGCCGAGGCGGCCTGGCGCGCCGGAGGGGGGTCGCCGCCGTCCACCGGCAGCGAGAGGACGAAGCGTGCGCCGCCGCCGGGCCGCTCGGCGAGCCTGAGCGTTCCGCCCATCCGCTCGGCCAGCTCGCGGCCAATCGCCAGCCCGAGCCCGAAGCCACCCTCCGAGCCCGCGGCGCGGCCGCGGTGGAAGCGCTCGAAGATGTTGTCGCGCTCCTGGGGCGGGATGCCGGGGCCGCGGTCGGCCACCTCGATGGTCGCGTCGCGGCCGGCGTTGGCCGCCGCGACCTGGACCGGCCCCCCCGGTCCGTAGCGCAGCGCGTTGTCGATCAGGATGCGCACGACACGGGCCACCGCGTCGGGGTCCCCGCGTCCCCAGCAAGACCCCTCGGGCAGGACGAGCTCGATGGCGGTGTCGCGCTCGCCGGCGCGCAGCTCGAACTCGGCGGCCACCGCGCGCGCCAGCTCGCCGAGCTCGATCGGCTCGGAGCGCAGCTGGACGGCGGCGTCGAGCCGGCTCAGGTCCAGGAGCTCTTCGGCCAGCGTCGAGAGGCGCCGCAGCTCGCGCTGGGCGTTCGTCACCTGCCGCCGGGCGTCGGAGAGGTCGAGCCCGTCGTCGCGCATGTCCTCCTCGAGCAGCTCCATCGTGCCCTGGAGCATCGTCAGCGGGGTGCGCAGCTCATGCGACGCGGTCGCGACGAATGCCCGCCGGGCGGACTCCTGCCCGCGCAGCTCCTCCTGCATGCGCGCGAGCGCACGGGCGAGGTCGCCCACCTCGTCGTGCCCGGCGTCGCGCGGCATGGGGGCGTTGGGTCCCTCGGTGGAGATACGCAGCGCGACCGCGCGCAGGCGGTTGAGACGTCGCAGCAAGGTGCTCGCGAGGGCGACGCCGAGGGCCACGGCGACGAGCAGGCCGACCAGAGCGGCCGCCAGCAGCGCGTTGCGGACCTCCTTCACCGCGTTGGCCACCTCGCTGAGGCGCCGGCGCGCGACGACAGCGCCGATCACGTCGCCGCGACGGAAGAGGGGAACGCCGACCGCGAGGTCGTCGCCCTGCACGTCGACGAAGGTCTGCTGGAGGCGCATCGTGCGATACGCCGCGAGCGAGGCCTGCCGGGGCACCTGCCCGATCTCGGAGTCCCCGAGGAAGCCCGGCGGCGGCTCGCGACCCGCGGGGGTGTGGGCGAGATCGGTGACCAGCACCCGGGCTCCCGTCTGGACCGAGAGCTGGGAAACCTCGACGTCCAGGGCGAACTCCCGTTGCACCCCGCGTTGCCGTAGCGCCACCTCGAACTGCGGCCGCGCGGCCAGCACCGCGGCGCGCAGGCTCTCCGTGCTCTGGTCGCGCAGCCGCTCCTGGAGGGGGCCGAGCACCACGGCGGCGGCGGCACCGAGGGTCACGGCGCTCGTGAGCACGAGCGCCAGCAGCAGCCGCCAGCGGAGCCCGCCGACGAGCGAGCTCACCGCCTCATCCCTCGCGGAAGCGGTAGCCCGTGCCCGGCACCGTGAGGATGAGGCTCGGCTGCTCGGGCTGCTCCTCGAGCTTCTCCCGCAGGTGGCGGATGTGGACGTCGATGGCGCGCGGGTCGCGATACGCGCTGTCACCCCAGATGGTCCGCAGCAGCTCCTGGCGGTTGAACGCGCGGCCCGGCCGTCCCATCAGGCACGCCAGCAGCTCGAACTCGCTGAAGGTGAGCCTCACCGCTCGCCCCGTGACCTCGACGCGGCGCAGCTCGCGATCGAGCGCCACGGGCCCGATGGTGAGGCTGCCTTCGACGACGCGACCGTGCGCCCGGCGCAGGACGGCGCGGATCCTGCTACGCAGCTCGGCGAGGCCGAACGGCTTGGTCACATAGTCGTCGGCGCCGGACTCGAGCCCCTGGACGGCGTCGGCCTCGCTGTCGAGCGCCGTGAGCATGATGATCGGCACCACGTCGCGGCGGGAGCGGAGAAGGCGGGCCACGTCGTGGCCCGTCGGGCCGGCGCCGAGCGCGATGTCGAGCAGCACGACGTCGAACGGGCGGTCGGCCGCCGCGTGCAGGGCCGCGTGGCCGTCGGCCACCGCGGTCACCCTGTGGCCCTCGCGCTCGAAGGAACGGCTGAGCATGTCGCGCAGGGGCTGGTCGTCGTCGACGAGCAGGATGTCCAGCGCGGAGGCGGTCTGCACGCCTCCAGCGTACCGACGCGCCGCTGAGGTTAAGGCCTGTTAGGCGAGGTTAGGCGACCGTTGGGCGGCCCCCGCGAGCGGACACGCTGCTCCCAATGTCCACGCTCGAATTCGAAGGCGTCGAGACTCCCTCCCAGGTCGCGCGGCGCCCGATCGCCGTCCTCGGCGGCGGCCCGGCGGGCCTGACCGCCGGTTACCTGCTCGCCAGGAAGGGCGTTCCGGTCATCGTCTTCGAGGCCGAGGACCAGGTCGGCGGCCTGGCGAAGACCGAGGTCCGCGACGGCTTTCGCTTCGACCTCGGTGGCCACCGCTTCTTCACCAAGTCCAAGGAGGTCGACGACCTCTGGCACGAGGTGATGAACGAGGAGTTCCTCCTGCGGCCGCGGATGTCGCGGATCTACTGGAACGGCAAGTTCCTCGACTATCCCCTCCAGGGCACCGACGTCCTGCGCAAGCTCGGGCCGGTCGAGGTCACGCGCGCCGGGCTCTCCTACCTGTGGGCGCTCGTCAAGCCCAGGGGCAAGGAGGACAACTTCGAGCAGTGGGTCTCCAACCGCTTCGGCAAGCGGCTCTTCAACCTCTTCTTCAAGTCCTACACCGAGAAGGTATGGGGCGTGCCGACTTCCGAGATTCGCGCGGAGTGGGCCGCGCAGCGGATCAAGGGCCTGTCCTTCTTCTCCGCCGCCAAGGCCGCGTTCTTCGGCAACAACGACAACGAGGTCAAGTCGCTGATCACCCAGTTCCACTATCCGCGCTTCGGCCCGGGCCAGATGTGGGAGACGATGGCCGACGAGATCATCGCTGCCGGCGGCGAGCTGCGTCTCAACGCCCCGGTTCAGGAGCTCGAGATCCGTGACGGCCGCGTCGCCGCCATCGAAGCCGGGGGCGAGCGCGTGGAGCCCAGCCACGTGATCTCCTCGCTGCCGCTGCGGGCCACCGTCGGCCTGGCCGGCGTGGCCGCTCCCGGGAAGGTCCAGACCGCGGCGCAGGGGCTGCGCTACCGCGACTTCCTGACCGTCGCGCTCGTGATCGACGGCGAGGACCTGTTCCCCGACAACTGGATCTACATCCACGAACCGAACGTGCACGTGGGCCGGATCCAGAACTACCGCTCGTGGAGCCCGTGGATGGTCCCCGATGACTCGAAGGCCTGCGTTGGCCTCGAGTACTTCTGCTTCTCGGGCGACGAGCTGTGGGAGATGGACGACGACGCCCTGGTCGAGCTGGCCAAGTCCGAGCTCGAACAGCTCGGGCTGGTCATGCGCGACAAGGTGCGGCGCGGCTTCGTCACCCGGGTTCCGCTGGCCTATCCCATGTACGACGCCGATTACGCGGAGCGCGTCGCCTCGATCCGAGGCTGGCTGGAGGGCCTCACCAACCTTCAGCAGGTCGGCCGCAACGGCCTGCACCGCTACAACAACTCCGACCACTCGATGCTCACCGCCATCCGCGCGGTGGACAACGTCCTCACCGGCGCCGGCCACGACATCTGGGCCGTCAACGCCGAGTCCGTCTACCACGAGGAGGACGTGGGGGAGGAGCACCCTTACAAGCGCGCGCCGGCCACCCAGGCGATGCGCCAGCCGCTCGCATCGGAGTCCTGACGCGGACACCTTGAGCCGATCCTTTCCGGCTGGACACATATTCGATCGCCAGGGTCCCGGTGCGATGTTACTCTGGCTTCCGTCTGGCGGGCGTTCGGATGGGCCCGGTGGGCCCCCGCCAGGGATGGAGAGCACGGATTGCCGGGAGCGGCGGCCTCGGCATCAGCCGAGCCGCCGGTTCCTTTCTAACTCGTCCGTGTCCGACTCGAAGTCCGAGAACTAGCGGCGTACGCGCACGCTGAGCTGCGCGCGCCCGAGGTTGCCGGCCGGGTCGGTCGCCCGGATGCTGAGGCGCACGAGCAGGGTGCGGCGCCGCCGCAGCGCGCGAAACGTCAGCTTCGCACCCTTCTTGGTGGGGCGCAGGCGCACGACCACCCGGCGCCCCGCTGGGAGCTGGGCCTGGCGCGGGCGCAGCGTGGTCACGCCCCTGATCAGTCCGCCGGCGGCCACCCGGCACGCCTCGTCGCAGCTCACCGACACTCGGACGGCCACGACCCTGCCGAGCCGCTGACGGCGCGTGGCTGAGACGCGGAGCGCCGGAACCGTCCGGTCGACGGGCTGCGGCGGCGGCGTGGGCGCGGCAGCTGGCCCCGCTGGTGGCGCGACGTCGGGCCTGAGCACGCACGCCCCGGGTGCGCCGTCCTGGATCCGCTCGACGCTCCCGTTGAGCGAGACGACGTAGATGTGCCCGCAAGCGTCCTCGCCGAAGGAGACGAGCAGCGTGCGGATCGGCAGGCCGGCGGTGCGGTCGTCGGTCGCCAGGGGGGTGTCGAGCACGAGCGAGCGCACGTTGCCCGCATAGGTGTCGGCGAAGACGTAGCGCCCCTTCAGCGTGGGCAGGCCCGGGTCGCGTACCACGTAGCCGCCCGTGACCGCCCGCGGACTGCCCTGGGAGTACTCGAACACCGGGGGCAGGTGGCGGCCGCCCGGCGTGCAGGAGCGCGGCCCTGCGATCGAGCCTTCGAAGCACGGCCAGCCGAAGTTGCCGCCGCGCCCCAGCCCGTCGGCGGGCCGCACGTAATCGATCTCCTCGCGGGCGCCCTGGCCGACGTCGCCGAGGACGAGGTCCCCGCTCCCACGGTCGAAGGAGAACCGGAACGGGTTGCGCAGGCCCGCGGCCCAGATCGCCGGTGCCACGTCGGTGCGCCCCGCGTAGGGGTTGTCGGCGGGGATGCTGTAGGAGCCGGCGTCGCCCGGTCGAGGATCGATGCGCAGCAGCTTGCCGAGCTGGCTCTTGAGGTCCTGGGCGTGGCCGAACTGGTCGTTTGCGCCGCCACCATCGCCCGTGGCGAGCCACAGGCGGCCGTCGGGACCGAACTCGACCTGCCCGCCGTTGTGGTTGGCGGCCTCGTCGTGAGCCTGGCGCCAGACGATGCGGCCCGCCGGATCGGCGCGATCCGGGTCGGCGGACGAGCGGTGGTACTCGCGCACCTGGAGCTCGCCCGGTGTGGCGGGGTCGGAGGCGGTGAGGTAGACGTAGAAGAGTCCCGACGTGGCGTAGTCGGGCGCGAAAGTCATGGACAGCAGCCCGCGCTCGCCAGCGGTGGCCACCGCGGCGCGGATGTCAAGGAACGGCGTGGCGAGCGCGGACCCGTCGCGCACCACCTTTATGACGCCGTCGCGCTCGACGACGAACACGCGGCTCGTGTCGCGCGGGGGCGCGGCGACGTTGATGGGCGCGTCGAAGTCTCCGACCTTCACGAGCGTCGGGACCGCCGCGGCGATCCCGGGCGCCGCGAGAGGGATGGCTGTGGAGAGGAGGGCCAGGCGGCTAGTGATCCGCGACATGGCCCCCGTCGGGCTCGAGCGCGAAGCCCCTGTCGTCCCACGCCGTGATCCCGCCGACCATCGAGTAGGCGTCGAAGCCGGCGCGCCGGAAGGCGTTGGCCGCCATGCCCGAGCGCGCTCCGAGGCGGCAGTAGAAGACGACGGGCCGGTCGCGCTCGAGGCTGCCGGCGTTGGAGGCCAGCCGCTCAAGCTCGATGTGGCGCGCGCCCGCTATGCGCCCCGCTTCGTGCTCGTAGGGCTCGCGCACGTCGACGAGCTGGATCTCACCGCGCTCGTGGCGCTCGCGCACGCTCTCCGGCGTGACGTCGACGTCCTCGGCGTGGAACGCGTGGTCGCTCATCGCGGCCAAGGTAGCAACGCCACGGCCGAGGACCGCGGGGCTTGGGTAGCCTCGCAGGCATGTGGACGAACTGGTCGGGCGGGCAGCGCTGCGCGCCCGTGGCGGTCGTGCGCCCGGGATCCCGGGAGGAGGTGGCCGCCGCGGTCGCGGGCGCCCGGCCGGTGCGGGCGGTCGGCGCCGGGCACTCGTTCTCGGGGGCCGTCCCCACCGAGGGCACGCTGCTGCGCCTCGACCGCCTGGACCGCCTGCTCGACGCCGACCCGGCGAGCGGGCTGGCCCGCGTGGAGGCGGGCATCACGCTGCACCGCCTCAGCCGCGAGCTGCTGGCGCGTGGCCTCGCCCTGCCCAACCTCGGCGACATCGACACGCAGACGCTGGCGGGGGCGCTGGCCACGGGCACGCACGGCACCGGTGGGCGGTTGGCCAACCTCTCCTCCGCCGTGACGGCGATGGAGCTCGTGCTCGCCGACGGCAGCGAGCGCGAGCTGACCGGCGGACGCCTCCTGCGCGCCGCCCGCGTCGGGCTCGGCGCCCTCGGGGTGGTCGTGGCGGTGACCCTGCGCTGCGCGCCCGCCTTTCGCCTGCACGCCGTGGACGAGCCCCGGCCGTTGGAGGACGTGCTCGACCGCCTCGAGGAGCACGTGGAGGCCAACGAGCACTTCGAGCTGTTCAGCTTCCCGCACTCCCCGCTCGCCCTTACGCGCACGAACAACCGCACCGACGCCCCCGCCGCGTCACCGCCGCGGGTGCGCGAGTGGACGCAGGAGGTCCTGCTCGACAACCACGTCTTCGGACTCGTCAACCGGATCGCGCGGCGCGTCCCCCGCGCGATCCCCCGCCTGAACCGGCTGGCCGGGGCCGCCAGCTCGCGGCGCGAGCGTGTGGATCACTCCTTCCGCGTCTTCGCGAGCCCCCGGTTCGTGCGCTTCGAGGAGATGGAGTACGCGCTCCCGCGTGCGCGCGCCGCCGAGGCCGTGCGCGCCTGCCGCGAGATCCTCGCGCGCCACCCCGTGTCCTTCCCGATCGAGCTGCGGTTCTCCGCCGGCGACGACGCGCTGCTCTCGCCGGCGCACGGCCGCGACACCGCCTACGTCGCGGTCCACGTGTTCGAGGGCATGGACTGGAAGGCGCCCTTCCGGGAGGTCGAGGCGCTGATGGGCCAATGGGGCGGGCGCCCGCACTGGGGCAAGCGCTCCTTCCTCGCCGCGGCGGAGCTGGCCGCGCGCTACCCGTGCTGGGAGGACTTCCAGGCCGCCCGCGCAGAGCTGGACCCCGGCGGGCGTTTCGTCAACCCCTGGATCGCCCACACGCTGGGAGCGGCCCGTGCCGAGGTCCCCGCTTGACCTCGCGTCAGCGCTGGACGCTCGTCGTCGTCTGCGTCTCGACCGCGCTGCTGCTGGTCAACGTCGCGGCGCCGAACGTCGCGCTCGAGGCGATCGCAGCCGACCTCGGTGCGTCCTTCACCGACCTCCAATGGGTGCTGAGCGGGTACGCGCTGGTGCTCGCCGTCTTCCAGCTCACCGCCGGCAGCCTCGCCGACCTGTTCGGCCGGCGGCGGCTGTTTCTCATCGGCCTGTGCCTGTTCACCGCCGCGTCGGCGCTGTGCGCCCTCGCGTCCTCGCCGTTGCTGCTGATCGCCGCCCGCGCGGTCCAGGGCCTCGGGGCGGCGACCGTCTTCCCCAGCTCCCTGGCCCTGCTCGCGCAGGAGTTCCACGGCGCCGAGCGCTCGCGGGCGATCGGCGTGTGGGGCGGGGTCATCGGCCTGGCCTTCGCCGCGGGCCCGCTGGTCGGCGGGCTGCTGGTCGGCCCGCTGGGCTGGCAGGCGATCTTCGGGCTCGGGGTCGTGCTCGGTCTGCCGACGATCTGGCTGGCGCGGCGCCACATCCGCGAGTCGCGCGATCCCGACCCCAGCCCGGTCGACTGGGCGGGGGCGGGCACGCTGAGCACCGGCCTGTTCCTGATCGTCTTCGCCGTGCTGCGCGCCAACGCGCTGGGCTGGACGAGCTCCACGATTCTCTCGCTGGCGGCGCTCGGCGCCCTTTCGCTGGCGGCCTTCGTCGCCGTCGAGCTGCGCGTGGCCGACCCGATGCTCGACCTGCGGCTGTTCCGCAACCGGACCTTCCTCGGGGCGACGCTGATCGTCGCGGTGCTGGCCGGCGGGAGCTTCGGCAGCTTCGTTTACCTGTCGCTGTTCCTGCTCGCGGTGCGCGGCGGGACGCCGGTGGAGGTCGGCCTTTGGGTGGCGCCGCTCGCGCTCGTGGCCTTCGTGGTCTCGCTCCTGGCCGGGCGCCTGAGCCGCCGCGTTCCGCTGCGGGGGGCGCTGGCGGTCGGCATGGGCCTGATCGCAGTCGGGCTCGTGATGATGCGGGGGCTGACGGCGGAGTCCTCCTGGCTGCACCTGCTCGCGGGCCTGGCGGTGGTCGGCGCCGGGACGGGCCTCGCCAACCCGCTCGTGACCTTTGCGCACCTGGGCGTCCTGCCCCCGGCACAGGGCGGCCTCGCCTCCGGCATCAACAACACCGCGCGCCAGCTCGGACTTGCGATCGGCATCGCCGTCCTCGGCGCGCTGCTGCAGGGCCACATCGCCGACCGGGTCGCCGCGGACGCCGGGGGGCTGGGGAGCCGTCGCGCCGCGGTCACCGAGCGGATCGCGGCCGGAGACGTCGGATCGGCCACGCGCCTGGCTCCGCCCGGCGCGCGGGCGGGGCTGCGCCTCGCCTACGACAGGGCCTTCGCCGACGGCCTCAATCAGGTGCTCCTCATCTCCGCCCTGCTCGCCCTCGCCGGCGTCGTCGCGGCGCTCGCGCTCGTGCACACCCGCGACCTCTGGCGCCCGGCGCCCGTCCAAGCGAGCTGACGTTCGATGACGCTCGCCCTTCGTCCCCAGCCGCAGCCTCCCCTCGGGCACCCCGGGCAGCTACGTCAGATGCTCTCCAGGCGCGGTTAGCCTCGCCTGAGCCTGCTCGATGGCGGCGCGAGCCTCGGCGCTCCACCGACGAACAAGCTCGCCGGCGGGGCGGTCTTCGGCGAGGGCGTGTGCTTGGCCTGCCCAGAGATTGATCGCGTCGGCGTCCCCGGCTTTGCGCGCAGCCGCTCGCAGAGGCGCAGTGAGGTGGTGCACGTGCGGGTAGGCCGGCGGTGCATGTGTGCTGTGGTCGCGCATGAAGGCGTTGACGATGCCGCGGGCGCGGCGGCCGCTGAAGGCGCGCGTGAGAGCCGTGGGACTCGGACGGGTCAGCGCATCCCGATGCGGATCGCTGGTAGCGGCCTCGGG
>DASQFQ010000254.1:0-15179 GCA_035633075.1 Solirubrobacteraceae bacterium | reverse complement strand
GGTGACCCCGATCCCTTCAACGCCGCGATGGACGCCGTCGGGGAGCACGGCATCGACGAGATCATCATCTCCACGCTGCCACAGACCACCTCCGGCTGGCTGCGGCGCGACCTGCCAGAGCGCCTGCACGAGGCCACCGGGCTGCCCGTCCAGCACGTCGTCGTCGACCTCGACACCGAGGGGCTGCCCTTCCACGTCACGCTGGTGGTCGCCAACCAGACCGCCGCCGGGCGCGAGCTCGTCGAGCATCTCAAGGAGCTCGCCGAGGAGGTGCCGCGCCGCATCATCGCCGTCGTGCCGCAGGACAGCGGGGACGGCGCGGCCGCCAGCGCGGCGCGCGAGCGCCTACACCGTCTGCTCGACTCGCTCACCTCCGCGGGGATCGTCGCGGCCGGGATGATCGGCGACCCGGATCCCTACACGGCGACGATGAACGCCATCGAGTACTTCCACATCTCCGAGGTGGTCATCTCCACGCTGCCCAGCAACCGGTCGCAGTGGATGGAGAAGGGGCTCGTAGACCG
Source organism: Solirubrobacteraceae bacterium (assembly GCA_035633075.1). Classification (GTDB taxonomy): domain Bacteria; phylum Actinomycetota; class Thermoleophilia; order Solirubrobacterales; family Solirubrobacteraceae; genus DASQFQ01. Next base: position 14,655 of record DASQFQ010000254.1, on the reverse strand, counting down.
CATCGCCCGCGACAGCGGCAAACCCGTGGAGCACGTCGAGACCGATCCCGAGCGCGCCGACGTGAAGGCCTGATGGAAGCCGCCGCGATAGGCGCCGGCCACGCGCACGCCGAGCACGAGCACCACGGGCCTCCCGAGGCCAACCGCTCCTCGCGGGTGGAGACCCAGCTGCTCGGGATGCTCCTTTTCATCATCTCGGAGATCATGGTCTTCGGGGCCTTCTTCACCGCCTACTTCTTCATCCGGGTGGTGGGCGGGGCCGACTGGCCGGCGCAGGGCACCGAGCTGCCGAAGCTCATCGCGGGCGTGAACACCGCCATCCTGCTGTCGTCGTCGGTGACCATGCACTGGGCGCTCGAGTCGGCAAAGGCGGGCAACCGCCTCGGGTTGCAGGCGGGAATCTTCACGACGCTGGGGCTCGGCGCCACCTTCCTGTTCGTGCAGATCAACGAGTACGTCCACATCGGGTTCTCGCCCGCCGACCATGCGCAGGGCTCGGTCTTCTACGGCCTCACCGGTCTCCACGGTGCGCACGTCGCGATCGGGCTCACGCTCCTGGCATTCACGACGATCCGCGCCTTCCGCGGGCACTTCACGCCGGCCGAGCACCGCGGCGTCGAGGTCCCGGGCATCTACTGGCATTTCGTCGACGCCATGTGGGTGGTCGTCTACACGACCGTCTACATCATCTGACGGTGCTCAACCCGCTGCGCTCCGAGCGGGAGGCGTTCCGCTTCCTGCTCTACGTCGTGGCCGTCGCGGCGGTGATCGTGGCGCTGGTGCTCCTGGCCCGGGCACTGCTCTAGCGTCACACTTCGGTCATGGCGATCGTCGTCTGGCTCCTGCTCGCCGAGGGGCTGTACCTGCGCGCCCTGCGGATCCTGCGCTCGCGCGAGGTGGCGGTGCCGCGATGGCAGATCGCCGCGTGGCACGCGGGGATCGCGCTGCAGGCGATCGGGCTGCTCTCACCGATCGACCGGCTCGCCGAAGACGGGCTGAGCTTCCACATGGCCCAGCACCTGATGATCGCCGACCTCGCGGGCCCGCTGCTGCTGGCCGGCATGCGCAACCCGGTGCTGGCGTTCCTGCTCCCTCGCGACCTCCTGGTCGGGCTGGCGCGGAGCCGCCGGCTGCGGGGCGCGTTCCGCACGCTGCGACAGCCGCTCGTGTCGCTCCCCGTCTACGCGCTGGTCCTCTACGGATGGCACTTCTCCTTCGCCTTCGAGGCCGCCGTGCGCCATCCCCTCGTTCACGCCGCCCAGCACGCGTCGTTCGTGGCGATCGGGATGCTCGTGTGGTGGCCGGCGCTCGAGCCCAAGCGCCGTCGCCTCCGCGGCGAGCTGTGGAAGATCGGTCATGTGCTGGCCGCCCGCTTCCTCGGGATGTTCCTGGGCATGAGCTTCGTGCTGATCCGCCAGCCGGTCTACACCGACGTCTACGGCGCCGGGGACCGCGTGTTCGGGATGACCGCCGTCGCCGACCAGCAGCTCGCGGGCGGCATGATGGTCCTCCTCGACATCGTGATCATGGTCTTCGCGCTGGGCTTCTTCTTCCTGCGCGCGGGCCAGGAGCACGACCGCAGCGAGCGGCGCGACGCCGCGCTCACTTCACGGTGAGCTTGCCCTCCATGCCGCCCTGGCGGTGCCCGGGGACCGAGCAGTAGAACGTGTAGTCGCCGGGCTTGACGTCGACCTTGATCGTCGACACGGCGCCGCCCTTCACCACCGGGCCCTTCTCGTCGACGCCGCCGCCCTCGAGGGCGATGTTGTGGTCGACCGAGGACTTGTTCGGGCTGTCGATCTCGAGCGGCCCCGCCGGGGCCTCTGCGGCGCCGAACGTGTACGCGAGGCCGCCGCTGGCGTCGGCGGGGATCTCGAGCTTGCCGTCCTTGGGCTTGGCCACCTCGTTGGAGCGCTTGACGCCGATCTGGGCGAGCCGGCCGCCGTCCTCGCCGGGGCGAGCAACGGCGCCGGCCACGTAGGCGGCGACGTCCTCGGCGTCCTCCCCGGTGAAGATCTTGGCCGGCATCGCCGCGGTGGGCTTGCCGCTCTTCGGATCGACCTGCGTGGACTTGGCCGGCTGGAGGATCTGACGGTAAACCACCCCCTCGAAGGTGTTCTCCCCAAAGCCCGACTGGCGTGCCTGGTGGAAGGCCTCGTCGAGGTTGGGGCCGGTTACGCCGGTGGTCCCCGCGCGCTTGAGGACGTGGCAGGAACCACACTTGGCCACGAAGTTCTGCTTGCCCGCGACCAGGTTGTCGCCGCTGTCCTTGAGCTCGCAGCCGCTGACCGCGACGAGCAGCGCGGCGGTGGCGGCGATCCCTGCAAGCCCTCTCCTCATCGGCGCGGAATCGTACCGGAGGGGTTGGTCGGGCGAGCGCCCCGCCTCACGGCTCGGGCAGGTCGTCGAGCCGCCCTGCGGCGGCGGCCAGCACGGTTCGGGCCACGCCGTCCCACGAGTAGCGCTCGCGCGTGACCCGCACCATCGCCTCCCGGGTGGCGGCCCGAAGCTCGGCCGGCGCCTCCAGCCAGGCGATGAGCGCGGCGGCGAGCTCCGCCACGGCGCCCGCGCCGAGCTCGAACGACAGCCACGGCCGGACGGCTGCGGGGACTGCGCCCGCGAGCGTCTGCGCCACTTCGGCGAGGCCCGAGTGCCGCGCCACGATCGGCAGCGCGCCGCAGGCGGCGGCCTCGGCGGCCACCATCCCGAACGCCTCCGGGAAGGTGCTGGGGACGACCATCGCCTCCGCGGCGGGCAGCAGGTCGACGAGCTCGGCATGGTCGAGGCGGCCGGTCCACGCGACCCGGTCGGGCAGCCGGGCGGCGGACTCCCGATAGGCCGCGGCCTCCGCGGGGCTCAGCCCCTCGAGGAACGCGCCCAGCAGCGGCAGGTCGCCGCCGCTCTCGCCCCGTGTGGCGGCGGCCGCCTCGAGGTCCCCCGCGGCCAGGTCGGCGGCCAGCCGCTCCAGGCCCTCGCGGAACGCCCCGAACCCGACCAGCACCAACTGCGCCCGGGGCACACGCGCGAGGACGAGCGGCCAGGCGGCAAGCAGCAGCTCGACACCCTTGGAGGCGATCAGCTTGCCGACGAACACCACCAGGCGGTCGCGCTCGGGCGCCAGAGACGCCAGGGCCGCCGCCGCACCGGCGTCGCGCGCGAACGAGGAGTCCGTCTCGCCGGCCGGCGCCTCGGCCAGCCGCCCGACGAGCGCCTGCACCCCCGCAAGGGCCGCGTCGGAGGCGCGCGGCGTGAACCGGCCGATGTCGACGCCGGGCGGGCTTAGCCGGGTGCGCGCGGGGAGCTCGGGGTCCTTCATGGCCTCCCACAGGGTCTCCGCGGTGTGCCGCGAGCCGACGAGGACGCCGCCGGCTCCGGCGAGCCCCTCGCGCGCGTGCGGCATGAAGCGGCGATGGGGCTTGACCGTGTACTCCAGCGCGCTGCCGTGGATCTTCACTGCGTATGGCACGCCGAGCCCTGCCAGCGCGCGCGCCAGCACCAGTGGGCCCATTACGAGGTGGTTGGCGAGGGCGAGGTCGGGGCGGGCCCGCTCGGCGACCTCGCGCACGGCGGTCACGTTGCCCTCCAGGTAGCGCTCGAGCTCGGTGTCGGTCAGGTCCTGGAAGGGACGCGCCTGCACTCCCTCGTAGCGATCGGCGACGTAGACCGGCAGCAGGCCGGCGATATCGGGCCGGTAGACCGTGACGCGCGCCGGCTCCCGGCGGGCGGTGACCCGCAGGGTCCCGCCATCCCAATCACCGACCGCGTCCACCCACGGGTGCTCGAGCGGGGAGCGGTCCTGGCAGAGCAGGTGCACGACGTGGCCGCCGCGGGCGAGCGCCGCCGCCAGGCCCGAGTTGTACACGTTGGAGCCGGTTCCGCCGAGCAGGTAGCCGTGGAAGATCAGGATCCGCACTGCGGCGGAGCCTAGGTGGTCCTTCTCGTGACGTTGGCCCGGATACGGCGAGGCGCGGTCTGCGGGCGCCGTAACGTTGCCAAACGTGGGGAAAAGGGTCACCGGTGCGGCAACCTGCGTGCCGGCCGGCCCGGCCGCGCCCGTTGCTATCGTGCCGCACCGATGAGTCAGAGCCAGATGTACCGCCTGCGCACGCCATCCAGCGGCCGCGAGGTCCTGCTCCCGGCCGAGCCGGGCCGCGTCTACCTCGACTCGGAGACCGGCGAGGGGCTCGAGGTCGTCGGCAGGGTCCTGCCCCTCGCCCCTTCGCAGTCCCGGCTCCCGTGGGCGGTGGAGAACCTCCGCTACTGCAACTGGTGCGACCAGATGGCCCAGAAGGACCTCAACGACTGCCCCCACTGCGGCCGCCGCATGGCCGCGCTGCCCCGCTGACCCCCGTCATGCGCCGGCTCCGCCCGTTCCTGCTCGCACTCGTCCTCGTGGCCGACCTGGCCCCCGCCGCGGCCGGGTGCGGCTCGAGCGAGGTCGCCGCCGAGGAGGTTCCCGGCCCGCCGCCCGAGCTCACCATCCCGCGCGGGCGCGGCGCGGACGACCCGCTCGCCGACATCGGGAATGCCGCCGACCAGAAGGCCGGCGGCGACGCCACGCCCACCCCGACGGCCACGCCGGCCGGAACGGGGTCGACCAGCGCCCCCACCGCTCCCACGGATACCAGCGCCCCGACGGCCACGCCCCAGCCCGACGGGCCCGGCAACGACCAGGCACCCGCGGCGGGCACCGCGCCGGACAAGTTCGAGGAGTTCTGCCAGCAGAACGCCGGCGCCTGCTGACGGCGCCCAGCGGTCCTCTCGTGCCGTTGCGGGACGGGCCAGCAGCTCAGCGCGCGGGCTGCGGCGTGGTGATCAGCGTCGCGCTGTAGGTCAGGCGCGCGGTGCGGTACAGGCAGCGGTACTGGGCGAGGGCCTTGAGGCGCAGCTGGGCCGTCTGGTTGCCGGTGTCCTGGCAGTGCCCGCGCCCGCGGCTGGCGCGCCAGGAGGTGTCGTTGCCCATTCCGAGCGAGAGGGCGGGCGCCCAGCTCGGCACCGTCAGTGCGATCAGGTAGCCCTTCTTGACGTTGAGCGCGCGGCCGAGCGGGAACTGCACGGCCTGGCCGAAGAAGGGGACGAGCGACATGACGGGGCTCTGTCCGGTGACGCGGCCGAACAGCTTGATGCCCGGCTTGATGATCGAGATGCCGGCCCGCGCGGCGCCGCCGTAGTTCTGGTCGAAGAACGCGACCTGCTTGGGCCCGGGCCTGCCGAGCGTGATCGACCACGCGACGATCTTGCCGTCGGCGGGCGCGGCGAAGACGCCCCGCTCGGCGCCTACCTTTGCCTGGTAGCCCGTGGTCCTCGAGACGGCCTGGCAGGGGTTTGAGGGGCAGCTCGGCGGGGTCTCCTGCGCCGTCTTGCCGACCTCGATGATGCGCGCGGAGGCCGGCGCCGGCGTCATCGTGGCTGCCGCGACGAGGAGCACCGCGAGGCGCGCCTTCGGGGAGGACCGCATCCGCGCATTGAACACCACGCGTCGGCCGGGGTCGCGGGGCCGTGGCCCTAGAGCTTCATGACGTTGACGGCCTTCGGACCCTTGTCGCCCTGCTCCTCGTCGTAGGAGACCTTGGAGCCCTCGGGGAGCGAGCGATAGCCGTCGCCGACGATGCCGCTGAAATGAACGAACAGGTCGCGGCCGCCCTCGTCGGGCGTGATGAAGCCGAAGCCCTTGTCGTCACTGAACCACTTGACCGTCCCGGTGCCCATGCGTTCTGGAACCTCGCTTGATCACTCGACCGGCTCGAGCCGGTCCCGATGCTGATAACGCTACCCCGGTGGTGCGTTCTCGCGCAAGGTCAGCCGCGCGGTGCCCGGAGGGTCGGGCGCCGTGTCGCGGCAGCCGAGCGGCTTCGGGCAGCGCGCCGCTCTGGTTACGGCCTCGGAGGCGAAGCTGACGAAGGCGGGGCGGCCGATCGAGGTCTGCGTGAAGCGCAGGTAGAGCGTTCGCGCGGTCGGCCGCGAGGGGGTGGCCCGGGCGACCGAGCGCGGCCGGCCGTTGGCGCGGTCGCGCAGGACGCGCCCTGCCAGCTCGTCGCCCGAAGCCGGAGGCGTCGCGCAGACCAGGTAGTCGGGCGGCTCGGCACCCGCCTCGCGGCGCGTGTAGAGCTGCAGGCAGATCGATCCCTGGGGGCCCGAGGCCGTGCGCAGGTCACTGGTCGACCAGTCCTCGGCCATGGTGACCTCGCCGCGCAGCCGGCCGTCCACGCCGCGCTCCATCGCGACCCTGACCACGTCGAGCGCGCCGCGCACGTCGCCGCGCCGATCCTTGACGGCGACGGGGGCCTGCGCGGCCGCCGGCGCGGCCAGCACTGCGGCCGCCACGGCAGCCGCGGTGACGGCGCGCCGCATCAGCCGACGAGCTCCTGCGCGGCCGCCGCGATCTCCTCCCGGTCGCCGGGGGCGGGGCTCCACGGAAGCCGCAGCGGATCGCCCTTGTAGCGGGGGATCACATGGACGTGGAAGTGAAAGACGGTCTGCCAGGCGGCCGGGCCGGCGGCGTTGAGGAGGTTGACCCCGTCGGCGCCCAGCCGCTCGTGCACCCGCTCGGCCAGCTGCTGCGCGACGAGCGTGCAGGCCGTGAGATCGTCGGGGTCGATCGCGAAGAGGTCGGCGCTGTGCTCGCGCGGGACCACAAGCAGGTGCCCGCGTGTTGCGGGGTTGATGTCCATGAAGGCGATCGTGCGCTCGTCCTCGTGGACGCGCGTGGCGGGGAGATCACCCGCCACGATCTTGCAGAACAGGCAATCGGGGTCCGCGGGCATCGCCGCGGCAGAGTACTCCACCAGCCTGCGGCGCCAATGTCGCCGGATCCCGCCCGCCTGCCCGTGGTGAGCGAGGCGGGAAATCGCGACGCCGCAGGGTGTCCGAGGCCGCCGTCACGTCCCTGGCGACCGGCTTAGCAGCGCCCGCGCGTGGGCCACCGCATCCTCGCGCGTGCGCACCTCGCCCGCGAAGCGCGCCTCCTCCAGGGCGGCGAGAAGGGCGCCCAGACGGGGACCCGGGCGGAGCCCGAGCTCGGCCGCCAGCTCGTCTCCGCGCACGAGCGGCGCCGGCCGGCCGGCCGCCCGGCGGGCCAGCGCGTGGCCGATCATCTCCCTCGCGAGTTCGAGGTGCGCGGCGATCGCCGGCTCGGCGTTGCGCCCGCGCGTGGCGAAGCGGTCGGCGACCGTGAAGACCGTGACGTCGATCTCGTAGGGTTCGGTGGCGGCCAGGTAGCGCCACGTCGAGCGCCGCGACAGCGGTCCCTCGTGCACGAGGAAGCCGAGGCGGAGGTGGTGGCGCGTGAGTGCGGCGACGTAGTCGACGAGCCGCTCGGAGGCGCGCAGGCGCCGCAGCACGCCGGCGGCCAGGTCGGCGCCGGCGGAGTCGTGCCCGATGAAGGTCACGCGCCCGTCGGGGCGCGTCGCGCGCGTGGCGGGTTTGGCCGCGTCGTGCAGCAGGGCGGCGAAGCGCATGGCCTGGCCGCGCGTGAGCTCGTCGGCGAGCGGGGCGCCGAGCAGCGCCGCCACGGCTGCAGCGTGCCGGCGGAAGGGGCCGGCGTCCGCCTCGAGGGTGATGACCGCGTCGAGTACGGCGAGGGAGTGGTCGTGGACGTCGAGGTGGTGGAACACGTTCTGGTCGACGCCGCGCAGGGCCGCCAGCTCGGGCAACACCGCGGCGCTGAGGCCGTGCGTCTCCATCAGCTCCAGCCCACGGCGGGCTGCCGGCGCGGTCACGATGCGCTTGAGCTCGGCGAAGACGCGCTCGGCCGCCACACGCTCGATCGCCGGCGCGTAGCGGGCCACCTCCACGGCCGTCCCGTCCTCGAGCTCGAGGTCGAGCTCGACGGCCAGACGGCACGCCCGCAGGCTGCGCAGCGGGTCCTCGGCCAGGGCCGCGACGGAGACAATCCGCACCCGGCCACCCGCGAGGTCGGCGCGGCCGCCGTAGGGGTCGAGCAGCTCCCCGCCGTCCAGCGGCTCGGCCATCGCGTTGATCGTGAAGTCGCGGGCCGCGAGGTCGGCGGCGATGCCGGCATCGCGCAGCGCGACGACGTCCACATGCCAGCGCTCGCCGGGCGCCACGACCCGCCAGGCGCCGAACGTGTCCGACAGGTGGAACGGCGTGCCGCCCGCCGCTCGGGCGATCCGACGCGCCGCCTGCGCGGGGTCACGCGCGACCGCGACATCGAAGTCGCGGGTCGGGCGGCCCAGGAGTCGGTCGCGCACGGCGCCGCCGACGAGCCACGCGGGCTCGCCGGCGAGGGCCTCGCGGATGGCCGCCAGCGGGTCGGTCATCCGGCGCTCACGTGCTCCCGCGGCACCCGGGCCGAGATACCGCAGGTGACCTCGTAGTTGATCGTCCCCAGCCGCTCGGCGACCTCCTCGGCGAGGATGCGCTCGTCCCCCTGGCGGCCGATCAGCACCGCGTCGGTCCCGCACGGCACCGGCCGGTCGCCGAGGTCGACGGTGACGTTGTCCATCGATACCGTGCCGGCGATCGGCACCCTCCGGCCCTCCACCAGCACGTCGCCGTTGTTGGTGAGACCACGGCGGATCCCGTCGCCATAGCCGATCGGCAGCGTCCCCACCCAGGTCGGCTCGGCCGCGACGAAGCGCCGGCCGTAGCCCGCGCTCTGGCCGGGCTCGGCGCGCTTGACCTCGGCGACGTATGAGCGCAGCGAGAGCGCCGGCTCGAGCCCGTGCTCGAACGGGTCGGCATGGAAGGGGTCCATGCCGTAGAGCGCGAGGCCACAGCGGACGAGGCCGAAGCGGGCGGCGGGCTCGCGAAGGGTGGCCGCGGAGTTCGCGGCGTGCACGAGGATCCCCGGGTGCGCGGCCTCCACGGCACGAGCCCAGGGCTCGAACACGTCGAGCTGCTCGCGCAGGAAGGCGGGATCGTCGTCAGCGGTGGCGAAGTGGGTCATCGCGCCCGCGAGCCGCAGGCGCGGCTGCGCGGACACCATGTCGGCCACGCGGCGCGCCTCGGCGGGATCGCGGGTGCCGAGGCGCCCCATCCCGCTGTCGAGCTTGACGTGCACACCGGTCCCCTCCGCGCCGGGGAGCGCCGCCAAGCTCTCGACGAACGCCTCGCGCCATACGACGACGTCGGCGCGCGCGGCGAGCGCCACCTCGAGCTCGGGCGCCGACAGCGCCCCCATCACCAGCAGCGGGCCCTCGATGCCCCCGGCGCGCAGCCCGCGGGCCTCCTCCGCAGTGGCGACGGCGAGCCACGCCGCGCCGCCGGCCTGCGCGGCGCGGGCGCACGGCAGCAGCCCGTGCCCGTACGCGTCGGCCTTGACCACGGCGCACAGCGCCGCCGGGGCGGCCACGTCGGCCAGCCGGGCGGCGTTGCGCTCGATCGCGGCGACGTCGACCCGGGCCAGTGCCCGCACCGGAATGGCCGCCCTGGTGCTTGCGGCCGTGGGCCGCCGGCGGCCGGATGGGTCCGCGGCCGGGGCCACTCAATCCCGGGTCAGCGCCTCGAGCACGTCGAGGCGGGTGACGACGCCGACCAGCCGGCCGTGCTCGACGACGGGCAGGCGGTTGTGCTTCCGGCGGGCGATCACGCGCGCTGCCTCCTGCACGCTCGCCGACGGCTCGATCGTCACCGGGTTCTCGGTCATCAGGTCGCCCGCGGTGGATGCGACCGCCTTGCGCAGGCGCTCCTCGAACTCGCCCAGGCTCTCGAGGAAGACGAAGCCACCGAAGAGCTGGAAGTAATGCGGCAGGTGCAAGTCGGCGTCCTCGCCCGAGAGGATCAGGTCCTCCTCGGTGATGATGCCCACGCAGCGGCCGCCGTCGTTGACGACGGGCACGCCGGGGAGCTCGTGCTCGCGCATGACTCCCAGCACCTTCTCGACGGAGTCCTCGGGATGCACGACCGGCACGTCGGTCTCCATGATCTCGGCGACGGTGAGGGCCATCCGGGCCGAGCTTAGCCGCCGAGCGCCGCGGGCAGCGAGCGGATCACGTCGGATGCGATCACGCCGTCGGGCCCGTCAGGCGCCGCCGCGATCTGGCCCGCGCGCAGGTGTGCGTAGACCCCGGCGCAGGTGGCGTGGGCGGGGCCGAGGCCCTTGGCCAGCATCGCTCCGATCACGCCGGCAAGGACGTCGCCGGTGCCGGCGGTGGCGAGCGCCGGCACGCGGCCGCGCGAGATCGCCACGCGGCCCGTCGGCGCGACCACCAGTGTGTCGTCGCCCTTGAGCACCACGTACGCCTTGGTCTTCGTGGCCGCCGCGCGGGCGTGATGAAGGCGGCGGGCCGAGACCTCCTCGGAGGACACGTCGAGCAGGCGACCGAGCTCGCCGGCGTGGGGCGTAAGGACGGTGGGCCACGGTCGCGCGGGGACCAGCTCCTCCATCGCCCCGCCGTCCAGCGCGTTGAGGCCGTCGGCGTCGATGACCAGCGGGACGTCGATCCGCTCCACGAGCTCTCGTGCGAGCTCCTGCGCCCCGCGCCGCTTGCTCAGGCCGGGCCCCAGCACCACGGCGTCGGCGCGCCCGATCGCCGTGAGCGTCGGTTGCAGCGCGGACGGCTTCAGCGACCCGTCGTCCTCGGGCAGCCCGACCATCATCGCCTCCAGCAGCCGCACGGTGAAGGAGAGCTCGAGCGAGGCCGGCGCTCCTACCGTGACGTAGCCCGCGCCGGCGCGCATCGCCGCCAAGGCGGCCATGGCCGGGGCTCCGGTCAGCCCGTGCGAGCCGCCGATGATGAAGACGTTGCCCGACGAGAACTTCGTGGACTCCGGTGTGCGGCGCGGCATGTCGAAGAGCACGCCGCCCCCGATGAGGCCCGCGTCGGGCTCGACCGGGCAGCCCGCCGGCATCCCGATGTCCACCACCTCGACAACGCCGGCATGCTGCTTGCCCGGAGCGATCCACAGACCAGGCTTGGACTGGTGGAAGGTGGCAGTGGCCACCGCGCGCACGGCGGCGCCCTCCACCTCGCCGGTTGAGGCGTTCACTCCGCTGGGGACGTCGGCCGCGACCACGCGCGCCGGCGCCGAGTTGATGGCGAGGATGACGGCGTCCGCGGGGTCGCGCGGGACCCCCTCGAACCCCGTCCCCAGGACGGCGTCGACAATCGCCTGCGCACGCTGGAGGCGCTCGGGTTGGAACGCCACGGGGGCGGGGCCCGGCAGCACCTTGGCCTGCGCCTGGGCGTCCTCGCCCATCCACTCCAGCGGCCACACGACGAGGACGTCGACGTCGCGACCGGCCTGGCGCAGCAAGCGGGCGGCGACGAGGCCGTCCCCGCCGTTGTTGCCCTTGCCGCAGACGACTGCGATCCGCCCCGCCGGCGCGTGCCTGGTGACCGCGCGCGCCAGCCCCTCGCCGGCGCGCTCCATGAGCTGGCGCGCCGGGACCTGCTTGCGCTCGATCGCCCACTTGTCCGTGGCGCGCATCGCCTTGGCGTTGAGTAGCGGCTCGAGCCAGCTCGGCAGATTCATGTGCCCACCACGGCGACCGCACCGGCCATCTGGCGCGTGTGGGTCAGCGAGATCGTGACGCTGGCGCCGAGCTCCTGCGCTCGCGCCGCGGCGGGCCCGGAGAGCCGGACGGCCGGCGGGCCGTCGCCGCCGCCGACCACCTCGATGTCGTGCGGCTCGAAGACCTCGAGCCCGAGGGCCTTGACCACGGCCTCCTTGGCGCAGAAGCGAGCGGCGAGGTGCATCGCGGGGCGCGCGCGCTGCGCCGCGAAGGATCGTTCGGTCTCCGTGAACAGGCGCCCGGCGAGGCGCGGCCGGCGGGCCAGCGCCCGCTCCAGCCGCTCGATCTCGAGAAGGTCGATGCCCACGGCGCCCACGAGGGCGCGACTCTATCCGCCCGGCCCTCGCGGTGGGGAGCGCGGTTTCGCCGGAAACCACCCTAGGTTCCCGGGCGAGATGCGCACGATGTTCCTGATCTACGTGGTGCTGATCGCCTCGGGACTCGCGGCCTTCATCCTCGTCGGCATGACCCACCATTGATGCTCCGCAGGGCGCTCCGCGACAACGGGCTCTCGCTGTTCTTCCTGCTGATCTTCGCGGCGGCGCTGATCGCGCAGGCGATCGCCGGCCATGCCGCCTACAACGACGACGAGGTCATGCATGCCCAGCTGGAGCACCAGTCTCCCGAGACGCTGTCGTTCTGGCGCTACGTGACCTCTTCGAGCTTCGGCAACGCCGTGATGGAGAACTGGCAGTCGGAGTACCTCCAGTTCACGATCTACGTCCTTGCCACGATCTGGCTCGTCCAGTGCGGCTCGAGCGAGTCCAAGGAGATCGACAAGACCGGCCTCGAGTCCGACGCCGACCAGCAGGTGGGCCGGCACATCCGTGCCCGATCGCCGAAGTTGGCCAAGGCCGGCGGCTGGCGGCTGCTGATCTACTCCAACTCGCTGCTGATCGTGATGACCCTGATCTTCATCGGCTCGTGGTTCGGTCAGTCGGTCACCGGCTGGAGCGAGTACAACGCCAACCAGATCGAGCACGAGCAGCAGGGGGTGTCCTGGGCCTCCTACGTCGGCACCGCGGACTTCTGAGTGTTTGGCTCTTTTCCTTCGGTTGCAGGCGGCTGGTCCCCCGCGAAGATGACGAGCGGCACCGCGTCGGGGACGCCGGCGAGCATGGGCTTCTTCACCCCGCCCGGCCCGATCATCACCGGTATGCTGTCGCCGTATCGCTCGATGACGTCGTCACGCAGGATCGGGATGATGCCGACCATGCCGGTGGCCACCCTTGTCCAGTCCGAACTCCTCGAAGACCCCGCGGAGGCGATCGTTCAGGTCGCGGACTTCGTCGCCCTCCCCGCCTCTGACGGCCCGCACCAGGTCGTTGTAGACGTCCAGCATCGAGTCAACCGGCGGTTGATCCGGTTCGGCCGCCAACCGCCTCCTGAAGGGCGCGTAGCTGCTCCTGTACGGCTTCCCGCTCCTTCAGTACATGCTGGTACGCCTCGAAGGCCGCGGTCTCCGCGGGGGCGTCCAGAACGTCGATGTACCGCGCCCGCAGCTTCGCCTCGCGCCGCTGGATCTTGGTCACCTCGTCCAGCAGCCGCCCACACCCGGCCTCCATCCTCGCGCGCTGCTTGCCCATGCTGGAAGCCAACGCAGCCATCCACGCCTCGAAGTCCACGAACAGGCGGTTCAGGTGGTCGACCACCGACGCGTCGATCTTGGCCGCGTCAAGCTTGGGCTGGTCACACAGGTCGGCGGATTCGTTCGCGTTGGCGCAGACGTAGGACCGCTGGTGGCTGCCGTCCTTGCGCTTGTAGGGCGACGTCATGGCGTACATGCGAGCGCCGCAACGGCCGCAGGTGGCCAGCTTCGCCAGCGCGTACCGCGTCGTCGGTCGGCCGACACCGGCTCGCTTGTCGCCGCGCGCGGCCATCATGCGCCGGATCCGGTCGAAGACGTCCGGGTCGATCAGGGGCGGCCATGTGCCCACTTGCACCTGCTCCCGGTCCGTGCCTCGGAACATTGCCACGCGCCCGGCGTAGAACGGGTTGGACAGCATGTAATGAACGCGCCGCCGGTTCCACAGCTTGCCGGACTTCAGCCGGTGGCCCTCTTGGTTCAGCCGCCGCGCGATCGCCCCTGATCCCAGACCGTCCAGCGCCAGCTCGACCGCCCGCCGGATGATCGGCGCGCGCTCCCCGTCGATGACGTACTCCCGCGTTGCGCGCTCGTTCTCGATCCCCGCCTTCAGCAGGTAGCCTTCCGGGACCGGCCCGCCCAGCCGCTCGCCGCGGTCGAACTGTGCCTGCATGCCGCGCTTCACGTGGGCGGCCAGGTCGGCGCTGTACTTGTGTGCCATCTCACTTGCTACACCAACCAACATCTGGTTCGTCACAAACGCGTCGTCCGCGACGCTGCGCAGCGTGACCCCGGCCCGTCGTAGATCCGTGAACACCTCGAGCAGGCTGCGCGCCTGGTTGGGCAGACCGGAGCCCCGCGCCACACGGGACGAGTGGAAGACCCAGAGCCCGGCTTCGCCGTGCTCGGATGCCGCCTCCGTGGCTGCCCGGATCGCCGCCTCCAGAGCTGGACCACGGCTGCCCCTGGGGCCGCTTACACTGCGTAAGGCCAACGGTAACAGGAGTTTCACTTCCTGACAGGAAGTGAACCTGTACAAGGCCATCGCGCGGCGGGTTACAAGTAAGTGCTCCTCGATCACTCAGACCCGTACAAAATGTGGCCATTCACATGAACGGTTTTCAGGAGCTAGCCGAGGCGCTGGAGGCAGGCGTGTCTGCATCACCGGGCCCCACGCCTCTTCCTATGCCCGCGCGGAGTATGTTGCGGCGGTGCGTCCGCTGGCGTCATGGACGCTGAGGCTCGCGGCCTGCGTCACGGCCCTCCTGCTCGCCCTGGCCGCCGGGAGCGAGTCGCTCGACATCCCCTCGCCCGCGGGCAGCACGCGGTCCGCGCTGGGGCTGTTCGGGACCACGGCGCCCGCGCCGCCGCTGATCCGGCCGGGCGGCGTGGCGGCCGCCCGGCGCTGGGCGGCCTCCAGGTCCGGCACGGTCGCCTTCGCGGTGGCCCGGGAGCGGCGCCACATGCGCGGCCGGCTCGACGCCCGCGCGTTCCCGTCCGCGAGCGTCTCGAAGGCGATGCTGCTCGTGGCGGTCCTGCGCCGGGCGCGGCACAGCGCGCTGACGGGCGGCGACCATGCGCTCCTGCGCAAGAT
>DASQFQ010000253.1:0-6059 GCA_035633075.1 Solirubrobacteraceae bacterium | reverse complement strand
AGTTCCGCTCGCACCAGCCCGAGGCGATGATCCTGCTCACGCCCGTCACCGACCCGGAGAACTACGGCGTGGCGGAGCTCGGGGAGGACGGCGGCGTGGTGCGGCTGGTCGAGAAGCCCGCTGAACCCGCGACGGACCTCGCGCTCGTCGGGGTCTACATGTTCACCCCGGTCATCCACGAGGCGGCCCGCGCCATCGAGCCTAGCGCCCGCGGCGAGCTCGAGATCACCGACGCGATCCAGTGGCTCGTCGACGGCGGTCGGCGCGTGGAGTCCCACATCGTGCGGGGGTGGTGGAAGGACACCGGGCGCCTCGACGACATGCTCGAGGCCAACCGGCTGATCCTCGAGACGGTGGTGCGGCGTGTGGAGGGCGAGCTGATCGACGCGCAGGTCGACGGCCGCGTGGTCGTCGAGCCTGGCGCGCTCCTCGAGCACGCGACCGTGCGGGGGCCGGCCGTGATCGGCTCGGGGGCCGTCCTGCGCAACGCCTACGTCGGTCCGTACACGGCGGTGGGGGCGGGCTGCGTGATCGAGAACGCGGAGATCGAGCACTCGATCCTGCTCGAGGCGTCGTCGGTCCGGGGCCTGGAGGGGCGCATGGAGTCCTCGCTGCTGGGCAAGAACGTCGCCATCTCGCGCGACGACCGCCAGCCGCGCGCCTACCGCTTCATGGTCGGGGACAACTCGGAGATCGGGATCCTGTAGCCCCCCGACGCCGGCGGCGACGGCGACGGCGACGGCGACGGCGACGGCGACGGCGACCCCATGAGAGCGCGCGCGGCGGCCGTGCTCGCGCTCGCCGCCCTCGCGCTACGACGGGCTGAGTAGCGTCCCGGCGGGGAGCGGCTCGGCGGCAGGGGCAACGCGCGCGGCAAGCGCCGCCATGACGAGGCCGAGTCCCACCAGGACGCCGAGCGCGACCGGGAGCGAGCTGAGCTCGGAAAGCCCGCCGATCGCCGGCGGTCCGGCCAGAAAGCCCGCGTAGCCCATCGTCGACACGGCGGCGATCCCGACGCCGGGGGCGATCCCCGGCAGGGACGCGGCGGCACGGAAGACCACCGGGACCGCCGCCGCCAGGCCCGCCCCCAGGCAGGCGAAGCCGACGAGGGCCGCGGCGGGGTGGGCGATCAGCAGCGCGCCGCCGACCCCCGCCGCCGCCAGCAGCCCGCCGCGGCGCATGAGCGTCACCGGCCCCCAGGCGGTCGTCAGACGGTCGCCGACCAGCCGTCCGGCGGTCATGGTCAGCGAGAAGCCGGCGAAGGCGAGCGCCGCAAGACCCGCCGCGGCGCCGAGGGACTCATGGACGTAGACGGCGCTCCAGTCGGCCGCCGCTCCCTCGGCCAGCAGGGCGCAGAAGCCGACAGCGCCGACCGCCCAGAGCGCCCGCGGCGGGCGTGCGAGCAGCGGCCCGGCGTCCTCGCCCGCGTGGTCGGCGTCGGCCGGGAGCAGCCGACGACAGACCGCGAGCCCGGCCGCCAGGGACAGCGCGCCGACCCCGAGCAGGTGGGGGCGGACGTCGACATCGAGCGCCGCCGCGAGCGCGCCGGTCAGCGCACCGAGCAGCCCTCCCAGGCTGAAGGCGGCGTGGAAGGAGGAGAGGATCGGGGCGGGATGCCGGCGCTCGACGGCAACGCCGTGCGCGTTCATTGCCACGTCCAGGGCCCCGCCGGAGGCGCCCAGCATGAACGTCCCCGCGAGCAGCAGGCCGTAGGAGGGGGCGAGCGCCGCGAGGGGCACCGCGCCGCAGAACCACGCCAGGGCCAGTCGCGTGGTGCGGCGGCTGCCTCCGCGCGACGACAGCCAGCCAGAGACCGGCATGGCGATCAGCGCGCCGACGGCGATCAGCCCCAGCGCGAGCCCGAGCGCGCCGTCACCGAGCTCCAGTCGGTCCTTGACTGCAGGGATGCGCGCCGCCCAGGAGCCGAACAGCACGCCGTTGATCAGGAAGACGACGGAGACGGCGCGGCGGGCGGCGCGGATCGGCTGGGAGGCGCGGGCCACCCGTTCGACGGTAGCGCCCTCAGGCGGCGACGGGGCGCTGCTGCTTTTGGGCCTGGCGCTCGGGCGTGATCTGGACGACGTTCCAGGCCAGGCCCAGCCCCCGCATGGCGCGGATCACGAGGGCCGTGAGGTCGATCTCCCACCAGCGCAGGCCGTGGAAGGCCGCGCGCGGAAAGGCATGGTGGTTGTGGTGCCAGGACTCGCCCATGGAGGGCAGCGCGAGCCACAGGACGTTGGTCGAGTGGTCGTCGACGTCGAAGCGCCGGCGGCCGAAGAAGTGGCAGACCGAGTTGATCGACCAGGTCACGTGGTGGAGCATGAAGATCCGCACAAAGCCGCCCCACAGCATCCCGGTCAGCCCGCCGATCAGGCTGCCGTCGAAGCCGTAACCGAGGCCGAAGGGCAGCGCGAGGCCGAGGAGCACGATGCCGAGGAAGTTGCGGCTGATGAAGCGCATGCCCGGGTCCTCGACGAGGTCGCGGGCGTAGCGCTTGGCCTCGGCGCGGCCGTGGCTGTCAAACAGCCAGCCCATGTGGGCGTGCCACAGGCCGAGCAGCGCGCCCTTCACGCCGTCACCGCGACCGACGTGCGGGGAGTGCGGGTCGCCCTCCTCGTCGGTGTGGGCGTGGTGCTTGCGATGATCGGCCACCCACGAGATCACCGGACCCTGCACCGCCATCGAGCCGAGCGTCGCGAACAGGTACTCGACCGGCTTGAAGGTCTGGAAGGAGCGATGCGTCAGCAGGCGGTGGAATCCGACAGTGACCCCGAAGCCGGCCAGCAGGTACATCACGGCCAGCACGGCGAGGTCGCTCCAATCGACGATGCGGTTCCAGAGCAGGACGATGGCGGCGATGAAGGCCAGGAACGGGATCACCGCGCCGGTGAGATTGGAGATCTTGTGCGCACGAGACATGGATTGCAGTCTGGACGCTAAGGAGGCGACCTTCTTGTGCAACGCTTGCCTGCTCGAGGGCAGGATTCTGTAGTCTCGCGACAGTGACGACCGTCGCCCGTCCCTTTGCGGCCATCCCCTCGGAGGCCGCCGGGGTGCTCCGCCCGGTGCTCCCGGCGCTGGCCGACGAGATGATCGCCGCCATCGCCGTCGAGGTCCCCGACTACGCCCGCGCCATGGAGGGCGAGTTTGGCCATGTCGTTCGCCTCGGGGTGGAGCGCGCGCTCGGGCGCTTCGTCGACCTGATCGAGGCGCCCGGCGGCGACGAGCGCCGCGGGCGCCAGACCTACGTCGCGCTCGGGCGCGGGGAGATGCGCGCCGGCCGCGGCCTCGACGCGCTGCTGGCCGCCTACCGCGTGGGCGCCCGGCTGGCCTGGCGCCGCTTCGTCGAGGCGGGCGTCGCCGGCGGCCTCGCGCCCGCCGATCTCTACGCGCTAGGCGAGGCGATGTTCGCCTACATCGACGAGCTGTCGGCCGAGTCGGCCGAGGGCTACGCCGAGGAGCAGTCCGCGGCCGCCGGGGAGCGCCAGCGCCTGCGCCAGCGTCTCGTGCGCCTGGTCGTCCAGGAGCCGCCTGGAGAGGAGGAGGCGGTCCGCGCGGCGGCGGCCGCCGCCGGCTGGTCGCTGCCCCGGCTCCTCGCCGCGCTGGTCACCACCGGGCCGGCCGACGACGACGCCCAGCTGGACGCCGTGGCCGCGCGCCTCGCCCGCCGGACGGGGGAGGGGGCGATCGGCGCGGACGTCGGTGGGCTCGCCTGTGTGCTCGTGCCCGATCCGGATGCGCCCGGGCGGCGGCGCCGGCTCAAGGCGGCCTCCCAGGGCCGCGCCGTCGCGCTCGGCCCGACCGTGGACCTGGCCCGCGCCGGGACCTCCGTGCGGCGCGCGGCCGCGACCCACGCGCTGCTCGCCGCGGGGCGCCTCGGCGACTCACGGTTCGCTGCGGCCGAGGACCACATGCCCGCGCTCGTGCTCTCCGCCGACCCGGCGCTGGCGGCCGAGCTCGCCGAGCGGCTGCTCACCCCGCTCACCGCACTCGCCGACGGGCCGCGCGCGCGCCTGACCGAGACGCTGCGCGCCTGGCTGGACCGGCCCGGCCAGGTGCAGGCCGTGGCCGGCGACCTGGGCGTGCACCCCCAGACCGTCCGCTACCGGCTGCGCCAGCTGCACGAGCTCTTCGGCGAGCGCCTGGACCACCCCGAGGGGCGCTTCGAGCTCGCCCTCGCGCTGCGCGTGGCCTGAGCGATACGCCATCATCTACGCCGATGCGCCTCCTCGTCACGGGCGCCGCAGGAATGCTGGGACGTGACGTCGCCGCGGCCGCCGAGGCCGCCGAACACGACGTGATCGCCCTCACCCGCCGCGACCTCGACCTCACCGATCCGTCCCTCGTTCGCGCGGCCGTGCAGTCCGCGCGCCCCGACTCCGTCGTCAACTGCGCGGCCTGGACCGATGTCGACGGCGCCGAGACGGCCGAGGAGCAGGCCACGCGCGTCAACGGCGCGGGCGCGGGCGCCGTGGCGGCCGCCGCCGCGGGCGCGGGCGCGCACACCGTCCACGTGTCATCCGACTACGTCTTCGACGGGACGGCCTCCGAGCCCTACATCGAGACGTCCTCCCCCGGGCCGCGGTCGGCCTACGGCCGCTCCAAGCTCGCGGGCGAGCGCGCCGTGGCGGAGGCCTCGCCGGTGGCGGCCATCGTACGCTCGTCGTGGCTGTACGGCCTCCACGGCCGCAACTTCGTCGCCACCATGCTGCGCCTGGCCCGGGAGCGCGACGCGGTGAGCGTCGTCGACGACCAGATCGGTTGCCCGACCTTCACCGGACACCTCGCGAGCGCGCTCGTCGAGGTGGCCGAGCGCCGGCTCACCGGCGTCCTTCACGTCGCCGGCGAGGGGTCCTGCTCCTGGTGCGAGCTGGCGCGCGCGACCTTCGAGCAGGCCGGCGCCGACTGCCGCGCCGAGCCGGTGAGCAGCGCCGAGTTCCCGCGCCCCGCGCCCCGCCCGGCGTGGTCGGTGCTCGGCTCCACGCGCCCGGACGCGCCTCGTCTTCCCGCCTGGCGCGACGGCCTCGAGGCCTACCTCGCGGCGGCGGCGGTGACGAGATGAGGCTGCTCGTCTGCGGCGGCGCCGGGTTCATCGGCTCCAACTTCGCCCGCCAGCGCCTCACCGAGCACGGCGACCAGGTCGTCGTCCTCGACAAGCTCACCTACGCCGGGCGCGAGGAGAACCTCCGCGACCTCCGCGGGCTCGACGGCTACGCCTTCCTCCACGCCGGTATCGAGGATCCGGGCGCCGCCGCGGAGGCCATGGAGGGCTGCGACGCGGTCGTCAACTTCGCCGCCGAGACCCACGTGGACCGCTCGATCGCCGAGCCCGACGCCTTCGTCACCACCCACGCCGTGGGCACCTGGGTGCTGCTGGAGGCCGCCCGCGAGCGGGGGCTGCGCTTCGTGCAGGTCTCCACCGACGAGGTCTACGGCTCGATCGACCACGGCTCCTTCACCGAGGAGTCGCCGCTGAGCCCCTCCTCGCCCTACTCGGCGACCAAGGCCGGCGCCGACCTGCTGGTGTGGAGCTATCACCACACCTATGGAATGCCGACGTTGATCTGCCGCGGCTCCAACAACTACGGGCCCTTCCAGTACCCCGAGAAGCTCATCCCGCTGATGATCCTCAACGCCCTGCACGGCGATCCCCTGCCGGTCTACGGCGACGGCCAGCAGGTGCGCAACTGGATCTACGTCGAGGACTTCGCCCGTGCGATCGGCCACGTGCTCGAGCACGGCGAGCCCGGCGGGGTCTACAACGCCGGCGGCCCGGACGAGTGCGCGAACCTCGAGGTCGTGCAGCGCATCGTCTCACTCACCGGCTGCGGCGAGGAGCTGGTCGAGTACATCACCGACCGGCCGGGCCACGACCGCCGCTACTCCCTCTCCTCCGAGAAGGTCCAGGCGCTGGGCTGGGAGCCGCGGATGCGCTTCGGCGACGGCCTGGCGCACACCGTCGCGTGGTACCGCGAGAACTCGTGGTGGTGGAAGCCGATCCGCTCGGGCGACTACCGCGCCTACTACGAGCGCCAGTACGGCCGCCAGTTGGGCTGAGC
>DASQFQ010000252.1:0-9719 GCA_035633075.1 Solirubrobacteraceae bacterium | reverse complement strand
TCCAGCGCGTCCTCGCCGGCCACGTAGACGGCGAGGCCGCGTCCGCGCCGGCCCGCCCGGCCCCATTGCTGGCGCAGCGAGGCGACGGTGCCCGGGAAGGTGACGCAGATCGCCGCGTCGAGCGAGCCGATGTCGATGCCCAGCTCCAGGGCGTCGGTGGAGACCACGCCGAGCAGCTCGCCCTCGACGAGCCGGCGCTCGAGCTCGCGGCGCTGCTGCGGGGTGTAGCCGGCCCGGTAGGGCGCCACGCGCTCGGCCAGCTCGCCGCGCCCGAGGTCCTCGAGCGCGAGCTGCGTGAACTTCGCCATCAGCTCGACGGCCTTGCGCGACCTCATGAACACGATCGTCCGCGAGCCGTTGGAGACGAGCTCGGCGAGCAGGTCGGCGGCCTCGGAGAGCACGGAGCGCCGCGTCCCGAGGCGCTCGTCGACGATCGGCGGATTCCACATCGCGATCGTGCGCTTCGTCACCGGCGAGCCGTCGCGCTCGATCACCGTGAAGTCCTCGAGCCCCGTGAGCCGCGCGGCCAGCTCGCCGGGGTTGGCAATCGTCGCCGAGGCCATCAGCACGCGCGGCTCGGTGCCGTAGGCGTTGGCGACACGCCGCAGCCGACGCAGCACGTTGCCGACGTGAGAGCCGAAGACCCCGCGGTAGACGTGAGCCTCGTCGACCACCACGACCGCGAGGTTGGCGAAGAAGTTGGCCCACGCCGGGTGGTTGGGCAGGATCCCGAGGTGCAGCATGTCGGGGTTGGTGAGCACGAGGTTGGCGCGCCGCCGGATCGCCGAGCGCTGCTCGCGCGGGGTGTCGCCGTCGTAGATCGCGGGCCGCGCATGGTCGAGGGCCAGTGCGTTGATCGCCCGCGCCTGGTCCTGGGCGAGCGCCTTGGTCGGGTAGAGGTAGAGCGCGCGGGCGCGCGAATCGCGGCAGAGCACGTCGAGGGTGGGGAGCTGGAAGCACAGCGACTTGCCCGACGCGGTGCCGGTGGTGACGATCGTCGGCCCCGCCCAGGCGGCGTGCAGCGCCTCGGCCTGATGCGACCACAGGCGCTCGATGCCCCGGCCCCGCAACGCGTGGGCCACCTGCGGGTGCAGCTCCTCGGGGATCGCGACCGGCCGGCCGGCGCGCGCGTTGACCGCCGACTGGGTGACGAGCCGCTCGTCGGTCCGACCCGCCTCGAGCAGCGCGTCCCAGGGCTCGATGTCACGGACGACGGCCATGCCCTGTGAGACTAGAGCCGTGCTGCGCGGCGCCTATCTCGACCTCGACGGAACCCTGCTGGGGCGAGGCGCGTCGGTCCTGCACGACGCCGAGGGCGCCTTCACGCTGCTCGGCGTGCGGGCGCTGGAGGCCTGCGCCCGCGCCGGCGTCGAGGTCGTGCTCTACTCGGGCCGCCGCCAGGCCACCCTGGTCCACGACGCCCGCATCCTGGGCGTGACGTCCTATGCCTTCGAGGCCGGCTGCGGCCTCGTGATCGACGACGAGGTCGAGTGGCTGACGGGCGACCTGCTCCCCCGCGACGGCGCGACGATCTTCGACCAGATCGAGGCCTCGGGCGCGCCGGCGCTGCTGCTCGAGCACTACGCGGGCCGCCTGGAGTACCTCGCGCCGTGGCACCGCGGGCGCGAGGTCTCGCACCTCTTCCGCGGCGACGTCGACGCCCACCAGGCCGACGCGCTGCTCGCCGAGCAGGGCCTCGGCCACCTGCGCCTGGTGGACAACGGCGGGGTCCACGCCGTGCCCGGCTGGCGCGCGTACCACCTGATCCCCGGCAAGGCGTCCAAGGCGCGCGCCGTGGCGCGCCACATGCAGGCCCGGGGCTACGCTCGCGAGGAGTGCATCGCGGTCGGCGACTCGCGTGAGGACATGGGCGCGGCGGGGGCGGTCGGCGCCTTCTGGCTCGTCGCCAACGCTTTGGTGCGCGACCCGTCCCTCGCCGCCGACGCGGCGCGCCATCCGAACGTCCGCGTGGCGGAGGGCTCGAACGGGGCGGGGGTCTACGAGGCGGTGATCACGACGCTCGCCGAGCGTGGCGGTTGGCGCGCGGTTTCGTGACGGTTCTGCTGGGGCCGTGGGATTGGCGGGTCACGTGGCGCCAGATCGTGGAGGAGCCCAAAGCGCTTGTTGCCCCGCTCAGCGTGGCGCTGCGGCGTTGACGATCGCCTCGGCCGCGCGGTCCACGTCGGCCTCGGTCGTGCTCCAGTTCGACACCGACACGCGCATCGCCGCGCGGCCCTGCCAGCGCGTGCCGCCGAGCCAGCACGTGCCGTCGGCCTGCACGCGGCCGACGACCGCGTCGGTCGTCGCGTCGTCGTCGCCGACGCGGAGCAGCACCTGGTTGAGCACGACCTCGTTGAGCACCTCGATCCCGGGCTCGACGCGCAGCCGCTCGGCGAGCCGGAGGGCGAGCGCGCAGCAGCGTTCGACCAGCTCGGCGACCCCGCTCCGGCCGAGCGAGCGCAGCGCCGCGTAGACCGCGAAGCCGCGGGCACGGCGGGACGCCTCGGGCACGAAGTCCGAGCTCGAGCGCTCGCCTGCAGCGCCGGGCACGAGGTAGGCGGCCGTCATGCCCATCGCGGCCCGGTGGGCCTCCGGATCGCGCACGGCGACGATCCCGCAGTCGTAGGGGACGTTGAGCCACTTGTGGCCGTCGGTCGCCCACGAGTCCGCCCCGGCGGCGCCCGCCACGAGCGGCGACAGCGCCGGGCTCGCCGCCGCCCAGAGCCCGAAGGCGCCGTCGACATGCACCCACGCGCCATGCTCGCGGGCCGCGCCGACCACATCTCGGAGCGGGTCGCACGCGCCGGTGTTGACGTTGCCAGCCTGCGCGCACACGATCGCCGGCCCCTCGCCCGCGGCGAGCGCCGCGGCGAGCGCCCGCGCATCCATCCGTCCTTGCCCGTCGGCGTCCACGGTCTCGATCGCCGAGCGCCCGAACCCGAGTAGCCGGAGGGCGCGGAACACGGTGACGTGCGCCTCCTCCCCGGCGAGCACGCGCACGGGCGGGGCGCCCGCCAGCCCGCGCGCATCGACATCCCAACCCTGGGCTGCGAGCAGTGCTCCCCGTGCCGCCGCCAGCCCCGCAACGTTGGCCATCTGCGCACCGGTCGTCAGCCCGACGCTCGCCGCCGAGGGCAGCCCGAACAGCTCGAGCAGCCAGCCTGCGACGACCTCCTCGACCAGTGCGGCGGCCGGCGACGACACGGCGCTGAACGCGTTCTGATCCCAGGCCGACGCCAGCCAGTCCGCGGCCAGTGCGGCGGGCAGCGCGCCGCCGGTGACGAAGCCGAAGTAGCGCGGGCCCGGCGAGGCCACCAGACCTGGCGCGGCATCCCGCGCGAGCTCCTCGATCACGCGCTCGGCGGCGACGCCCTCCTCCGGCAGCGGGCCGCCCAGGACCGCGCGCAGCTCCGGGAACCCGGCCTGCGCCCCGGCAGGGCGCTCCGCCAGCCCGGCGAGATGCTCCGCCGCCAGCTCGGCGGTGAGGAGGAGCAGCGCGCGGTCGACCACGCCCGTCACGCTACGGCAGGCGCCCGAACCAGGCCAGGCTCAGCCCGCCGCCGATCAGCAGCAGCAGGAGGCCGCCGCCGGCGAAGGCAACTGTGACCTCGCGCTTCTCCTGCTTGGAGGAGAGGCGCGTGCCGAGGTTCGCGTAGATCGACTCGAGCTCGGCCGCCTTGGCCGTCGCGAAGAAGCGCCCTCCGGTGATACGAGCGACCTGCCGCAACGTCTCGGGGTCGGGCGGCACCGAGACCGCCTGCGTGAAGCCCGTCCGCGGATCGCTCAGCTCGATCTCGCCGCCGGGGGTGCCCAACGCGATCGCGTAGATCGGAATCCTCAGCCGGCGGGCCTGGCGGGCGACGTCGAGCGGCCGGACCGAGCCCGAGGTCGTCTTGCCGTCGGAGAGCAGGACGATCACCGAGGGCAGGCGCCGCACCCCGCTCCCGTTCTTGTTCGGGACGGGGGTGCGCGCCGCCTCGATCCCGCGCCGCAGCCCGTCGCCCATCGCCGTGCCGCCGTCGGCGACCAGGCGCCCGAGCGCCGCCTTCACGGGCTGGCGGTCGGTAGTCGGCGCCACGTCCTGCTGGGCGAACTCCGAGAAGGAGACGAGCCCGAGCCGGAAGGACTCGGGGAGCTTGTCGGCGAGCGTCTGGCCCGCCTCGACCGCCGCCGTGAGTCGGTCGGGCGCGACGTCGGTCGCGCGCATGGAGCCCGACACGTCCGTCACCATGATCACGGTGGCCTGGCGCTGCGGGGCGGCGACGGTGCGCTGGGGCCGCGCGAGGGCGAGCACGAGCACGGCGACGGCGAGGAGCGCCAGCAGCGGCGGCAGGTGGCGGCGCCAGCCGGGCGATGCGGTGACCAGGTTGGCGAGCAGGGCGGGGTTGCCGAACGACGCCGCGTCGCCGCGTCGCCGGCGCTGCATGATCCAGTAGGCCGCGAGCGCGAGCGGGACGAGGATGAGCCCCACGAGCAGGGCCGGTTCGCGGAAGCTCATGCCGCGCGCCTCCGTCTCGATGCCTCGCTCCGCCGCAGGTGTCCGGCCAGCTCGCGTAGCCAATCGCCCTTCGTGGAGAGCACGAGATGGTCGGCCGCCGCACGGCGCAGCGCAACCGCCACCTCCTCGCGCTCGGCGGCGGCGGCCCTGGCGAAGCGCTCGCGCACGCGCCGGCGGCTTGTGTTCACCATGAGCTGGCGGCCGGTCTCGGGATCGGTCAGCCACACGTCGCCGACCGGCGTCAGCTCGAGTTCGCGGGGGTCGCGGACCTCGACGGCCAGCACGCCATGGCGGGCTCTGATCGCCTTCAGCGGGCCCTCCCAGTCGCGCGGCCCGCGGAAGTCCGAGACCACCACGACGAGGCCGCGGGCGCGGGCGAGCGCCGCCGTCCGCTGTACGGCGGTACCCAGCGAGGTGGCGCCCGCCCCGTCGGCCTCGGGCTCCTGGCGCAGCTCGGCCAGAAGCGCCAGCAGGCCGAGGCGGCCCTGCTGCGGGCGCAGGGTGCGCGGCTCGCCGCCCCCCAGCGCGACCACGCCGAGGCGGTTGCCGCGCCGGGTCGCCACGTGGCCGACGGTCAGCGCCACGCCCTCGGCCACGTCGGCCTTGCGGCGCGCGGCGGTGCCGAAGGTCATCGAGGCCGACACGTCGAGCAGCAGCCAGGCGGTCAGGGCGCGCTCGCCGACGTGGACGCGGACGTGCGGCTCGTGCATGCGCGCGGTGGCGTTCCAGTCGATGTGGCGGACGTCGTCTCCGGGCCGGTAGGGCCGGATCATCGCCAGCTCGGTCCCGCTGCCGACTTGGGGGGTGAGGTGCTCGCCCGGGATCAGGCTCTCGACCCGCCGCAGCATGGCCAGGTCGAGCGAGCGCAGCACGGTCGGGGGGATCGGCCCCGGCCCGGGGCGCGCTGGGCTGCGTTGCGGCGCGTGGATCCGTCGGCCCCTCACGGCAGCGTCCCCGTGCGCAGCAGCGAGAGGATCCCGCCGGCGAGCAGGAGCACGAGCGCGCCGCCGGCGAAGGCGGCCGTGACCTCCTGCTTCTCCTTGCGGGTGGAGAAGCGCGTGCCGAGGTTGGCGTAGATGGTCTCCAGCCGGGCGGCGCTGGGGGCGGAGAAGTAGCGCCCGCCCGTGGTCTCGGCGATGTCGCGCAGCGTGACGGTGTCGGGCGGCACCGGCACCGAGCGGCCGTTGCGGTTGAGCACGCCCCCCTGGGTCCCCAGAGCGATCGCGTAGATGGGGATCCTCAGCTTCTTGGCGCGGTCGGCGACGTCGACGGGGTCTGCGTTGCCGCGTGTGCTCTTCCCGTCGGAGAGCAGCACGAGCACCGACGGCAGCCGGCGGGCGCGCCCGGCGTTGTCGGTCACCGGCGCCCGGGCGCTGCGCAGGCCCAGCTGGAGCCCCTCGCCCATCGCGGTGGCGCCGCGTACTCGCAGCCCCTCGATCGCCGCCAGGATCTGCCCGCGGTCGGTGGTGGGCGCCACCTGCTGCTCGGCCACCGAGTTGAAGGTCACGAGACCGAGGCGGAACTCCTCCGGCAGCTCGCCCGCAAGCCCACGCGCCGCCTCTTGCGCCGCGCTCAGGCGGCTCGGCGGCACGTCGGTCGCCTCCATGGAGCCCGAGGTGTCGGTGACCATGATCACAGTGCCCTGGCGCTGCGGCGCGGCCACGGTGCGCTCGGGGCGGCCGAGCGAGACCAGCAGCGCGGTGAGCGCGAGCAGCACGAGCGCGGCGGGCACGTGGCGGCCCCAGGCGCGCCCAGCCGCCGTCGCGAGCACGTCGATGTTGGTGTAGCGAACGGCGTAGCGCCGGCGCCGGCGCTGGGCGAGCACGTAGGCGGCGACCGCCACCGGGACCAGCAGCAGCCCGAGCAGGAGCAGGGGCTCGCGGAAGCTCACGTCAGCGGTGGTTGTGGTCCGACAGCTCGATGTGGGGCATGTGCACCCGCCGCAGCACGTCGTCGAGCACGCGGTCGGCGTCCACGCCCGCCGCGAGCGCCTCGTAGGTGAGCACGAGGCGGTGGCGCAGCACGTCACGCGCGAGGTCGTGCACGTCGCTGGGCAGCACGTAGTCACGCCCGCGCAGCAACGCGAGCGCGCGCCCCGCGTGCACGAGGTTGATCGATCCGCGCGGGCTGGCACCGAACTCCACCCAGCCCTCCTCGCTCGGCTCGCGGGTGGCGGCAGTCAGCGCCACCGCGTACTCCATCACCCGCCGGTCGACGTAAACCGCGCGCGCGGACATCTGGTGGCGCGCGAGCGCGCCGGGGGAGAGCACCTCGCGCACGTCGGCGCCCGCGCCGAGCGAGCGCTCGACGACCGCGACCTCGTCGCGGGAGTCCGGGTAGCCGACCACGAGCTTGAACATGAAGCGGTCGACCTGGGCCTCAGGCAGCGGGTAGGTGCCTTCGGATTCGATCGGGTTCTGGGTGGCGAGCACCAGAAACGGCTGGGGGACCGAGTGGGTGTCGTGCCCGATGGTCACCTGGTGCTCCTGCATGACCTCGAGCAGCGCCGACTGCACCTTGGCGGGCGCCCGGTTGATCTCGTCGGCCAGCAGGAAGTTGCAGAACACGGGCCCCAGCTCGGTGTCGAAGCCGCCGGTGTCCTGGCGGTAGATGCGCGTGCCGACGAGGTCGGCCGGCACGAGGTCGGGCGTGAACTGCAGGCGCTTGAACGAGCCGCCCAGGGCGTCGGCGAGGGTCTTGACCGTGAGCGTCTTGGCCAGGCCCGGCACGCCCTCGAGGAGCACGTGGCCGCCCGCCAAGAGCGCCACCAGGAGGCGCTCGAGCATCGCCTCCTGGCCGACGATCACGCGCTTGACCTCGAACATGGTCGCCTCGAGCGCAGTGTGCGCCACCCGCGCGGGGTCGGCCTCGTCCTCGAGCGCCCGCAGGCGCTGCTCCTCGGTCATGCGCTGGCTCCTGAAAGGGGGAATGGCCACCTCAGACTACGCGGCCCGGCGTGGGCTCACTGCACCGGATCGTCGGGGCGGGTGCCGAGCGTGACGTCGAGCTTGCGCATGTCGCCGCCGCGGCGCACCTCGAGCGTCACGGTGTCGCCCGGCTTGGCCGCGTTGACCGCCTTGCCGAGGTCGGAGGGGTTGCGCACGCGGGTGCTCGAGATCGCGACGACGAGATCGCCTGGGCGCACGCCGGCGCGGTCGGCCGGCGTCCCGGTGTTGACGGTGCGAACGAGCGCGCCCGGCCGGGAGGGGTCCTCCGAGGAGGCGAGGCCGAGGTATGCGCGCTCGATCTTGCCGTCGCGCACGAGCTGGGGGACGACCTGCCGCACGCTGTCGGCCGGGACCGCGAAGCCGACGCCGCTGTTGGCGTCGCTCCCGTTGGTCGCGATCTGCGAGTTGACGCCGATCACGCGGCCCTGGGCGTCGAGCAGCGGGCCGCCGGAGTTGCCGGGGTTGATGGCCGCGTCGGTCTGCACCGCGCCGGGGATCGAGAAGCCGTTGGGCGCCCGGATCTCACGGTCCAGCGCCGAGACGATGCCGGTCGTGACCGTGCCGGTCAGGCCGAACGGGCTGCCGATGGCGATCGTGGCCTGGCCGGGGCGCAGCCGCTTGGAGGAGGCGAGGGTGAGCGGCTTCAGACCACCCTTGACCTTGCCG
The DNA here is from genome assembly GCA_035633075.1 of Solirubrobacteraceae bacterium. Lineage (GTDB taxonomy): Bacteria > Actinomycetota > Thermoleophilia > Solirubrobacterales > Solirubrobacteraceae > DASQFQ01. Next base: position 1,607 of record DASQFQ010000252.1, on the reverse strand, counting down.
GGATCGATCTCGAGCACGGCGAGGTCGCTCGAGGGGTCCTTGCCCACCAGCTTGGCGGGGATGGGGTCGCCCGCCTTGCCGAAGCGCACGGTGAAGCGGTCGGCGTTCTCCACGACGTGGTCGTTGGTCACGATGTGGCCCTGTGAGTCGATCACGAAGCCCGAGCCCGAGGCGGCGCGCCCGCCACCGGGCCCGTCGAATGGCAGCGAGCCCCCGCCGCCGCGAGCGGAGACGAAGACGACGCCGGGGGCGACGCGCTGGTAGATGTCGGCGACGCTGTTCGTCGTGGGCCTGGCCACGGGCGAGCTGGCGGCCGGAGCAGGCGGGGCCGCGGCGGGGGTCTCGACGCGCTGCACCCGGTCGGGAAGGGCGCCCGTGAGCGCGAGCACTGCCACGACGGCGCCGACCGAGAGTGCGCCGAGGAGGACGAAGATGAGGTTCGAGATCCGGTTCATGACCGGTGATGCTGGCGCCTGACCGGAAAGGGCCCCTAAGCTCGCACTCAGCGGCGGGTAAAGCGCACCCGCATCCGCTGCCACCAGCGGGCGGCGGAGACGCGAGAACCGAAGCGCGCAGGCGGAGGGACCGTGGCCCGGACCTGCGCGACCCACGCGTCGAGCGGGAGCTCGCCCGAGATGAGCCGGGTGAGCGCCGCCGTGACGGGCGCGTCCACGTTGGCCCGGGCCAGTGCGGCGGCCAGCAGTGGCACGAGGTCCAGCGCCTCGACCGCCTGGCCGATGCGGGCGGGGATCTCGGTGGCGGGAACGCCCTCGGCGAGCAGCTCGCCCGCCCGATGGTTGCGGCTCTGGGGCGCGAGCGCAGTGCCAACGAGGTCACCGGTGCCGGCCAGGCCGATCATCGACTCGGGCCGCGCACCCTGCTGCTCGGCGTAGCGCCAGACCTCGAGGAAGATGTGCCCGGCCGCGGCCCCCGCGGCGTTGAGGCCCTGGGCCTCGGTGGCGCCGGCGGCCAGGGCGGCGGCGTTCTTGGCGACCCCCGCGAGCTCGACGCCGATCGGGTCGCTGGACTGCTCGCACACCACGCCCGCGCGCGTGAAGACGCTCGCGATCGTCTGGGCCAGGGCCTCGTCGACGGAGGCGGCCACCAGCCCGGCGCCCTCGGTGACCATCTCGCGGGCGTGGGCGGGGCCGCCGACGCACGCCACTCGCCCGGCTCCGAGGCTCGCGGAGAGTAGGACGGTGGGGGCGATGCCGTGCGGCGGCACGAGGCCCTTCGCTAGCGAGATCACCGGTGTGCGTCTCGGCAGCCCCGCGTCGTGCAGCCCGGCGATCACCTCGCCGAGCCCGCCCGACGGCACGCCGAGGAACACGTAGTCGGCTCGGCTGAGGCCGTCGACGACGGTCTCGATCCGCAGCTCGCGCGGGAACGGCACCGCGGGGAGGTACACCCGGTTCTCGCGGTGGCTGACCAGGAGCTCGGCCTGCTCGCGCGTCCGCGCCTGCAGCGTGGTGCGGAACCCGCCGCGGGCCAGCAGCACGGCGACCGCGGTGCCGAACGAGCCGGCGCCGACGACGACGGCGCGGCGCGTGCCGGGCGCGGGAAGCGCCAGGTGGGGGCGGGGCGGCATTGGATGCGGTACCCGCGGG
>DASQFQ010000251.1:0-7316 GCA_035633075.1 Solirubrobacteraceae bacterium | reverse complement strand
CGACGTGGACGCCGGGGCGGGGCTCCGCCCAGGCTCGCAGCGCGTCCACACGGCCCAGGAACGCGTCCGGGTCCGGATCGCAGAAGCGCCGCTGCGCGGCGGCCGGCGGGAGGTCGGCGCCGTCCCAGCCGCCCCGGTGGTAGGCGGCCGGCAACAGTACGATGGTCAGGCCCTGCTCCTCGGCGGCCTCGGCGACGGCGATCGCCATTGCGTTGGGGTCCTCGTGGGGCGTCCCGTCGGGCCGGTGGTGGACGTAGTGGAACTCGCCGACGGCGCCGTAGCCCGCCGCGGCCATCTCGGCATACGCGGTGGCCGCCAGAGCCCGCATCCTCGCCGGGTCGAGGCCCCCCGCCAGGCGGAACATCGCCTCGCGCCACGTCCAGAAGTCGCCCTCGGGCGAGGGACGCTCGCCGGCCCCCCGCAGCGCGCGCTGGAAGGCGTGGGAGTGGGCGTTGGGCATCGCGGGGAGCTCGTGGCTCACGCGAGCTCCTCCAGCGCGCGGGCGAGGATCGCGGCCCCGGCCGCGGCGTCGGCGAGGTCGATCTCCTCCTCCGGGGCGTGGCTGATCCCGCTGCGGTTGCGGACGAGCACCATGCCGGCCGGGCGCTGGCCGGCCACGACGCCCGCGTCGTGGCCGGCGTAGCAGAGGACCTCGCCGCCGGCCCCGGCTCGGCCCAGCGCCGCGCGCACCCCGGGATCGAACACCGTGCCGCGGCTTTCGGCCTCGGTGGCGAGCGCGATCTCGACGCCCCGCTCGCGGGCGAGGACCGCGGCGGTGCTCTCGAGCTCCGCTCGCCACCCGATGACGTCCGCGTGCTCGGAGGCCCGCGCATCGAGCCATACGACCGCGAGCGCCGGGACCGTGGTGGCGGCGTTGGGCGCGACGTGGATGCGCGCCGCGGTGGCGACCATGCCCGAGCGCGGCGAGGCGGCGTCCTCGGCCGCCGCGATGAGCCGGGCGGCGGCGGCCAGCGCGTCGCGGCGGTCGCCTCCCAGCGTGGTCCCGGCGTGGTCGGCGCGCCCCTTTATCCGCCCACGTACGCGCATGCGCGACACGAGCCGCCCGACGGACGCGGCCGGATGGCCGGAGTCCGCCACCGTCCGGCTCTGGTCGATGTGGAGCTCGAGCAGCCCGCGCAGGCGCTCGAGCCACTCCGGCGCGCGCGTCAGCCCGCCCGGGTCGATCCCTGCGCTCGCCAGCGCGTCGGCCAGCGTCACGCCGTCGTCGTCGACCCGCGCCAGCGCATCTTCCACGTCCAACCTGCCGGTCAGCGCGCGGCTGCCGAACGTCGGCGTGTTGAAGCGCGCGCCCTCCTCGTCGGCGAAGGAGACCACGGCGGTGCGACGCCCGCCGTCGGCTACCACCGCGAAGCCGGCGGCGACGCCGAGCGCGCCGTCGAAGCGCCCGCCTTCGCGCACGCTGTCGAGACGCGAGCCGACGGCCCACCACGGCGGCGACCCCACGGGGCACGCCCAGAGGTTGCCGGCGGGGTCGCGCTCGAAGCGCAGTCCGACCGCGTCGGCCTGCTCGTGGAACCAGTCCTCCGCCGCGGCGGCCTCCGGGCTCCAGGCGAGGCGGCTGGTGCCGCGCGGGCCCTGGCCGATCGGCGTCAGCGACTCCAGGAGCGTGGCGAGGTCCTCGGCTGCAACCGTCACGTGAAGCGCCACGCGGCGTCGGGGCGGACGTGGACCGGGACGCCGGCTACGAACGTCGCCGCGACCGGATTGCGCCCGAAGCGGTACGCGATCTGCTCGACCGGCCCGTCGAGCAGCACGAGGTCCGCGCGCTTGCCGGCCTCGATCGAGCCGAGCCGGTCGGAGCGACCGAGCGTCCAGGCCGCGTTGAGCGTGACCGCCAGCAGCGCCTCCCGCGCGCTCCACCCGTAGCGGCGGGCGGCGAGGCCGATGACGAGCGGCAGCGAGGTCACCGGCGAGGTGCCGGGGTTGGCGTCCGTGGCCAGCACGCAGATGGCGCCCGCGTCGGCCAGCGCTCGGGCCGGCGCGACCTGCTCGGCCCCGAGGAACTCCGCGCCGGGGAGCAGCACGGCCGCGCACTCGGCGTTGGCGAGCGGAGCGAGGTCATCGGGGTGCAGGCAGGCGAGGTGGTCGACCGAGCGCGCGCCCGCGTCGAGCGCGACGGGCACCGATCGGTGGGTGGCGAACTGCTCGACGTGCGCGCGCAGGGCGAGCTCGTGCTCGCGCGCCAGCACTCCCATGCGCCCCAGGTGGGCGTTGGTGAAGGCGATCGACTCGACGTAGATGTCCAGCGCCTCGGCCTTCACGTCTCCGAGCATGGCCTCGACGGCGTCGAGCCACGCGTCGGGCTCGTGGCCCGCCGGCAGCGCGTGGGCCAGCAGCGCCGTGGAGACGACGGTCTGGTCGACCTCACTCGCGAGCCGCGCCGCCAGCTTCAGCGCGCGCAGCTCGCCCTCGACGGACAGCCCGTAGCCGCTCTTGGTCTCGAACGTCGTCGTGCCGGCCTGGAGCATCTCGGCCGCGAGCCCGCGCGCCTGCCCGAGCACCTCGTCGTCGCTCGCGGCGGCGAACGCCCGCGCCGACGCGGCGATCCCGCCGCCTGACCGCGCGATCTCCTCGTAGGAGGCTCCGGCGAGCTTGCGTGCGTACTCCTCGGCGCGCCAGCCGGCGAACGGCAGGTGGGTGTGGGCGTCCACGAGGCCGGGAACGAGCGTGCACCCGGCGGCGTCGACGCGCACGCCGGCGCCGGGATCGTCGTCGAGCGCGGCGATGACGCCGTCGCGCAGGCTGACGGAGCCGCGGTCGAGCCGCAGCTCGCCGGCCCGGTCGTGGCGCAGGAACGGCAGCCCGTCCTCGGGCGGGCGCAGGACCTGGGCGGCGCCGGAAATCGACGTCGAGGTCACGCGTCGTCGAGCATCGGCATCCGGACGCCGTGCCGGCGCGCGGCCGCGACCGCCTCGGGGTAGCCGGCGTCGGCGTGGCGGACGATCCCCATCCCGGGGTCGGCCCGCAGCGTGCGGCGCAGGCGCTCCGCGGCCGCGGGGGTGCCGTCGGCCACGCACACCTGCCCCGCGTGCAGCGACTTGCCCATCCCCACGCCGCCCCCGTGATGGAAGGACACCCAGGACGCCCCCGTTGCGGTGTTCACCAGCGCGTTGAGGATCGGCCAGTCGGCCACCGCGTCGGAGCCGTCGGCCATGCTCTCGGTCTCGCGCTGGGGCGAGGCGACCGAGCCGGCGTCGAGGTGGTCGCGCCCGATCACGATCGGCCCGCGCAGCTCGCCGCTCGCCACCATCTCGTTGAAGCGCAGGCCCGCGAGGTCGCGCTCGCCATAGCCGAGCCAGCAGATCCGCGCCGGCAGCCCCTGGAAGGCCACCCGCTCGCTCGCGAGCCGGATCCAGCGGGCCACGTGCTCCTGGTCGCCGAACAGGTCGAGGATGGCGGCGTCGGTGGCGTGGATGTCGGCGGGGTCACCCGACAGCGCGACCCACCGGAACGGTCCCTTGCCCTCGCAGAACAGCGGCCGGATGTACGCGGGCACGAAGCCGGGATAGGCGAAGGCATCGGCGTCGCCGTGATCCGCGGCGAGGCCGCGCAGGGCATTGCCGTAGTCGAAAGCCTCGGCGCCAGAGCGATCGAGGTCGCGGATGGCCGCCACGTGCGCGAGCACGCTCTCGCCGACACGGCGCAGGTACTCGCCGGGATCGGCTGCGCGCAGCACGTCGGCCTGCTCGATCGTCAGCCCGACCGGGATGTAGCCGTGCAGCGGGTCGTGGGCGCTGGTCTGGTCGGTCACCACGTCCACGACGACCCCGCGGCGCACGAGCTCGGGCAGGACCTCGGCGGCGTTGCCGAGCAGGCCGACGGAGAGGGCGCGGCGCTCGGTGCGCGCCGCCTCGACTCGCCGCAGCGCGTCGTCGAGGTCGGCCGTGCGCTCGTCGAGGTAGCCGGTCTGCAGCCGGCGCTCGATGCGGCGCAGGTCGGCCTCGACGCACAGGGCGACGCCGCCGCACATCGTCACCGCCAGCGGCTGGGCGCCGCCCATCCCGCCCAGCCCCGCGGTCACGACGAGCCGGCCGGCCAGCGAGCCCCCGAAGTGCCTGCGTCCGGCGGCCGCGAACGTCTCGTAGGTGCCCTGCAGGATGCCCTGGCTCCCGATGTAGATCCAGGAGCCGGCCGTCATCTGCCCGTACATCATCAGGCCCGCCGCCTCGAGCTCGCGGAAGTGCTCCCAGTTCGCCCAGTCCGGCACGAGGTTGGAGTTGGCGATGAGCACGCGCGGAGCGTTCTCGTGGGTCTCGAAGACCGCAACGGGCTTGCCGGACTGCACCAGCAGCGTCTCCTCGTCGCCCAGCGCCTGCAGCTCTCTGACGATGGCCGCGTAGGAGCGGTGGTTGCGCGCCGCCTTGCCGATGCCGCCGTAGACCACGAGGTCGGCCGGCGCCTCGGCGACGTCGGGATGCAGGTTGTTCTCGAGCATGCGCAGCGCGGCCTCTTGCTGCCAGCCGCGGCAGCGCAGGGCACTCACGCGGCCACCCGCCCGTCGGTGAGCGCCAGCTCACCGGTACGCAGGGCGGCAGCGAGCGCGCCGAGCTCCCCAGCGAGCGAGCGGTCCTCCTCCACGCGCGGCACGATGCCACGGACCTGCTCGACGGCACGCTCGAGCGCCGGGGTCGTGCGCAGCGGGCGGTGGAACTCGAGCCCCTGGCAGGCGCAAACGAGCTCGGTGGCGATCACCTGGGCGGCGTTCTCCACCACCGTGCGCGCCTTCAGCGCGGCGAGGGCCCCCATCGAGTTGAAATCCTCCATCCCCGCCGAGGTCGGGATCGAGCCGGCCCCCGCAGGGTGGGAGAGCACCTGGCACTCGTTCACCAGTGCGGCCGCGGCGTACTGGGCGATCATCAGGCCCGAGCCGAGGCCGGGTTGGGGCGAGAGGAAGGGCGGCAGCTCGGCATAGCCGGGCGACAGCAGCGCGAAGGTCCGGCGCTCGCTGAAAGAGGCGAGCTCGCAGAGGGCGAGCCCGAGGTGGTCGAGCGGGAGCGAGAGTGGCTGGCCGTGGAAGTTGCCTCCCGACAACACCGCACCGTCGTCGGGGAACACAAGCGGGTTGTCGGTCACCGCCTCGAGCTCGTGCTCGACGGCGGCGGTCACGTATGCGAGCGCGTCCTCCACTGCGCCGATGACCTGCGGGGCGCAGCGCAGCGTGTAGGGGTCCTGGACGCGGCCGCAGTCCGCGTGGCTGGCCACGACGTCGCTCCCGGCGAGCAGCTCGCGCAGCCTGGCGGCCACGCGCCGCGACCCCGGCTGGGCTCGCAGGGCGGACAGGCGCTCGTCGAACGGGACGGTGGAGCCCTTGAACGCCTCGAGGGACAGCGCCACGGCGACCACCGCGGCGTCGAGGAGCCGGCGGGCCTCTCGGACGGCCAGCCCGCCGGCCGCGGCCATCAGGTGCGTCCCGTTGATCAAGGCAAGCCCCTCCTTGGGCGCCAGCCGGAGCGGCGCCAGGCCCGCTCGCGCCAGCGCCGTCGCGCCTCCCAGCCGCTCGCCGGCCACGACGGCCTCGCCCTCGCCGACCAGGACGAGCGCGAGGTGCGCGAGCGGTGCGAGGTCGCCCGAGGAGCCGATCGATCCCTTGCTCGGGACGACGGGGACGACGCCGTGCTCGAGCAGCGCGTGCAGCAGCTCGACGACCTCGCGCCGCACCCCGGAGTGCCCGCGACGCAGCGACTGCGCCAGCAGGAAGAGCATGCCGCGGACGACGTCGGGCGGGAGCGGCGGCCCCGAGCCGACGGCGTGCGAACGCACGAGGTTGACCTGGAGCTGCTCGGCCTCCCCCGGTGCGATCCGCACGCTCGACAGGTGACCGAAGCCGGTCGTCACGCCGTAAACCGGCTCGCCGCTCTCGAGCGCGCGGTCGATCACCGAGCGCCCCGCAGCGATGCGCGCGCGATCGTCGTCGTCGAGCGGAGCCGGGTTCTCGCCCCTCGCCACCGCCTCGAGCGTCTCGAGGTGCAGCAAGGCTTACGCCGTCCGCGCCGCCGCGGCGGTCCCGAGGTCGAGCTGCTCGATCGCCATCTCGCGCAGCTTGAACTTCTGGACCTTGCCGGTCACGGTCATGGGGAACTCCTCGACCGTGAGCACGTGGCGCGGGACCTTGTAGTGGGCGATCCGCCCCTCGCAGAACGCGGCGACGCTCTCGCGGTCGACCGTCGCGCCGGCGCGGGGGACGATCCAGGCGGCCAGCTCCTCCCCGTAGCGCTCGTCGGGGACGCCCACGACCTGCACGTCGGCGACGTCGGGATGGCCGTAGAGGAACTCCTCGATCTCCCGCGGGTAGACGTTCTCGCCCCCGCGGATGATCATGTCCTTGATCCGGCCGACGATGTTGAGGTAGCCGTCGGCGTCCATCGTGGCCAGGTCGCCGGTGTGCATCCAGCGCCCGTGGTCGATGACCTCCGCGGTGCGCTCGTCGTCGTCCCAGTAGCCGAGCATCACGGAGTAGCCGCGGGTGCAGAGCTCACCGGGCTCGCCGCGCGGGAGCGTGCGCCCGGTCGCGGGGTCGACGACCTTGACCTCGACGTGCGGGTGCACGCGCCCCACGGTGCCCACGCGCTTCTCGACCGGGTCATCGGCAGCCGTCTGCGTGGAGACGGGCGAGGTCTCGGTCATGCCGTAGCAGATGGTCACCTCCTCCATGTGCATCTCGGAGACCACGCGCCGCATGACGTCGATCGGGCACGGCGAGCCGGCCATGATCCCTGTGCGCAGCGTGGAGAGGTCGAACTCGCCGAAGCGCGGGTGCTCGAGCTCGGCGATGAACATCGTCGGGACCCCGTAGAGGCTCGTGCAGAGCTCCTCCTGCACCGCCTCGAGCGCGGCTTCGGGCTCGAAGGCTTCGCTCGGGATCACCATCGCCGCCCCGTGCGTCGTGCATGCGAGGTTGCCGAGCACCATCCCGAAGCAGTGGTAGTAGGGGACGGGGATGCACACCCGGTCTTCCTCGCTGTAGCCGCATCCCTCGCCGATGAAGAAGCCGTTGTTGAGGATGTTGTGGTGCGAGAGGGTTGCGCCCTTGGGGAAGCCCGTGGTTCCGCTCGTGTACTGGATGTTGATCGCGTCGTCGAACTGCGTGGCGGCCTGGCGCTCGGCCAGCGTGCCCGCGTCAACGGCGTCGGCGCCCGCGAGCAGCTCCTTCCACGCGGGCGAGTCGAGGAACACCACGCGCTCGAGCGCCTCGAGGTCGCCCCGCACCTCGTCCACCATCGCCACGTAGTCGGAGGTCTTGAAGGCGCGCGCGGCGACGAGCGCACGGCAGCCCGACTGCGCCAGCGCGTAGGCGA
>DASQFQ010000250.1:0-4003 GCA_035633075.1 Solirubrobacteraceae bacterium | reverse complement strand
CCGACGCTGCCGCACCACACGCCCTCGCCGAAGGGGCGAAAGGCGAATTGTGCATCCACTTCACCGCGGCAGTAAGCGCCGGCCCCGCGGCGGCCGCCGAACGGCGCTAGCCGGTCTTGGCGGCCGGCGCCAGCTCCTCGGCGTCGGCCGCCTGCGCGTCGGCGGCCGGCGCGGCGCCCCCGGCGGCCTCCCGCTCGGCGCGCTCCTCGTCGGACTCGCCCTTCGGGGGCTCCTTCGCCCACTCCTCGTCGAACTCCACGCGCCACTTGCCGTCATCGGCCTGCTCCAGCCGCAGCTTGGCGCGGAACGTGCGGCCGGCGCGGCTGCGGAAGCCGGTGACCGGCTTGGCGGTGCGCCCCACGCCGGGGTCCTGCCCCGCCTCGCGCGAGGCGCGCAGCGACGCGATCAGCTCCTTCGCCACGGACACCGGCAGGTTCTTGCCGGCCTTCTTCTTCCAGATCACGAAGCCGCAGCCCGGGTCCTCCTTAGACCAGCACGAGTAGCCCTTGCGGTTCTCCGAGATCTCGCGGCCGCAGATCGGGCAGGGGCCGAGCTTCGCGCGCTCGATCTGGACGCCCTTCAGCTTGTCGAGCTCCTGCACCGTCTCCGTCGTGAACTTCTTGATGTCGTCCATGAACGCCGGCCGCGTGTCCTCGCCGTGCTCGATCAGGCGGAGACGGCGCTCCCAGCTGCCGGTGAGCTCCGGCGAGGTCAGCTTGTGCTCGCCGAGCAGCCGGATCACCTGGATGCCCTTCTCGGTCGCCACGAGAGCGCGGCCGTCGCGCTCGATGTAGCCCACGTCCACGAGCCGCTCGATGATCGACGCGCGCGTGGCCGGCGTGCCGATGCCCGAGTCCTTCATGGCCTCGCGCAGCTCGGCGTCCTCGACCTCCTTGCCCGCGGTCTCCATGGCGCCGAGCAGCGAGGCGTCGCTGAAGCGCCGCGGCGGCTGGGTCTCCTTGCTCAAGAACTCGACCTCGCGCGTCTGCACGCCCTCGCCCTGCTCGAGCTTCGGCAGCAGCTGGTCGCCGCCGGAGTCGTCCTCGCCGCGCTCGGGCTCGGCCACGTCGCCGTAGACGGCCCGCCAGCCGGGCTCGACCAGCCGGCGCCCGCTGGTGCGGAAGACGTTCTCCCTGACCGTGGTCTCGACGCGGGTGCGCTCGAACACGGCCTCGGGGTGGAAGACGGCGAGGAAGCGCTTGGCCACGAGGTCGTAGACCTTCAGCTCGTCCTGGCCCATCTTCGAGAGGTCGTGCTCGGAGCGGGTCGGGATGATCGCGTGGTGGTCCTGGACCTTCTTGTCGTTGACGACGCGCCCCAGCGGGAGGCTGTCGAGCGCGGTCACGTAGCGGGCCCCCTCGGCGTAGCCGGGGTTGTGCCCGACGAGCTCCGCCGTGGGCTTGATCTCGGCGACCATGTCGCCGGTCAGGAAGCGCGAGTTGGTGCGCGGGTAGGTGAGCGCCTTGTGCTCCTCGTAGAGGCGCTGCGCGGCCGCGAGCGTGCGGCGCGCCGAGAAGCCGTAGAGGCTGTTGGCGTGGCGCTGGAGGCTAGTGAGGTCGTATAGGAGCTGCGGCTGCTCCCTCTGCTCGGACTTCTCGAGCTTGGCGATCTCGCCGGCCTGGCCGGTCACCGCCTCGACGATCGCCCTGGCCTCGTCCTCGTTAGGCAGCCGCTTCCCGCCCAGGTAGCGGCCCATGTAACGGCGCTCGCCCGAGGCCTCGAAGCGAGCCTCCACGAGCCAGTACGGCTCGGGCACGAAGTCGCGAATCTCCTCCTCGCGGCGCGCGACCAGGGCGAGCGTCGGGGTCTGCACGCGGCCGAGCGAGACGGCGCCGTCGAAGGCGGCGCGCAGCCGCACGGAGGCGGCGCGCGTGGCGTTCATGCCCACCAGCCAGTCGGCCTCGGAGCGCGAGCGGGCGGCCTCCTCGAGCGACTTCATCTCCTCGCCCGGGCGCAGGTGCTCGAACGCCTCGCCGATGGCGCGCTTCGTCATCGAGGACAGCCAGAGCCGCTGCACCCGCTTGTGCACGGGCGCGAGGTCGTAGAGGTAGGCGAAGATCAGCTCGCCCTCGCGGCCGGCGTCGCAGGCGTTGACGATGGTCTCGACCTCGTCGTCCGCCATCAGCCGGTGGATGGCCCGGAGCTGCTTGGCCGAGCGCTCGTCGTTGGGGATGAGCTTGAACTCGTCGGGCAGGATCGGGAGGTCCGCGAAGCGCCACTTCTTCAGCTTCGGGTCGTACTCGTCCGGGGGCGCCAGCCCAACCAGGTGCCCGACCGCCCAGGTGACCACGTACCCCTCACCCTCGAGGTGCGTCTTCTCCTTCGCCTGCTTGAAGGATCCGGGCAGCGTGGACGCCAGGTCGCGGGCGACCGAGGGTTTCTCAGCGACTACTAGGGTCTTTGCCATCACGGATCACGATACGCATGTCGCTGGTCACACAGCCACGGGATGGTGGCTGGATGAGGCCGGCGGCGCCGATCCCCGCCCCCCGCTGGAGGGGCCCGCGGACGCCGATGTGGTGATCGTCGGGGGCGGCTACACGGGCATGTGGACCGCCTGGCAGCTGCTCGAGTCCGCGCCCGGGATCCGCGTCGCGCTGCTCGAGGACGGCGTGTGCGGGCACGGGCCGAGCGGCCGCAACGGCGGCCTCTGCGAGTCGCTCTGGTTCAGCGCGGCGGCAATACGGGAGCGGTTCGGGGACGCGCCCGCAAAGGCCCTGCTGGACGCGTCGAGCGAGGCCGTCCGCGACATCGGCGCCTGGTGCCGCGACAACGACGTCGATGCGTGGTTCGACCAGTCGGGATACCTCTGCGTGTCGACCGGGCCGGCGTTCGAGGGCGTCGGGCTGGCCGCGGTGGAGGCCGCCGAGGCGCTGGGCGCCCCCGGGGCGGTGCAGAACCTGTCCGCCCGCGAGCTGCGCGCGCGCGTGGACTCGCCGGTCTTCGGGCGCGGCGTGCTCGTCCCCGACTTCGCCACGGTCCAGCCTGCGCGGCTGGCGCTCGGGCTGCGCCGGAGGCTCGTCGAGCGCGGCGTGCGGGTGTTCGAGCGCTCGCGGGTGCGCAACCTGCGCACCGAGGCGGGCGGGCGCGGCGTGGTGGCGGAGACGGCCGGCGGCCGCGTGCGCGCCGGCGCCGCCGTGCTGGCGGTCGGCCCCGGCGCGCGCTCGTTCGGGCCGCTGCGCTCGCGGCTGTGCGTGACCTCGTCCCACATCGTGCTCACGGAGCCGGTGCCGGACGTGATCGAGGAGATCGGCTGGACGGGCGGCGAGTGCATCACCGACGGGCGCACGCTCCTGCACTACTTCCGCACGACGCGCGACGGCCGGATCGCCTTCGGCTGGGGCGGCGGGCGGGTCGCCTACGGCGCGCGCGTGAACGGGCGCATGGAGGTGGACCGCGACGTGGTTGCGCAGGCCCGCCGGCACCTGGCGCGGATCTTCCCCGCCCTGCGCGGCAGGGAGATCACCCACGCCTGGGGCGGGCCGATCGACGTGTCCCCGAGCCACATGGCCCAGATCGGCACCCTGCCGGGCACGCCGGTCCACTTCGCGCTCGGGTTCACGGGCAACGGCGTGGGGCCGACGCACCTGGCCGGCCGCACGCTCGCCTCGCTGGCGCTCGACCGCGGCGACCGCTACACCGAGCTGCCGATCGTCGGCTCCGACGCCGGCGCCTGGGTGCCGCCCGAGCCGCTCGCGTGGCTTGGCGGCTCGCTGGTGCGACAGGCGTTCCTGCGCCGCGAGGACGCGTACGAGCGGGGCGAGCAGCCGGGCCGCGTTACCCGGGCGCTGTGCGCACTGCCGAGGGCGCTCGGCATCCACTTGGCGCGCTGAGGGGCTCCCAGCCCGCGTAATCCCGGCGCCGGCGGGCGCCGGAGCCCCAGCCCGAGCCCCAGCCGCAGCCCGAGCCTAAGCCGGAGCCGCCTTCCACCCAGCCGCCGTGCATCATTCGGGTCTGCTAGCGGGGGGCCCGGCCGGCCGTGCGGCGTCCTAGCTAGTAATAC
>DASQFQ010000249.1:0-6438 GCA_035633075.1 Solirubrobacteraceae bacterium | reverse complement strand
CGCGGCGCGGACCAGCGCGCTCCCACGGTGCGCTGCCGCGTCGTGGTCAACGACCCGGCGCTGTCGGCCTCCCAGCCGCCGAACGAGCTGGCGGCCAGCGCGCTCAACGCGTTGGGCCACGCCGTCGAGGGGCCGTGCACGCCGCTGACCAACCCGGTGGCCACCCTCGCCGCGCACGAGGCCGCGGGCCTGCTGGTGGGCGCCTTTCCTGCCGCGAAGGAGCCCGATCGCGACGCGCTGGCGCTGGGCGCGCTGCTGGCCGGCTACACCATCGACTCGACGGGCTACGGCCTGCACCACGTCCTGGCCCAGACGCTGGTGCGGGTGGCCGGGGCCGGCCACGGCCCCGCCAACGCGGTGCTGCTCCAGCACACGATTGGCGCGCTGGCGTGGCGGTTTCCGCGGCAGCACGAGGCGCTGGCGGCCGCCCTGGGCGCCGATCCCGCAGAGGCTGCGGCACGCCTCTGTGCGCTGACGGGTGCCACGCGCCTCGACGAGCTCGGCATCGGCGCGGACGCGCTCCCGGAGTGCGCCGACGCCGCCGCCGAGCGCCCGGAGCTCGACCTCACCCCGCCGCGCGCCAACCGCGCCGAGCTCCTCTCGATCTACGAGAGCGCCTCCTGAGGTGCCCGGGGTAGGTTGTCCGCATGAGCACCGAGGGGCTTCGCGCGGCCGAGGAGAAGATGCGCGCCGCGGGCGTGCCCGATGCCGCCATCGCCACCTTCCGGCACTACTACTCACAGCTCGTGGAGGGCGAGTCGGGGCTGCTGGGAGACGACGACCTCGTCGGGCTCGAGCACGTCCCCGCATACGACGAGCTGTCCCAGCAGGAGGATCGCGAGGCGCTCGACCGGGCGGTGGTCATCAAGCTCAACGGCGGCCTGGGGACGAGCATGGGCATGGAGCGGGCCAAGTCCCTGCTCGAGGTCAAGGACGGCCTGAGCTTCCTCGACATCATCGTGGCGCAGGTGCTCGAGCTACGCCGCCGTCACGGCGCGCGGCTGCCGCTCGTGCTCATGAACTCCTTCTACACGCGGGAGGACACCCTCGCGGCCCTCGAGCGATACGAGGAGCTGCCCGCGGACGTGCGGCTCGACTTCGTGCAGAACAAGGAGCCGAAGGTCCGGGTCGACGACCTCCATCCCGTTGAGTGGCCCGACGCGCCCGCGCTCGCGTGGTGCCCATCGGGTCACGGCGACGTCTACACCGCGCTGCTGACCTCGGGAATGCTCGACGCGCTGCTGGAGCACGGCTACGAGCACGCCTTCCTCTCGAACTCCGACAACCTCGGCGCCGTGCTCGATCCCCGCATCCTCGCGTGGTTCGCCGCCGAGGGACTGCCCTTCTGCATGGAGGTGTGCACGAAGACGCCGGCCGACCGCAAGGGCGGGCACCCGGCGGTCCTGCGCGAGACGGGCCGCCTCATCCTGCGCGAGTCCGCCCAGACGCCCGAGGAGGACCAGGAGCGTTTCGCGGACATCGACCGCTGGCGCTGCTTCAACACGAACAACCTCTGGATCAGCCTGCGAGCGCTGCGCGATGTGCTCGACGAGCGCGACGGCGTGCTGGGGCTGCCGATGATCGTCAACCGCAAGACCGTCGACCCCGGCGACGACTCGACCCCCGAGGTCTTCCAGCTCGAGACCGCGATGGGCGCCGCCATCGGCGTGTTCGACGGCGCGCGCGTGCTCGACGTACCGCGTCGCCGCTTCGCCCCGGTCAAGACGACCAGCGACCTGCTCGTCCTGCGCTCGGACGCCTACGTGCTCACCGAGGCCGCCTACGTCGAGCCCGCGCCCGAGCGCGACGGCGACCTGCCCCTAGTCGACCTCGACTCGAAGTACTTCAAGCTCCTGCGCGACTTCGACGCGCGCTTCCCCGCGGGCCCGCCGTCGCTCGTCGCCTGCGACAGCCTGACCGTGGGAGGGGACGTCCGCTTCGGCCGCGACGTGGTCGTCCGGGGCGCCGTGGAGCTCCGCAATGACGGCGACGAGCAGCTCGTCGTCGACGACGGCGCCGTCCTCGAAGGGTGAGCGCTCCCTAGAACTTCAGCAGCGCGAAGGTGTTGAGCACGAAGATGACTGCGAACCCGACCGTCCAGCGGTCGAGGTTGCGTTCCATCAGCGAGCCGCCGGTGTTGCCGCCGCCCCCGGTGCCGACGCCGAAGGCGCCGGACATCCCCGCGTCCTTGCCCGAGTGCAGGAGCACCAGGAAGATCAGGACGACGGCGAGGAAGACCTGGACGACGGACAGGACGGCGTACATGCCTCGGGAAGGATAGCCGCCGGGAGGGAGCGGGAGGGCGTCCATCTCGCGCGTCCTCATCGGCGGGTGGAAGGCTCACCTTCAGTCTCGCCCAGAGCGTCGAGGCCCCGCAGCAGCTCGACCGCCTCCGCCCGCAGCGCGCGGTCCTGGGCGCGCCAGTCGGCCTCGGAGAGCTTGCCGGTCCGAAAATCGAGCTCGGCGTCGCGGATCTCGCGGTACTTGGCCTCCTTGGCGGCCTCGAGCTCCGCGCGCTCCGCCGACTCGCCGGCCTCGACGGGGTGGCCGCGCGCCGAGCGCAGGGGCGCGCTCACCACGAGAACCACCAGGGCCAGCACCACCAGCACCACCACGAGGTCCATCCGGGCGGGTCAGGCGCGCCCGAGCTCGCGCGCCACGCGCGCGGCATAGGCGGCGGCCACCGGCCGCGGTGCGCGCTGGCCGGGCGGCCACAGGGTGATGAGGCCGCCGGCGAAGACGATCAGCGCGCCCAGCCAGATCCAGCTCACCAGCGGCGACACGATCAGGCGGAAGGTGGCCGGGGGCGGGTCGGCCGCATAGGCGCGCGTCAGCCCGTCGAGAGCCTGGGCCAGGGCCACCTCGCGCTGAGCGGGTCCAAGCGCGCGGGCGGCGGTGAAGACACGGTCGCCCTCCGCCACCTGGCGGCTGAGGTCGCGCACGCTGGGCGCGACCGCGCTCCAGAGGTCGCGGCGCCAGCCGGCGCGCAGGCCGACCTCGCTGGTGGCCTCCCCCTCGAAGAAGCGCGACACGGGCCCGAGGCCGGGGTCCGAGGAGGGGAAGAACGAGCGCTCCGTGCGCAGGGTGCCCTGCGGCCGGCCGCCGCGCGACACGCGTAGCTCGGCGCCGAGATCGATCTTCTCGAGCCGCCCATTCGGGGCAGCCCGCAGCTCGGCGGTGGGACGCGCGTAGGTGAGCTCGTAGCCGCCGAGGCGAGCGGTCTGGCCCGGCTGCAGCTGCACGTCGCGGACGTGCTGGAAGGCGGAGGAGGCGGCGACGCCGGCGAACAGCACGGCCACCCCGACGTGGACGAGGTAGCCGCCGTAGCGGCGGCGGTTGCGGCGCACGAGCGACACCAAGGCCCTCGGAACGGAGTCGCTCGACATCGCGCGCCGTGCGCGCACGCCGCGCCAGAACTCCTGCCCGACCGCGCCGAGCACGAAGGCGCCGAGGGCGAACATCAGCAGCGCCGCCGGGTGGTCCGCCACCCCGCCGGCGGCCAGCAGCGCCCCCGCGAGGGCGAGGCCGAGGCCGAGGGGGACGAGCAGGTTGCGCCGCAGGTTGGCCGCGGTGGCACGGCGCCAGGCGATCACCGGCCCCACCCCCGAGAGCAGCGCCAGCAGGAGCGCCAGGGGCACGATGTAGCGGTCGAACCACGGCGGGCCCACCGACGCCTTGGTCCCGCTCACGGCCTCGGAGATCAGCGGGAAGAAGGTGCCCCAGAAGATCACGAAGCACAGCCCCACCAGCACGAAGTTGTTGAGCAGGAAGACCGCCTCGCGGGACAGCAGCGAGTCGAGCCGGTGCTCGGAGCGCAACTCCGCCGCGCGCGAGATCACGAGCGCGACCGACCCGGCGATCATGGCCACGATGAGTGCGAGGAAGGGGATGCCGAGCGTCGAGGCGCCGAAGGCGTGGATCGAGTCGAGGATCCCGGAGCGCACGAGGAAGGTGCCGAGGATGGCCAGAACCCCGGTGGCCAGGACCAGCGACACGTTCCAGACCTTCAGCATCCCGCGCTTCTCCTGGATCATCACCGAGTGCAGGAGCGCGGTGCCCGTGAGCCATGGCATCAGCGAGGCGTTCTCGACCGGGTCCCATGCCCAGTAGCCGCCCCACCCCAGCTCGGTGTAGGACCAGCGCGCGCCGAGGACGATCCCCATCCCGAGCAGGCCCCAGGCGGCGAGCGTGAACGGGCGGGTCAGGCGGATCCAGCTCGCGTCCAGCCGCCGCGTGACCAGGGCGCCGACGGCGAAGGCGAAGGGGATCGCGAACAACGTGTAGCCCGAGTAGAGCATCGGGGGGTGGATCATCATGCTCGGGTGGCGCAGCAGCGGGTTGAGCCCGGCGCCCTCCGCGGCCGCGGGGGTCGCCAGCGCGAACGGGCTCTCCAGGAACACCAGCAGCCCGCAGAAGAAGGCCGCGAAGCCCATCAGCACGGCCGTGGCGTACGGCGCCACCTCGCGCGCGCGCCGGCGCGTCAGGAAGAGCAGCAGGCTCGACCACAGCGACAGCAGGAGCACCCACAACAGCAGCGATCCCTCTTGGGAGGACCACACCGCGGTGGCGCGGTAGAAGACCGGGGTCGTGGTCGAGGAGTGACCGGCCACCAGCGTGAAGGAGAAGTCCGAGCGCAGGAAGGCGGCCTCGAGGATCGCGAAGGCGACCACGAGGACGCCGGCCAGGGCGTAGACCGCGCGCCGGCCCGAGGCGACCCACTCCCGCCGCCCTTCGCGCGCCCCGTAGAGCGAGGCGCCGATGCCGTAGACGGCGATGGCGAGCGCCAGGATCAGGCAGGCGCGGCCGGCGATCAGCACCCGCGGGGCCTCAGGTCTTCTGGTCGGCGGAGAACTTCGACGGGCACTTGGTCACGAGCGAGTCGCGCTCCCCCACGAACCTCGCGCCCTGCTTGCGGACGTCCACGATGATCTCCCGGCCCTCGCGGAACGGGTCCGGCAGCGCGCCGGTGTAGGTCACCGGGATGGACACATGCCCCTCGCGGTCGCGGACGCGGAAGCTGTGGGTGGTGCCCTGCGAGCGGATCGAGCCGGGCTGGACCTTGCCCGTGAGCTCGTAGACCTCGCCGGGCTTGGCGGCAGCGGCGAGCTGGCTGGGCGAGCGGGCCTCGCTGGAGGCCGAGAAGCTCGTGTAGGCCAAAGCTCCGGCCAGCAGCACGGCGCATGAGAGCGCGACGACGAACCTGAGCTTGCGCTTGCGGGCGGGATCCATCGCCTCCCATTATGGCGAGCGCAGCTCGTCCATCGCTCCGTGCGCTGACTTCTGAGAAACCTTTCACACAGTGTGGCGTTGGTTATGTCGAAGAGACATTCATGCAACTCGCCTCCCACACCCCGCTGTCACTGCAGCGCAAGCGCAACCGCCCGGCGCCCAAGGATCTCAGGGCCTCCGAGCGGATCCGCGCCAAACGCACTCCGGCGCCCGAGGACCAGGCGCTGTACCGCTGCGAGTGCGGCGCCACCTTCAAGGCGGAGGTCACGACCTCCGTAGGGTGCCCGAGCTGCGGCGCCGGCCAGGCCTGGTAGGCCTCAGCCAGTGGCCACGGCCGACCTGACCGTCCTCGCGCTCGGGCGCGCGGGCGCGAGCGCCTCCGCCTACATCGCCGAGATCCAGCGCCGGCTGGCGCGCCAGGACAGGGTCCGCTACGCCATGCACGCCATGGGCACCTCGCTGGAGGGCACGACGGAGGACATCCTCGCCGTGGTGGGCGAGCTCCACGCCGTGCCCTTCGAGCAGGGGATCCCGCGGGTCTACACGGTCCTGAAGCTCGACGAGCGCCGC
Source organism: Solirubrobacteraceae bacterium (assembly GCA_035633075.1). GTDB lineage: Bacteria > Actinomycetota > Thermoleophilia > Solirubrobacterales > Solirubrobacteraceae > DASQFQ01. The sequence continues at coordinate 639 of DASQFQ010000249.1, read as the reverse complement.
GACCGCGAGCAGACGCTCGCGGACAAGGTCGAGTCCGTCGAGCAGCTGCTCGGCTAGCCGCGGCGCGCCGCGCTCAGTACTGGAAGCCGCTCGGCGCGGCGGCCCCGGAGGACCCGTCGCCGCCGCCTCCGCCGTCGTGCTCGGGGCAGTCGTCGCCAGGCGGACGTGGGTCGTCGGGTTGCGGGGTCTGCTGTACCGGGAGCGTCTGCTGCGTCGCCGCCGGCGTGGCGGTCGTACTGCCACCGGCGGCGCCGTAGGCCACGCCGGCCGCGAGGGCCAGCGCGCCGGCGGCGATCACCGTCGCGATCTGGCGCATCGGGTCACCTCCTGCTCGGGGTTGTCTGACCCGCAGAAGGCTCGCGCCCGGGCTTGTGAGCGGCCTAAGAAATGATGTCCGCGATGACCCCCGTGACCGAGACGGTGCTCGCGCCGCGCGCCCTCAACCGCGCGTTGCTCGCGCGCCAGTGGCTGCTGCGCCGCGTCGAAGTCGGGGTGCCCGCGGCGGTCGAGCACCTGCTGGGACTCCAGGCCCAGGCCCCCATACACGACGAATACGGCAGGGAGCTCTTCACCTCCCCGACGCCCCGCGGCCCGACCCCGGCGTGACCGCGCCCGTTCGCCTCCTCGGTGAGTACGACA
>DASQFQ010000248.1:0-2900 GCA_035633075.1 Solirubrobacteraceae bacterium | reverse complement strand
CTCCGCCTGAGGCGTGTGGCCTGTCCGCTCGCGCTTGGCCTGCTGCTTCTCGCGCCGCTTCTGGAGCCGACCAGCCTTTTCCTTCTCAGTTTCGGCCATCACACAACCTCCATGGGAGCCATCGTGCCACGACCCTACGCTCAACCACCGCGTTTCGCTAGTCGTTTCGCTGGACCCTCCTAGTAGTGGGCGGCGAACCTTGCCGGTAGCCCCACTAACCCATCCGGTAGCCCGTCAGCCCCCGCAGCTTGTCGCGGTCGTGGCGGGAGGAGATGCGGCGCACCGTGCCTGAACGCGTGCGCATGACCAGCGACTCGGTCGACGCGCCGCGCGCCCCCTCGTAGCGCACACCCTGCAGGACGTCCCCGTCCGTGACGCCGGTGGCCGAGAAGAAGACGTCCTTGCCGGTTACCAGGTCGTCGTGGCCGAGCACCTTGTCCAGCTCGTAGCCGGCGTCCAGCGCTGCTTGGCGCTCGTCGTCGTCGCGCGGCCACAGGCGGCCGATCAGGGCGCCCCCGAGGCATTTGATCGCCGCCGCCGAGATCACGCCCTCCGGCGTCCCGCCGATCCCCCACAGCAGCGTGCCCGGCGTGTTCGGTGAGACCGCGAGCAGCGACGCCGCCACGTCGCCGTCGGTGATCAGGCGGACGCGGCCCCCGGCCTCCCGGATGGCCTTGATCCCCTCCTCGTGACGCGGGCGGTCGAGCACCACGACCATGACGTCGCGCACGTCGGTCCCGCGGCGCTCGGCGATCAGCTCGATGGTCCTGCCCAGCGGCCGGTCGAGGTCGAGCAGGTCGGCGATGTCGTCGCCGCCGGCCATCTTCTCCATGTAGACACAAGGGCCGGGATCGAACATCGACCCCCGCTCGGCGAGCGCGATCACGGCCAGCGCGTTGGGCATGCCGAGCGCGCACAGGCGCGTGCCCTCGAGGGGGTCGACGGCGATGTCGACCTGCGGGGCCGAGCCGTCGCCGACGGTCTCGCCGTTGTGGAGCATGGGCGCCTCGTCCTTCTCGCCCTCGCCGATGACCACGACGCCGTCCATATGGATGGTGTGCAGGACGGCGTGCATGCCGTCCACGGCTGCCTGGTCGGCGGCCTCCTTGTCGCCCATCCCCACGTAGCGCGCGGCCGCCAGCGCGGCCGACTCGGTCACGCGCACGAGCTCGAGAGCCAGGTTGCGGTCCGGGACGCTCTGAGGCACTAGAGAACCCCGGGCGGCCTTCGCGGCCGCTTCAGCAGGAGTCCGCCGATCGCGGCCAAGATCTGGCCCAGCCCGATTCGGCGGAAGTCCATCGCGGCGGCAGCCTATCCCCTTCGCGGCGGCGTGAAGCCCTCGGTGCTAGCTTCGCCCGCGTGCCGGAGCTGCGCTGGGGTCTGACGCTGCCCTTCTCGGGCGTCGGGCTCGCCGACCACGAGCCGCTGGTGCGCCGGGCCGAGGAGCGCGGCTATGCCGACCTGTGGACGGGCGAGACCAACGGGGCGGACGGGTTCACGCCGCTGGCGCTGGCGGCGGCGTGGACGCGCTCCGTGCGCCTCGGCACCGGCGTCGTGAACCCGTTCACGCGCGGGCCTGCCGTGCTGGCCCAGCACGCCGCCGCGCTCGCCGATGCCTCGGGCGGGCGCTTCTGCCTGGGTCTGGGCTCGTCGTCGAACGTGATCGTCGAGCGCTGGAACGGCGTCCCGTTCGCCAAGCCGCTCACGCGGGTGCGCGAGACGGTGCAGGCTCTGCGCCCGGTGCTGCGCGGCGAGCGCGGACCGGGTGGCTTCAAGCTCGAGACGCCCCCGGTGCACCCCGTGCCGATCTACGTCGCGGCCCTGCGCGACCGCATGCTGCAGCTCGGTGGCGAGCTGGGCGATGGCACGTTCGTGAACTTCCTTCCGATCTCCGCGGTCGGCCACGTCACCGAGCAGATCCGGGCGGGTGAGGAGCGCGGCGGCCGCGAGCCGGGCTCCAGTGACGTGGTCTGCCGCTTCTTCTGCATCCCCCAGTCGGCCGAGGAGGGCCTCGGCCTTGCGCGCTTCATGTTCGCCGCCTACGGCACGGTGCCGGTCTACGCCGCCTTCTTCCGCTCGCTCGGGTGGGCGGACCAGCTCGACCCGATGGTGCAGGCCTGGGAGTCGGGCAACCGCAAGCTCGCGCTCGAGCGCGCGCCCGACAACCTGATCCGCGAGATCTTCATCTTCGGCTCGCCCGAGGAGCAGCGGGCGCGGCTGGAGGAGTTCGCGGCGGGCGGGATCACCACCCTCGTGCTCTCGACGATCTGCGGACCGGAGGACCTCCCGGCGCTGATCGACGCGCTCGCGCCGTGATCCTGCACCGCGTGCTGCCCGAAGACGCGCGCCTGACCCCCGAGGACCTACTCGCCGAGGTGGCGCCTCGTGAGCGGGCGCCGGATGACCGGCCACTGGTGATGATCGTCATGGTCGCCACCGTGGACGGACGCGCCGCCGTCGGCGGCTCGTCGCGCGCGCTCGGCGGCGACGCGGACCTCGCCCTGCTTTTGGAGCTGCGCACGATCGCCGACGCGGTGCTCGTCGGGGGCGCCACGGTCCGCGCGGAGGGCTACGGGCGGCTCGTGGGGTCGGAGGAGCGCCGCGGGCGGCGGCGCGCCGCCGGCCTCGCCGAGGACCCCGGGGTCGTCCTGGTCTCGCGGAGCATGAACCTGCCGTGGGACGCCGGGCTGTTCGCCGTACCGGATCAGCCCGTGCTCGTGTACACGGACGCCGGCGCCGGCGCCCCTCCGGACGTCGCCGCGCCGGTAGAGCTCGTCAGGCTCGAGGAGGCGAGCCTCGCCGCCGCAATGGCGGACCTGCACCGGCGCGGGGTGCGCTCGCTGCTGTGCGAGGGCGGCCCGACCCTCAACCGTGCCCTGCTCGCCGCGGGCGTGGTCGAC
>DASQFQ010000247.1:0-2209 GCA_035633075.1 Solirubrobacteraceae bacterium | reverse complement strand
CGCCATGGTCATCTTCGCCTTCGTCGCGCCTGTGCACTGGGAGGCCGCAGGCGCCTTGGCCCTCGGCAGCCTCGTTGGCGGCATGGTCGGGGCGCGGCTGGCGCGGCGCGTGCCCGCCCGCCCGCTGCGGGTCGGCATCGCACTCGTCGGCCTTGCGGTCGCCGCGTGGCTCGCGGTGGCGGGAGCCTGAGGCTCAGCCGCCGCCCATGGGCATGGTGAGGATGACCATGTCGGCGTCGGCGGGCAGTTCCGTCACGGGACGGTTGTCGTCGCCGTCGGCGATGACCGCCACGTAGCCGGCGTCCAGCTCGTCGCGCAGTCGCACCTGCGCCGCCTCGAGCGAGGAAGCGTCGTCGGGCGACCACTCAGCCACCGCGTCGTAACCGTCGAGGACCCTGCGCACAAGTCTGCCCATACCGCGCCTGTACCCTACCGACCGCCTCCGAAGCAGCTCCCGAGGCTCGACGCAGCTCGTGGATATTCTCGAGACTGAACTCGCCATCCAGCCCTCGGCGTCCTACAGCCTGACGCTGCGCGTCCGCCTGCCTCAGCAACCCGGATCGTTCGCCCGCGTGGCCAGCGCCATCGGATCGGCCGGCGCGATCCTCGGCGCCATCGATCTCGTCCGCGTGCAGGACGGCGCGGTGGTGCGCGACGTGACGGTGGCGTGCGCCGACGCGGCGCAGGGGGAGGCCGTGGTGGCGGCGGTCGAGGCGCTCGAGGGCGTGTCGGTGGACGCCGTCCTGGATCGCACCTTCACGATGCACCAGGGCGGGAAGATCGAGATCAACCCGAAGGTGGCGATCAACACCCGCGACGATCTCTCGATGGCCTACACGCCGGGCGTCGCGCGCGTCTGCTCGGCGATCCACGAGGACATCGAGAAGGCCTGGTCGCTGACGATCAAGGGCAACACGGTCGCCGTCGTCTCCGACGGGACTGCGGTGCTCGGGCTGGGCGACATCGGCCCGGAGGCGGCGATGCCCGTGATGGAGGGCAAGGCCATGCTGTTCAAGGGCTTCGCCGGCGTCGACGCCTTCCCGCTCTGCATCGCGACCAGGGACGTCGACGAGATCGTGGCGTTCGTCAAGGCCGCGGCGCCGGCCTTCGGCGGCATCAACCTCGAGGACATCTCGGCGCCGCGTTGCTTCGAGATCGAGCGCCGGCTCAGCGCCGAGCTCGACATTCCCGTCTTCCACGACGACCAGCACGGGACGGCCATCGTGGTGCTCGCCGCCCTGCTGAACGCCCTGAGAGTGGTCGGCAAGAGCGCCGGCGAGATCAAGGTCGTGGTGGTCGGCGCCGGAGCCGCGGGCGTGGCCTGCGCCGAGATCATCCTGGCCCACGGCGTGCACAACCTGATCGTGTGCGACATCGACGGCGTGCTGTATCCGGAGCGCCCCGGCCTGGACGCGCATCGCGCGGCGCTCGCCGCGCGTACGAACCCCCACGGGGAGCGGGGCACGGCCGACGAGCTGCTGGCCGGCGCCGACGTGCTGGTCGGCGTCTCGGGGCCGGGCGCGGTGTCCGTCGCTGCCGTGCGCACGATGGCGCCCGGCCCGATCCTGTTCGCCATGGCCAACCCGGTTCCCGAGATCCAGCCGGAGGAGGTCCGCGACGCCGCGGCGATCATGGCCACGGGCCGCTCGGATTACCCAAACCAGATCAACAACGTACTCGCCTTCCCGGGCGTCTTCCGAGGAGCCCTCGACGTCCGGGCGAGCACCATCAACGAGGACATGAAGCTGGCGGCGGCCCGAGCGCTGGCGGGGGTCATCGCCGACGACGAGCTGCACGCGGAGTACATCATCCCCAGCGTGTTCAATCGTGACGTGGGCCGGGCGGTCGCCGCCGCGGTCGCCGAGGCGGCCGTCCGCAGCGGCGTCGCGCGCAGCCGGAGCGAGTCACACGATCAGCCGACGGGACGCTGACGCTGCCGGCTCACTCCGGCGTGCGCGTCTCAGCGAGCAGAGCGCTCGCCGCGGCGACGGCACGCATGGACGGTGCGTCCACCTCGGCGAGGTCGGCCAGCTCGATCACGGCGTCGATGATGGCGCCGAGCTCGAGAGGCTTGCCCGCCTCGAAGTCCTGCAGCGTGGACGTCTTGTGCTCCCCCACCCGCTCCGCGCCGGCCAGGCGTCGCTCGATCGAGACGCTGGGTCGCGCGCCCACCGCATGCGCGATGTCGAGCGCCTCGCCCATCATCTTC
>DASQFQ010000246.1:0-3319 GCA_035633075.1 Solirubrobacteraceae bacterium | reverse complement strand
GTTCGCGGCGCGACGAGGGGGTCGCCCGTGCGCGTAGGGGTCCTCAGGGCCTTCTCGAGCGGCACCATGTGCGCCCCCGTGCCCTTCGTCTCGGTGTCGAGTATCCAGATCTTTCCCATCGCCGTCCTTCGAGCTTAGCCTCCATCCCGTTGTCGAATCCGGGAGCCGGTGGAGCGGGGCGACCGCCCCGCCAGCCACGAGCCGCCCGCGATCAGGGCGAGCCCGCCGAGGGTGCCGGCGGTGAGCGGCTCGCCGAGCAGCGCGACCCCGTACACCACGGCGAAGCCCGGCACGAGGTAGAGGGCCAGCGACGCGCTCGCCGGCCCCACCTCGTCGAGGAGCGTGTAGTAGAGCAGCCAGCCGACGCCGCCCGACACGGCGCCCAGCAGGACCGCCGCCGCCACGGCGAGGAGTCCCGGCAGCCGCGAGGGGGGCGCCGCGGCGGCGGCCGGCGCCACCGCGACCGTCGCCACCAGCATCGCCGCCGCCACCACGCCAAGGGGCTGCGTCCCGCCGAGCCGGTGCTTGACGATGAACCCGCCTGCCGCGTACCCCAGCGCGGCCAGCAGCAGCGCGAGCCCGCCGAGCAGGGCCGGCGAGGACACGCGCAGGTCCGCGCCCACCGTGAGCGCCACTCCGGCGAGCCCGATCACGAGCCCGGCGAGCTGGAGGCCCCGCATCCGCTCCTCCTCGTCGAGCCACAGGGCGAGCAGGGCGGTCCACAGGGGCGTCGAGCCGACGAGCACTCCGGCCAGCCCCGAGTCGACCTCGACCTGCGCGTAGCCGATGAGCAGGAACGGTGCCGCGATCTGCACGAGCGCCACGGCGACGAGCGCGCCGGGCCGTTCGCGCAGCCCCTGCAGCGCGCCACGGCGCAGCGCCACGGGCAGCATCACCGCGGCGGCAAGGCCTGCACGCGCCAGCGTGACGGCGCCGGGCGAGAGGTCTCGCAGCGCCAGCGCGACCCACAGGAACGACGCGCCCCAGATCGCGCTGACGGCGCCGAGCAGCAACCACGCGCGCCGATCCACGACGGGGCATGGTGCCAGGAAAGAGGTTCCGGAAGCGCCCGCGCGGGGAAACACCCGTCGGCAGGCTGCCAACCGGGAGGGGAGCATGCAGGACTCGACACTGGGTGAGCGCGGGCGTGGCTCCGGCGACATCGACTGGAGGGCGATCGAGGACTCGCCGGAATTTCAGGAGCTCGTGCGGCGCCGCCGCGCCTTCCTGGTGCCGGCGACGATCGCGTTCCTTGGCGTCTTTTTCGCCTATCTGGTCCTGTTCGCGTTCGCCCCTGGCGTGATGGGAACGCAGCTCACCGACGGGCTTCCGCTCGCCTGGCTGGGCTCGATGGCGCAGGTGCTGCTCACCTGGATCGTGGCGTGGGCCTACCTGCGCTACGCCGACCGCGTGCTCGAGCCGCTCGAGCGCCGTGCGGCCGAGGCCGTCCTCGAGAGGAGCTCACGATGACCGTCTTCGCCGCCGACCTCAGGGTGCTGCCCCTGTCGATCTTCGCCGTCGTCCTCGCCGGCACGCTCGGCATCACCTACTGGGCCGCCAAGCGCACGAGCAGCGCGACCGAGTTCTATGCCGCCGGGCGCAGCATCACCGGCTTCCAGAACGGCTGGGCGATCGCCGGCGACTACATGTCGGCGTCGTCGTTCCTCGGCTTCGCCGGACTGATCTTCCTGTTCGGCGTCGACGGGTTCGTCGGCCTGATGGCCGCCCTCGTCGCGTTCCTGCCGGTCCTCCTGTTCCTCGCTGAGCGCATGCGCAACTCGGGCAAGTACACGCTGGCCGACGTGCTCGCCTTCCGGCTGCGGGAGCGCCCCTCGCGGATCGTCGCCGCGACGGGTTCGCTGATCGTCGCGACGATCTACCTCGTCGCCCAGATGGTCGGCGCGGGGGCGCTGATCCAGGCCCTCACGGGCGTGACGTTCACCCCGTCGGTGATCCTCGTCGGCGTGTTCATGCTCACCTACGTGATCTTCGGCGGCATGCTCGCCACGACCTGGGTGCAGATCATCAAGGCCGGGCTGCTGATGGCGGCCGGCGTCGTGCTCCTGATCTTCGTGCTGGCCGAGGTCGGCTTCAACCCGCTCGAGCTGTTCAAGCGCGCCGTGGAGAACCACCCCAAGGGCGAGGACTTCCTCAAGCCCGGGCTCCAGTTCACCTCCCAGCTCGGCCTGTTCTCCTTCGGCCTGGCCTTCCTGCTCGGCACGGCGGGGCTGCCGCACATCCTCATGCGCTTCTTCACGGTGCCCGACGCCAAGGCCGCGCGTGGCTCGGTGGGCTGGGCGGTCTTCCTGATCGGCTCCTTCTACCTGATGATCATGGTCATCGGCGTCGGCGCGCGGGCGATCCTGGGCAAGGGCGGCGAGGAGGCGGCCGGCAAGTCCGGCAACCTCGCGGTTCCCGTGCTCGCCGAGCGCTTGGGGGGCGGCGAGGGCACGACCGGTGGGGACGTCTTCCTGGCCATCATCTCCGCCGTTGCGCTGGCCACGATCCTCGCGGTGGTGGCCGGCCTCGTGATCTCGGCCTCCGGTGCGGTCGCGCACGACCTGTGGTCCAACGTCGTGCGCAAGCGCCGCGATTCCGGGGACGAGGAGGTCTGGGTGGCGAAGATCGCGGCCGCCGGCATCGGCATCCTCTCCATCCTCCTGGCGCTCGCCGGCGGCCCGGGGTTCAACGTCACCGTGCTCGTCGGCCTCGCCTTCACGATCGCCGCGAGCGCGAACTTCCCCGCCCTGCTGTTCGCGCTGTCCTGGCGTCGCTTCAACACCACGGGCGCGGTGGTGGGGATCCTCACGGGCGTCATCTCGTCGCTGGTCCTGATCATCCTCAGCCCGGCAGTGTGGCCGGGGGCAGACACCGAGACGGGCTCGCCGCTCGGCTCGCTGGGGCTCGCGAACCCCGCGGTCTTCACGATCCCGCTGGGGTTCCTCGGATGCTGGCTGGGCACGCTGCTCAGCTCCGAGCGCGGCAACGAGCGCGAGTACCACGAGCTCTACGTCCGCTCCGAGACGGGCCTGGGCGCCGAGGTGGCCACCAGCCGGGAGCCCGCCCCCGCGACGACGAGCTAGGCCATGGCATCCGGCGTCGTCGAGCTCACGCGCGAGCTCGTTCGCACCGACACGATCAACCCGCCCGGGGACGAGGAGGGTGCGGCCGCGCTGCTCGGCCGGCGGCTGGAGGCCGCGGGCCTGGAGGTGATGGCCCACGAGCTGGCGCCGGGGCGGACGAGCCTCGTCGCGCGGACGCGCACGCGCGGCGAGCGGCCGGCGCTGTGCCTCACCGGGCACCTCGACACGGTGCCGCT
>DASQFQ010000245.1:0-7535 GCA_035633075.1 Solirubrobacteraceae bacterium | reverse complement strand
AGGGTCGAGATCGCGTTGAAGGCGAGCAGGTTGGCGAGCGTGCCGAGCTCGCGGTACTTCGCGGTGGCGGGGCCGAAGGAGCGCTCGCGCAGGTCACGGGCGGCCGCGAGGACGCGCTGGGGGTCGGCGGTCGCGCACTTCGTCGCCGCCCGCACCGCGACGGCCTTGATGCGCTTGGACCCGAGCACGGCGCCCAGCCCGCCGCGCCCGGCGTGGCGCCCGTCGTGCGAGACGGTCGCGTAGCGCACGAGCCGCTCGCCGGCCGGGCCGATCGCCGCGATCCGCCACGCCGGGCCGAGCCGCTCGCGCAGCCGGGCCTCGGCGTCGGCGGCGGGCAGGCCCCACAGGTCGGCGGCGTCCCGCACGCGGGCGCCGTCGCCGTCGACGAGCAGGACCGACGGGGTCTCGCGCGCGCCGGTCACGACCAGCGCGTCATGCCCGCTGAGCTTGCCCGCGATCGCGAAGTGGCTCGACGCCAGCGCGTCGTTGAGGCGGTCGGTGAGCGGCGACTTGGCGACCACGGCGAACTTCGCGCTCGTGGTCAGCGGCGTGCCGACGAGCGGGGAGAATACGAACGCGAGCGGCGCCTCGGGGGCCAGCGCGTCGACGCCACGCGGCGCGAGGCGGTGCATGAGGTACGTGCCGAGACCGACCCCGCCGATGTAGCGGCGTAGGGTCTCCTCGTCGAGCGCGAGCTCGTCCGCGGAGCCGTCCGTGGCGTCCACGACGAGCGCCCGCCCGAAGTAGCCGCCGGGGACATCGGCCATGCATTGAGTGTAGAGCGCACGTTGCAGGCCGCCGCCCGTGACTACCCGCCGGCGTCGGCGGCGAGGAAGGCGACGGTGTCGCCGGTCGCCAGGGGCTCTTCCGGGTCGCGCATGATCTGGTCGCCGTTGAGCGCAGCCACCACGTGCTCGTCGAGCTCGACACCCACCGCGGCCGCGGCGGCGGCCAGCGTGGCCGCGTGGACGACGAGCGGGTCGCGCCCAGCCCCGAGCCCGCGGCGCAGCGCGCCGAAGCAGCGCACGGCGACCTCAGGCGCCATGCGGGCCCGCGCTGCCTCGTAGTCGGCGGGCTCGTTGAGGTTGAGCACCGAGTCCAGCGCCGGGTCGAACGCGGCCAGCGCCGGGTCGGCGAGCAGCGCGGCCTCCTCCAGACGCCGCACGCGGCAGGCCTCGAAGAGGAACGCCGGCCGCATGCGGTCGGCGGCGATCAGCTCCTCGACCGCGGGCAGCAGCGTCGTGCGGTAGGCGGCGGCCAGCGGGTGCGGGAAGCCGGCCGCATGGGGCAGCGCGACGTCATGCTCGCCGTCGAGTGCGCCCACGACAAGCCGCACGAAAGCGGGATGCAGCAGCGGCGCGTCCGTCGAGGAGACGAAGGCCACCTCCGCGCGTCCGTCGATCGCAGCGAGGCCGGCCGCCAGGCCCTGCAGAGGCCCGCGGCCCTCGCGCGCGTCCTCGGTGATCTGCACGCCCGCCGGCAGCGCCGGAAGCTCCTGCCCAGGAGCACGCACCACGACGACGGGCCCGCCGGTGGCGCGCGCGACGATCCCCGTCACGCGTCGCAGCAGCGTCGACCCGTGCCACTCGAGCGCCGCCTTCGGCGTGCCCATTCGTGACGAGCGTCCACCTGCGAGGACGATTCCGGCTGTTGCGAGCATGCGAGCGACGGTACCGGGCGCGCGGGCCCGGCACCCCCGCACCGGTTCCTAGCTAGTGGTGCAGCCGGCCCTGGACGGCGCCGTCCGGGTAGGCGGCGCCGTGGACGTCGACGTAGTGACCGCCTCCGGTCGGTCACCCCCCGATCTTGCGCTCCAACCCCTCCCAGTAGCGGTCCCGCACGACCCGGCGCATGATCTTCCCCGAGCCGGTCTTCGGCACCTCGTCGACGATCTCGACCGTTCGGGGCTTCTTGTAGTCGGCGAGGTTGCGCCGGCAGACGTCGACGACCTCCTGCCTCGTCACCGACCGCCCCGGCCTCGGCGCGACGACCGCGGTGAGGGCTTCGCCCCACCGCTCGTCCGGCGCCCCGACCACCGCGACCTCCGCCACGGCGTCCAGGGTGGAGATGACGTTCTCCACCTCGGAGGGGAACACGTTGTACCCACCCGTGACGATCATGTCCTTCTTGCGGTCGACCACGTACAGGTAGCCCTCTTCATCGAGCCGCCCGAGGTCGCCGGTGGCCGCCCATCCGTCGGAGCCGATCATCTCGGCTGTCTCGTCGGGCTTGCCCCAGTAGCCCGCCATCACGACGTCCCCGCGTACGACGATCTCGCCGACCTCGCCGGCCGGCAGCTCGTCGCCGTCGGGGTCGACAACCTTCAGCTCGACGAACGGACACGGCCGGCCGGCGGAGGCCAGCCGCTCGGGCGGTTCGCCCTCGAAGGCGTGGTCGTCCTGGGACAAGGCCGTCAGCGGCATGGGCGTCTCGGACAGCCCGTAGAACTGCACGAACACGGGACCGAGCGCTCGCACGGCCCGGGACAGGCGATCGGGTGCGATCGCCGAGCCGGCGTAGACGGCCAGGCGCAGCGACGAGGTGTCTGCGACCCTTTCTTCGGCGTCGGGCAGCAGCCGGTTGATGATCGCCGGGACCACCGTCAGCCCGGTCACCCGACGACGCTCGATCTCGCGCAGGGCCTCCGGCGGCTCACAGTGGGGCATGACGACGTGCGCAGCGCCGCCGGCGAAGAAGACCGGCGACACATAGCCCGAGAAGTGCGAGAGCGGAGCCAGGTGGAGCACCACGTCGCCGGGGTCACACGGCGGCAGCTGGGTCATCGAGTTGCGGACCATCGCCACGTAGTTGGCGTGCGTCAGCGCGGCGCCCTTGGGCGCCCCGGTGGTGCCCGACGTGTAGAGGAGCGCGGCGATGTCGCCCGCGGCCGGCGGCGGCTCGGGCTCTTCGGGCGACGCCCGGGAATCGAGCAGCTGTGCGTAGGAGAGCGTGCCCTCAGGCCGCTGCTCGCCGTCGGCATCGAGGACCACGACGTGGCCCGGATCGGCCAGCTCGGAGCGGATCTGGGCGGCGGCCTGCGCCCAGACGGACTCGACCACGAGCGCCTTCGCCCCGCAGTCGGCGACGATGTGTGAGATCTCCCGCCTGTGCAGGCGGCTGCTGGGGGCAACCCGGACGAACCCCCCGCAGAAGAGGGCGTGCTCGAACTCGAAGAACTCGGGACGGTTCCCCGACAGCAGCACGACGCGATCTCCCGCCTGGAGCCCAAGCTCCCGCAGGCGCGCCGCGAAGCGGTGCGCCCGCTCGCCCAGCTCGCGATAGCTGAGGCGTCGCTCGCCGCAGACGACGGCCGGGCGCCCCGCGTACTGCCGGTAGCTGCGCTCCAAGATCGAGGCGACGGTGACGTTCACCGGGGAGCCTCCAGGATCTCGAGCGCCCGTTCCATCAGGATCGGGATCGAGGTCGCAAGCTGTTCCCAGAAGGGGTCGTGGCGCTTCCCACGCCGGTGCAGCATCAGGTTGAAGCCACTGATGACGGCGAACTTGTACCCGGCCAGCGCACGGAACCATCCGGCGTCGCCCTCCCGGTCTCCTGTGGCCTCGCGGTAAAGGACCTCGAGCTCCGCGGGATCGAGCCCGGGTGGCATCGCCGGGCCGTCCTCGGCCCAGCTCTCGGTATCGCTGAACACCTGAAGCCATCCGAGGTCGTTCCGCACGGCGCCCACCCCCGCCAGCTCCCAGTCGAGCACGGCGGCGAGCCCGCCTCCGTCGATCAGCAGGTTGCTCCACTGGAAGTCGCCGTGGAAGATGCCGACCCGCACCTCGCGGGGCGCTCGCTCGAGCAGCCGCCGACGCAGCTCGGGGCCGAGCGCGACGAGCTGGGGATCGGCGCTTCGCTCGCGGAAGCGGTCCCACCGCTCGACGTCCTCGGCAGGCGGGAGCGGCGGCCCGAGCCACGGGGCGACGCGCCTGGAGTCGAGGACGTGCAGCGTCGCCAGGACGGCGATCGCCTGCTCGGCCAGCTCCGCAACCGACTCCGGCCCGAGCGGCGACTCCCGCGGGTGCTCGAAGGAGAAGGTCCGTCCTGGCCGCAGGGCTACGACCGAGTACGGCCGGCCGAACCAATCCGGCTCATTGCCGTACCAGCGCACCGGCGGCACCGGTATGCCGTGGGCCCCGAGCGTCTCCATGAGTCGCGCCTGACGCACGACGTCAGCGGTCCCCTCGTGCTTGACGCCGGGCGGGGGAAGCCGGAGCACAAGCCGCTCGCAGCGGCCTCCCGAGACCAGAGTGAACGCGAACGAGAAGCCCGCGTGCCCCGGCAGCGCCCCCACCTCGGACACCCTGGACAGGGGATCTCCGGTGCGGTCGCGGCAGAGCCGGACGAGCTGAGCAGCGAGCTGGTCGCTGCCTGTCATCGCGTCAAGCTAGCGCCCGCGATCGGCGCCCTCGCACGCGCACACGATGCCGGCGTGGCGCACGGTGACGTACAACCGCGCGTAATGACCGTTGCGAGCATGCGAGCGACGGTACCGGGCGTCCCTGCCGCCCGGTACCACGTCGGCTCGCCGGCGGTGCAGCCGGCACGGCCGTCCCTGCCCGTACCCCTCGGCTCGCTAGCGGTGCAGCTGGCCCCGGACGGCGCCGCCCGGGTACTTCGCGTTGTGGACGTTGACGTAATAGGACCCCGGGTTCGCCTTGATCGCCTTGATGACCTTGGCGGTCGCGCCCTTGCTGGCACCGGAGCAGCCAGTGCGGACGCTCTTGGTCGACACCGTCGAGAAGAGGGTGACGAGGACGGGCCCCGCCTTGCCGCGTGCGCCCTTGTGGATGTGCGCGGCCGCGCTGCCGTCGATCTTCTCGGTCTCGATCGTGAAGCAGACCCGCTTGGCAGTGAGGCGGATGGTGGCGCTGCCCTTGCCATCCGGATCCCCCTTGGGCGTCTCCTCCCCGCCCGACATGCTGGCCTTCAGAGTCGTGGTGGTGGCGCCCTCGACGGCCGGTACGAGCGCGGCGGCCGCCAGCGCGGCCAGCGCGACGGCGATCAGGAACTTCCGCATGGTGAAGCCTCCTCCTCGTTGGGTGCGGGGCTTAACGCGCGCGCGTCGCGCGCGGTTCAAACGAGAACCGCGCAACTGCGTCTTGGGTCCCCAGAGCAGTCTCCCAGTGCCCCGAGATGGCTCGCCCAGAACCTCGACGCCGGCAGTCTGGGTCGCCGTGCCGGCCAGCGCCATGCCCCACAACGGCGAGCCGGCGATGAACCCCCACTCAAGGACTCGAAGCGGCCCGTCGATGGCTACGCCATGTCGCATCCGCCCAGACGACGAGTGCGCGCCAGGCAAGCTTGGCGCCGAGTCCCGCTTCCCGCGCTGGTGGTCCTCGCGTTGCTTTTCGCGGCCGGCCCCGTTGGCCTCGCCCTGTCTCGAGACCATCCCCGGGCGACCCAACCCGGGAAAACGTTGGGAGACGTTGCGCGCAAAGCGGGATGCAGGCTGCAGGAGTACGAGAGCGGCCGAGTCACCAACCCGCCCGTGTCCGGCCGCTTCGTGGAGCGAGCCATCGCCACCGACGGCTCGCACATCGGGCGAAGCACGCCGTCGATTGCCGCGACCTCGCACTCCCTCTGGCACGGCCGAGTGCTGATTCAGTACCAGCCCGGACTCCCCGAGCCGGAAGTCCGCGCGCTCGACCAGCTCGTCAACGACGACCCCGATCGCGTTGTCGGCTTCGCGAACCAGACCGGCATGACGGCTCCGGTCGCCGCCACCGCCTACCTGAGCCTGCTCACGTGTCCCCGCGTAACCGCCGGCACCCTGCACGCGCTCCGGGTGTTCCGCGACCGGCGGCGAGGATTCGGCAACGCCTTCTGATCACAGGCCGCATGCGGCGAGGCCACATTGAGCGGCTCGCCCGACGGATACCGGCTTTCTCCGCCACTGGCGCCGCGGCTCGCGGCGTGCGACGATCGCGACCATGAGAACCGAGATCCTTCTCTTCGACGGCTTCGACGAGCTCGACGTATTCGGCCCGTTCGAGGTGCTGGCCGACAACTTCGACACCGCCCTGGTGACGCTCGAGGGCGGGCGCGATGTCACGTCCGGCCGCGGTGTCGCGGTGCGCGCGACGCGCGCGCTGTCCGAGCCGGAGCTCCTCGTCGTGCCCGGCGGCGGCTGGCTGGACGGCGCTTCCGAGGGCGTGCGCGCCCAGATCGAGCGCGGCGAGCTGCCCGCCGCGATCGCCGCCCGCCACGCCGCCGGAGCGACGGTCGCGTCCGTGTGCACCGGCGCACTGCTGCTCGCACACGCCGGTGTCCTCGACGGTCGCCGCGCCACCACCAATCCGCTGGCGCTCGACGACCTGCGCGCCTTCCCCGTCGAGGTAGTCGCGGCTCGCTACGTGGACGACGGCGACGTCCTCACGGCCGGCGCGCCGGCCTGCGGAATCGACCTCGCCCTGCGTCTCGTCGAACGAGCGCGCGGCGCGGACACCGCCGCCGCCGGAGCGCGCGCGATCGGGCACGTCATCGCCGCAGCGGCGCCGGCGGGTCCGTGATCCGCAGCGGCGAGCGCCGCCCGGCGGCGCGGCGGGCCGCTAGCCGTCTGCCGTGATCGTCGCCACGAGCTCGCCGAGCATGCGCTCGGCGTCCTCGTTGGCGACCTGACACGTGCCCGCCGCGTCGTGGCCCCCGCCGCCGAGGGCCAGCATCAGCTCGCCCACGTTGGTCTGAGAGGAACGGTTGATGATCGACTTGCCGGTGGCGAAGACCGTGTTCTGCTTCTTCAGGCCCCAGAGGACGTGGATGGAAATGTTCGCGTCGGGATACAGGGCGTAGATCATGAAGCGGTTGGTGGGATGGATGACCTCCTCGTCGCGGAGGTCGAGCACCACGAGGTTGGCTTCGACCTTCGAGCAGCGACGGACCTGCAGCACCGCGCGCTCGGTGTGGTCGTTGTAGAGCTCGACGCGCTCGGCGACGTCGGCGGTCTGCAGGATCTCCTCGACGGTCATCTGCGTGCAGTCGTCGATCAGCTGCATCATCAGCTGATAGTTGGAGATGCGGAACTCGCGGAAGCGGCCCAGGCCGGTGCGCGGGTCCATCAGGAAGGACATCAGGATCCAGCCCTGGGGGTCGAGGATCTCCTGCTCGGAGAACTGCGCCGCGTCGGCCTTGTCGACCGCATCCATCATCTCGTTCGAGATCGTCGGGAAGCGCTCGGCGCCGCCGTAGTAGTCATAGACCACACGCGCGGCGCTCATCGCGCCCGGCACGATGATGTGGTTCTCCGGGGAATCCTCGACGCGGATCGCCTCGGAGGCGTGATGGTCGAAGGCGAGGCCGACGCCGGGGACGTAGGGCAGGTTCGTCGTGATATCGCCGGGGCCCACCTCGACCTTGCCGTCCTGCATGTCCTTGGGGTGCACGAAGAGGATGTCGTCGAGCAGCCCGAGCTCCTTCAGCAGCGCGGCACAGACGAGGCCGTCGAAGTCAGAGCGGGTGACGAGGCGGTGGCGAACGGCGGGCGTGGTGTCAATGGCCATTCAATTGGTATCGGCAACGCCGACCGTGAGTTGAGC
>DASQFQ010000244.1:0-9158 GCA_035633075.1 Solirubrobacteraceae bacterium | reverse complement strand
GGCTCGTCCTCCTCGGTCTTGCGGAAGAGCTGTGCCAGCGGCCCCTCGCGCATGCTCGCCCGCTTACCGGTTGCCATTCGCGAGGACCTCCTTCGCTAGCTGACGGTAGGCGTAGGCGGCCTTGCCGTCCGGGTCGTACTTGAGCACCGACATCCCCTTCACGGGAGCCTCCGCGAACCGGATCGTCTTCCTGATGCGCGCGCCGTACACCCGGTCGCCGAAGTTCTCCTCGAGGATCTGGATCGCCTCCTTGGCGTGCAGGGTCCTCGCGTCGACCATCGTCGGCAGGATGCCGGCGATGTCCACGTCTGGGTTGAGGTTCTCGCGGATCATCGAGAGGGTGTTCTGGAGCTGGATCAGCCCGCGCATCGACAGATACTCGCACTGCACGGGGACGATCACCTTGTCGGCCGCGGTCAGGGCGTTGATCGTCAATAGTCCCAGGGAGGGCGGCGTATCGATGCAGATGAAGTCGTAGTCCTCCGCGATCGGGCGCAGCGCCTTGTCCAGCGAGCGCTCGCGGCCGATCTTGGTGGACATCGCGATCTCCGCGCCGGCGAGGTCGATCGAGGCGCACGCGATATCGATCTCGCGCTTGCGGATCACCTCGCGGATGGAGACGTCGTGCACGAGCACGTCGTACATCGACTTCTCCAGCGAGTCGGGGTCGATGCCCTGCGACATGGTCAGGTTGCCCTGCGGGTCCATGTCGATGCACAGGACGCGATGGCCTTCCTCCGCGAAGGCCGCCGCCAGGTTCAGCGTGGTGGTGGTCTTTGCGACGCCGCCCTTCTGGTTGGCGAAGGCGATCACCTTGGCCTTGCCGGTCACGTGGTGCTCCGATCGGGGTCGGGGAATCCCATCGCTTGGGCCTATTCGCATCCGGGCGCGCTTGTCCTTCCCGCGCGCTCGGGTTCGACCGCCGGTCATCAGACCGCGGGTGGCTGCCGATACACCCGCATGAGGGTCCTCGTGGCAGACGAGTCGATGATCGTGCGCAGCCTTGTTCGCGCGCGACTGTCCGCCGACGGCCACGACGTGGTCGAGGCCCGCGACGGCCCAGAGGCGGTCGAGTCGGCGCGCCGGGAGCGCCCCGACGTCATCGTGCTGGACCGCAAGCTGCCCAAGATGGACGGCTTCGAGGTCTGCACGCGGCTGCGTCGTGACCCTGCCTCGCGCTCGGTGGGCATCCTGATGCTCACCGACCACCGAGGAGAGCACACGCGGGTCGAGAGCGTCGAGCGCGGGGCCGACGTCTTCATGTCCAAGCCGTTCAGCCCGCGCGAGCTGTCGCTACGGGTACGCCTCCTGGGGTCGCGCCGGCCGCTCGCCGCGACCGGCTAGAGCGCGGTCACTCCTCGCTGCCGGGCGGGCGATCTCCGATGACACGAACGTCTGAGCGCAGCGCGCGATGAGCACGCTTGCGATAGCGCTGATCGCCGTCAGCAGCCTGCTCGTGCTCAACCTGCTGTTGGCCGCATTCGTCCGCGTTGCCACCGCGTACCGCAGCCTGCGCGAGGGGCGGCTGCGCCCGCGCATGCGCGAGGCGGTCGCCCGTTTCGCCGTGGAGGCCTCGGACGAGCTGCCGCACGCCTACACCAGCCTCGAGCGCCGGATGCTGCGCGAGGCGATGCTCGAGGCTGCGCACGAGCTGGCAGGCGACGCCCGCGAGCGGCTGATCGGGCGCTTCGCCGAGCGCGGCTTCGTGGCGGAGGCCGAACGGGGGTTGCGCTCACCGCTGTTGCTGCACAGGGTCCGGGCGGCGGAGACCCTCGGCGAGCTCGGCGGGGCGTCGAGCATGCCCGCACTGCGGCGCGGGTTGCGCGACCGGGAGCCGCTGGTTCGCTTCGCCTGCGCGCACGCGCTAACGCGTATCGGGGCAGAGGAGATCCTCGGTGAGGTGCTCGCCGCGCTGGCCGAGGGCGAGGGCGTCTTCAGCCAGGGCGCGCTTGCCGAGGTGCTGCTGGAATCGGGACCGGATGCCGCACGGGAGCTGAGAGCGCTGCTCCGCCAGCCCCTGGCGCCGAAGCAGCGCTGGCTCATCGTCGTCGTCCTCGGCGAGCTGCGCGCCCTCGAGGCAGTCGGTGAGCTCAGGCGCTGCCTCGAGGATCCCGACGACGAGCTGTGCGCGCGAGCCTGCCACGCCCTCGGGAAGATCGGTGACCCAGACAGCTCGGCGGCGCTCGCGGCGATCTGCACGGACGGGCGCCGCCCATGGTTCGTGCGCACCGCCGCCGCCGGTGCCTGCGGCCAGACCGGCGACCCTCGGGTCGCCGAAGCGCTCGTCGAGGCCCTCGACAGCGAGGAGTGGTACCCGCGCAACGCCGCCGCCGCTGCCCTGGTGAGGCTCGGCGACGTCGGGCTCGCGGCCGTCTGCCGGCGGATCGGCGAGCTCGATCCCCAATCCACCCTGCATTACTGGGGCCTGCTCGACGCCGCCGGCCGGACCGAGCGGGTCATCGTGCGGGCCGCGAGCGGCGAGCGCCGTCTGCGCCGCCTCGTCGCCACGTCTCGGCGGGCGGGCGCCACCGCGCGACTGGAGGAGATGGCCAACGACGGATCGGAAGCCGGTCGCTATGCGGCGATGCTGCTCGCGAGCGACCCGGCCGAGAACGCCCTGCTCTCGCCCGTGGCGGCCTGACATGGTCCGCGACGTCCTGCTGGGCATCAACCACGTCGTCCTCGTCTACTTCATCGTCATCGTGTCGTCCTACTCGGCGGTGACGCTGCTCTCGTGGGTGCAGGTGCGGCGCTACTTCCGCCGGCTGGTGCACGCCCGTCTCAAGCGCTCGGTGCGCTCGGCCCTGACGCCCCCGATCTCGATCTGCGTGCCCGCGTACAACGAGGCGTCGGTGATCGTCGACAGCGTCCGTTCGATGCTCGCGCTGCGCTATGCCGAGCACGAGGTCGTGCTCACCAACGACGGGTCGACCGACGACACGCTCGCGCTGCTCGCCGAGGCGTTCGACATGCACCGCGTGGACCAGCCGCAGCATCCGCGCCTGCCCACCCAGCGTGTCCGGGGGGTGTGGCGCTCGCGCACCCATTCGGGCCTCGTGGTGATCGACAAGGAGAACGGCGGGCGCGCCGACGCGCTGAACTGCTCCATCAACTTCGCCAATTACCCGCTGGTGTGCTGCGTGGACGCGGACTCGCTGCTGGAGCGCGAGGCGCTGCTGACGGTTGTGCGACCGTTCATCGAGCGCCCCGACCGCACCATCGGCGCCGGCGGGATCATCCGCGTGGCCAACGGCTGCGAGATCACCCGCGGCCACGTGACGGCGGTCGGGCTCCCGCGCAAGGTGTTGCCCATGTTTCAGACCGTCGAGTACCTGCGGGCGTTCACCGCGGCACGCACGGGCTGGAGCATGGTCAACGGGCTGCTGATCATCTCGGGTGCGTTCGGGCTGTTTCGCAAGGACGCGGTGATCGACGTCGGCGGCTTCGCGGCGGATTCGATCGGCGAGGACTTCGAGCTGTGCATGCGCCTGCACAAGCGGATGCGGGACCTCAAGCGCCCCTACCACCTCGCCTTCGTGCCGGACCCGGTGTGCTGGACGCAGGCGCCGGACCGGCTCGGCCAGCTCGGTGGCCAGCGAGACCGCTGGCACCGAGGCCTCACCGACACGCTGATACGCCACCGCCGGATGATCGGGAATCCACGCTACGGGGTCGTAGGGCTGTTGTCCCTTCCCTTCTTCGTCGCGTTCGAGTTCTTCGGCGCGTTCCTCGAGCTCGTCGGCTACATCGCCGTCCCGCTCGCCTTCGGGCTCGGCTATCTCAACCTCATGGGGGCGCTCGCCTTCTTCGCGCTGGCCGTGCTCGCCGGCATCTGCCTGTCGCTCTCGGCGCTGCTGCTCGAGGACATGGCCTTCCGCCGGTTCGTGCAATGGCGCGACTTCCTGCGGCTCGTCAGCTTCAGCATGCTCGAGAACTTCGGCTACCGGCAGCTGATGACGGTGTACAGGGTCCGCGGCTTCTGGTCCTACCTGCGCGGCAACCATTCGTGGGGGCACATCGACCGCACGGGCTTCACCACAGACGGGCTGCAGCCCGACGTCGGTGGGCACTGAGCTGCCGCTGCCCGTTTTGACCGTCCGGCTGGCCCTTGCGTCCTGCAGGCATTCGTGCGTATGCTCGCCCCGATGAGCTGGCACGACGGCGACGTACTCTCCCGCGAGGAGCTCGAGCACCAGCACGCGCCGGCGGTGACGCCGGAGCCACCCGCTCCCGAGGTCGCGCCCGTGATCGACACGCCGGCCGAGCGCCTGCCTCGTCGGTCGGCAATCACGCCTTCGGCCAGATGATCGGGCGCGCGCAGGGTGACGGGATCCTCCCCGGCGGCACGGTTGACCCCGACGTCGAGCAGACCATCAGCTCGCCGCGAGGCTCGGGTCGCGGCCTCGACGCGGGCGTCGCGGTCGCAAGCTGGCGAGCCCCCGGCTCGTCGGCCACCTGCTCGAGGGCGACGGCGTCACGACGGCCGACGTCCTGACCGCCTTCGCGCACGACGCGCGACGCAGCGGCGCGCTGCGCTTGCTCGAAGGCGACGGCGTCGAGCGTCGCCGCATCGCCTCCGCCCAGACCGGCCCGGTCGTCCGCGCCCACATCCGCGCCCCCAACGGCAACAAGCTCGCCTCCCAACTGCTGCGGGACTCCAGCGGCTGGTTCGACCTCAACGATCTGCGCGTCGCCCGCCACGTCATCTGGGAACCCGCAGAGCTGGCGATGTGCGAGGCGTGCCTGGATCCCGACGGCCGCATCAAGGCGCTCAACCGCAACGAGAGGGCCGGCGCACACTTCGACGACTTCCAGAAGCGGCTGCGCACCGAGGGGCTGCCGCACACCAGGGTGCTGTCGGGCGACTAATGGCCGCGGCCGCCGTCGGCGAGCTCGTCGCCTCGCTCGTCGCGATCAACTCCGTCAACCCCGACCTGGTCCCGGGCGGCGCCGGGGAGGCGGCGATCGCGGACTTCGTCGCGCGCTGGCTCGCCGAGGCGGGGCTCGAGGTGGCCGTCGACGAGCCCGCGCCGGGGCGGCCGAGCGTCGTGGGCGTCGCCCGCGGGACCGGTGGCGGGCGTTCGCTGATGCTCAACGCCCACACCGACACCGTCGGAGTCGAGGGGATGGAGCGCCCGCACGAGCCGCGGGTGCGCGACGGCCGGCTCTACGGCCGCGGCGCCTACGACATGAAGGGCAGCCTCGCCGCCGTCATGCTCGCGGCGGCCCGCTGGGTGCACGCGCCGGGCCGCGGCGACGTCATCGTCACCGCCGTCGCCGACGAGGAGCACGCGAGCATCGGCTGTCAGTCGGTCCTGCGGGGCTGGCGGGCCGACGCCGCGATCGTGACCGAGCCCACCGGCCTGCGCGTGTGCGTCGCCCACAAGGGCTTCGTATGGGTCGACCTCGAGACCCGCGGCCGCGCCGCCCACGGCTCGCGCCCCCAGGAGGGGCTCGACGCGATCGTGAAGATGGGCCCGCTGCTCACGGGCCTGGCGCGGATGGAGTCGGCGCTCGCGCGACGGCCGCATCACCTCGTGGGGGCGCCTTCGGTTCACGCCTCGCTGATCGAGGGCGGCCAGGAGCTCTCGAGCTATCCCGAGCGGTGCCTGCTGCGGGTGGAGCGGCGGACGGTGCCCGGTGAGCACGCCGACGGCGTCCGCGGAGAGTTCGAGGCGCTCGTCGCCGATGCACGCGCCGCCGACGCAGACCTTCACGTCGACCTGCGCATGGGGCTCGTGCGCGGCCCCTTCGAGGTCGGACCGGAGGAGGACGTGGTGGCCACGCTGCGCCGCCGCGTCGAGGCGAAGACAGGACGGCCGGCCGAGGTCTACGGCGACACCCCCTGGATGGACGCGGCCCTGCTCCAGGCGGCGGGCATCCCGACCGTCGTCTTCGGGCCCGGCGGCGAAGGAGCGCACGCTCTCGTGGAGTGGGTGAGCCTGGACGACGTCGCCGCCTGCGCGGACGTCCTGCACGCGGTGGCCGAGGACTTCTGCGGATGAGCCGGCGCCTCGGCGCCGAGCGGCCGCGCGACGCTCCAGGCTTGTCTGAGCAATGACATCCGTCGTTCCGCTGCTCGACGGAAAGCGGATCGTGATCTGCGCCGGGTCGGGCGGCGTCGGCAAGACGACGACCTCGGCCGCGCTCGCGATGGGCATGGCCGCGGGCGGGCTGCGCGTCGCCGTGGTGACGATCGACCCGGCCAGGCGCCTCGCGAACGCGCTCGGCCTCCAGGAGCTGGGCAACGAGCCGCGGCTCGTGGACCCCGAGCGCTTCGCACCGCACGGGATCGAGATGCGGGGCGAGTTGTGGGCGATGATGCTCGACTCCAAGCGCACATTCGACGCGCTGATCGAGCGCCTGGCCCCCGACCCCGCGACGCGCGACGAGATCCTGGAGAACCGCATCTACCAGCAGCTCTCGAGCGCGGTGGCGGGCTCCCAGGAGTTCACCGCGATCGCCAAGCTCTACGAGCTCGACCAGGAGGGAGGCTACGACCTGCTGGTGCTCGACACTCCGCCCTCGCGCAACGCGCTGGACTTCCTCGACGCGCCGGGTCGGCTCACGGGCTTCTTCCAGGGGCGTGCGATCCGGATGTTCCTGCGCCCCGCAGGCTTCGGGGGGAAGATCATCGGACGAGGCACGGGGATGGTGTTCTCGGTGCTCAAGCGCGTCACCGGCGTCGACCTGCTCCAGGACCTGTCGGTGTTCTTCCGTTCGCTTGGCGGCCTCATCGACGGCTTCACCGAGCGAGCGGAGCGGGTCGGCGCGCTGCTGTCGGATCCGGCGACGACCTTCTTGATCGTGACCTCACCGCAGCACGACCCGGTGCAGGAGGCGGTCTTCTTCCACCGTAAGCTGCGCGAGGCGGGGATGCCCTTCGGCGGCATGGTCGTCAACCGCGTTCACGCGCCGTCCAAGGCCGGTGCCGGGATGCCCGAGGCCCTGGTCTCCGAGCTGGGCGACGCGCTGGCCCAACGCGTCGCGCGCTCAGCCCGCGAGCAGGCGGCACTCGCCGACCGCGACGGCGCGGCGATGGCGCTACTGGACGCCGAGCTGAGCGCGCCGCCCACGATCGTCGTGCCCGAGCTCGACGACGACGTCCACGACCTCGTCGGGCTCGCGCTGATGCGTGCCCACCTGTTCGCCGACGGCACCGGGCGGGGTTAGGACACCGAGGGCTCGGCCGCCTCGGCCAGGATGGTGTCGGCCAGCGTGCGCAGACTGGGGTCGAGGTGGCCGCAGAGGACGTCCCGGAGGATCGCGCGCAGGGAGCCGCCGAGGTCCTCGACCAGCGCCTCGACGCCGGAGTCGCCGGCGACGCGCCCGGCCACCGCCGCGCGCTCGAGCGCGACGGTGTCGCGCAGGCTCTGCACGAGGTCCTCGCGCTCCCCGGGCGCCGCGCAGATCGCCGCCAGCCGCTCGCACAGCGCCTCGTCGCCCGGGGCGTCCGGGTCGCCGAGCAGGGCACGGCCGGCCAGCAGCCAGTCGGTCAGCGCCTCCCAGGCGCTCGAGCGCTCGCAGCCCAGCTCGAAGCGCCGTAGCGCCCACGCCAGCTCGCCGGCCCGCGGAGTGCGGCGGGCCACGAGGGCGCAGAAGGCGCGCAGCGGGTCCTCCTCGTCGACGCTGAGCAGGCAGTCGTCCTCCCTGCGGCGCAGTCCGGTGACCAGCGGCACCGTCATCCAGGGGCCGCCGTCCGTCCGCGCCCAGGCCGTCGGGGCAAGCGACGGCTCGGCGTCGTCCCACAGGCGCAGCGTGGTCTGCAGCCGGCGCAGCCGGCGCCCGGCGGCCTCCAGCCCCGGCGACCCGCCCGACTCGCCCTCGAGGCGCAGGACGGCGACGGTCGCGTAGTCGTCGCCGCGCAGGTCGGTCGGCGTCGCGACGAGCGCCGCGCCACGCACCAGGGCCAGCCCGTCGTCGAGCGCCACCTCCTCGGACTCGATCACGAGCCCCTCGACCGGCGCGAGCACGACCGACAGCGAGCAGCCCTCGTAGACCGCGTCCTCGAGCTCGGCGAACGCGGCCTCGAAGCGCTCACGGTCGAAGACGAACTCCGTCGCCTCGCCCCACAGGGCGGATAGGAACGCCTCCAGCGCGGCATTGGCCTGCGCGCGGCGATCGGGCGAGGGGGCGCGCCGGCCACGCGCGACCAGATAGGCCGACAGGTCGGGGAGGGCGGCGAGTCCCTGGGCCACGGCCATGTAGGAGGTCAGCCGGCCCAGCAGGCCAAGGTGATCGGCGATGAAGCGGCCGGTCAGCGGCCGGTAGCAGTACAGCGGCGCCGAGGCGCGGCCCTGCTCCATCAGCTCGAAGGGGACCTCGGCGCCGGCGGCAACCTCCTCGGCGAGCTGCCAGGCGGCCTCCTCGACGAACGCGGCCAGGGTGTCGTGGAGCGCGCGGTTGTGCATGACCACGCCGGTTCGCCGTCGCGGAGCACGCTCCTCTCGCCGCAGGCGGGATTGCAGACGCGCCGGTCAGGCCAGCGCGGCGACCCGAGGCTCCGGCGCCTCGGCGCAGGAGCCCTCGGCCCCGAGCCACTCGCTCCCGTAGAAGCGCATGGACTCGATGATCGGCACGAGCGCTCGGCCCTTCTCGGTCAGCGCGTACTCGACACGGGGCGGGACCTCGGGGTAGGTCTTGCGCGCGACGATGCCCTCCTCCTCGAGTGCACGCAGGCGCAGCGAGAGCGTGCGCGGCGAGATGCCCTGCAGCGAGCGCTCGAGCTCGCAGAAGCGCGAGCGGCCGTCCGCCAAGTCACGGATGACCAGGAGCGTCCACTTCCCGCACACGATCTCGGCGGTACGGCAGACGGGGCAATCGGAGTTCGGCACGCAGCGCCATTTTAGCGCAAAGCTTCAACTATTGAAGTATGGCCCCCGAGTCACAGCGCAACCGAGACCTCGCGCTCCTCGGTCCCGCGCACCACGCCGACGGCGAGTCCTCTTCCGTCCCCGGCCGCGGCCTCCAGCGCATCGAAGAGGTCGTCGATCGAGGCCAACGCGCGCCCTTCGACCGAGACGAGCAGGTCCCCGCGCTGGATGCCCGCGCGGCCGGCCGGGCTGTCGGCCTCGACCGCGCGGACGAGCAGCCCGTCGCGCTCCGGCAGGCCGACGGCGCTGCGCAGCCGCCGCGCCGCGCGCGCAGGAGCCAGCGCC
>DASQFQ010000243.1:0-9803 GCA_035633075.1 Solirubrobacteraceae bacterium | reverse complement strand
CAGTTCAAGAACGGCAACCACATCGAGGTCGACGGGACCGTCTTCAAGGTCCTCGACTTCCAGCACGTCAAGCCCGGCAAGGGCGGGGCGTTCGTGCGCACCAAGCTGCGCCGCGCCGCCGACGGCGCGGTGATCGACCGGACCTTCCGGGCGGGGGAGAAGTTCCGCGCGGTGCGCACGGAGGCGCGCAAGATGCAGTTCCTCTACAACGACGGGACCGATGCGCACTTCATGGACTCCGAGTCCTACGAGCAGATCGCGCTGCCGGAGGGCAGCGTGGGCGCGACGCTGAAGTGGATCCGGCCGAACGAGACCGTCGACCTGCTCTACGTCGACGACAAGCCGGCCGACGTCCAGCTCGCAGCGTCCGTGGAGCTCGCGGTGACCCACACCGAGCCGGGGATGCGCGGCGACACGGCGTCGGGCGGGGGCACGAAGCCGGCGACGCTCGAGACCGGGGCGACCGTCCAGGTGCCGCTGTTCATCACCATCGGCGATCGCGTCAAGGTCGACACGCGCTCGGGCAGCTACATGTCGCGCGCCTGACCGTGCCCGTGACGCCGCTACCCTCACCCGCGTGCGCCGTTCCGACCAGCGCCGCGCCGCGGTCTTCGCGCTCTACCAGCACGACCTGACCGGGCGGCCGCTCGACGAGGTCTTCGACCGCGGCGCGGCCGTCTTCACGCGCGCGCTCGCGCATGCGACCGCCGACCACGGCGAGGAGCTCGACGCACGGATCGAGCGCCACGCGACCGGCTGGCGGCTGGACCGCATCGCGCCGCTCGAACGCGCCATCCTCCGCGCTGCCCTGCTCGAGATGCTGCACCCCGACCTGGTCGAGGGGGACCGCCCGATCCCGCCCGAGGGCGCCATCGACGAGGCCGTCGAGCTCGCCAAGGCGTTCTGCGGCCCGGACGCACCGGGGTTCGTCAATGGGATCCTGGGTGCGGTGCTGCGCGACGTGCGCGAGAATGGCGCTCGGCATGGCTGACCCCGACCCCTTGGACGCGCTCATCGAGCGCCTCGAGCGTATCGCCGCCGAGCTGGCGGCCGGCGACCTCGAGGCCCGGCGCGCCGCCTCGTTGGTGGAGGAGTGCGCGCGGCTGGCCGCCGACGCGAGCACCGAGCTGGACCGCCGGGTCCGCGGCGGGGACGGCGGGCCGGACGCCGCGGGCCAGCTCGCGCTGGGTCCCTGAGGCCGTGTCCGCAGCGAGCGAGACCCGGCCCTCGGCCGCCTACCCGGATCACCTGCGAGCGCAGGCGGAGGCCTACCTCACCGGGCTGCGCTTCGCCGTCGAGCCGGCCGCCGCCGGGCTCGAGGAGGCCATGCGCTACTCCCTGCTGGCGGGCGGGAAGCGCATCCGCCCCGTGCTCGCCCTCGCCACCGCCAGCGCAACCGGTCGCGACCCGGGCTCGGTGCTGCCGCTGGCCGCCGCCCTGGAGCTCATCCACACCTACTCGCTGATCCACGACGACCTGCCCGCGATGGACGACGACGGCCTGCGGCGCGGCCGGCCGACGTGCCACGTCAAGTACGGAGAGGACGTGGCCATCCTCGCCGGCGACGGCCTCTTCGCCGAGGCCTTCCGGCTCGTCCTCAAGCAGCAGCAGGGAGAACCCGCCGGCATCCTCGCCGCCGTGTGCGAGCTGGCCGCCGCCACCGGCGTCAACGGGATGGTCGGCGGGCAGTACATCGACGTCCGCTCGCTCGTGGAGTCGGGCGAAGCGACGCTGCGGAGGCTGCACGAGCTCAAGACCGGACGGCTCATCGGCGCCTCCGTGGAATGCGTATTGATGCTGACCGGGGGGCAGGATCGAGCCACTACACTCCCTCACTTCCGCGACTTCGCGGCAGAGCTGGGGGTGCTCTTCCAGATCGTGGACGACATCCTTGACGTAACCGGTACCGACGACGCCCTCGGGAAGCCCCACGGAAGCGACGAGCGCCACGGCAAGGCGACCTACGTCAGCTCCTACGGTCTCGACGGGGCGCGCGTGCTGGCCGCGGAATCGCATCACAACGCGCGAGCCGCGCTCGCGCAGGCGGCGTCCGGCGGCGCCCCGGAGCTCGAGCAGATCACCGACTTCATCTTCACCCGACCCTCATGACCCGCATCCTGGACCGCATCGACCGCCCCCAGGACCTCCATCGCCTCGCCGACGAGGAGCTCCAGCAGGTCGCCCAGGAGGTGCGCGAGCTGCTCATCGACACCGTGGGGGAGGTCGGCGGGCATTTCGGGGCCAACCTCGGCGCCTGCGAGATCGCCGTGGCCCTGCACTCGCTACTGGACTCGCCGCGCGACAAGGTGCTGTGGGACGTCGGGCACCAGGCCTACCCGCACAAGGTGCTGACGGGCCGGCGCGCCCAGATCGCGACGATCCGCAAGTACGCGGGCCTCGCGCCCTTCTGCTCCATCTTCGAGTCCGAGCACGACATCATGGGAGCCGGCCACGCCTCCACGTCGATCGGGTACGCGGTCGGCCTCAAGGAGGGGATGCGGCTGCGGGCGACGCAAGGCGAAGCCGAAGACGCCGGCGGTGACGAGCGAAGCGAGGCGGGCGACGCCAAGGTCGCGGCGGTCATCGGCGACGGCGCCATGACCGGCGGCGTGGCCTTCGAGGCCATCCATCAGGCGGGTGGGCTCGGCACCCCGATCGTCGTCGTGCTCAACGACAACGGGATGTCGATCGCGCCCAACGTCGGGGCCCTGTCGCGCTACTTCAACCGCCTGCGTCTCGAGCCCAGCCTGTGGAAGGCGCGCGAGGGCGTCGAGGAGCGGCTGACGAAGCTGCCCGCCGGCATCGGCGCCGCCTTCGAGCGGCTGGGCCCCCAGCTCAAGGAGTCCATCAAGGCGTTCTGGGCCCCGGGCCTGTGGTGGGAGGAGCTCGACTGGGCCTACATGGGCGTCATCGACGGCCACGACGTGCGGGCCCTGCGCAGCGCCCTGCGCTCCGCCTTCGAGGCCGAGCGGCCCGTCGTCGTCCACGTCGCCACCGTGAAGGGCAAGGGCTTCGCTCCCGCCGAGGAGGGCGGGCTCGAGGGCATGGAGAAGTGGCACGCCGCCAAGCCCAACTCCATCGCCGGGCGCATGCCCGCGCCCGCCGTGCCCAAGGCCAAGGGCGCGCTTCCCGCCCCGCCGCAGTACACGCAGGTGTTCGGCCAGGCGCTGGTCGAGGAGTGCCGCCGCGACTCGCGTGTGGTCGGCATCACGGCCGCCATGAACTCGGGCACCGGGCTCTCGATCCTGCAGAAGGCGATGCCCGAGCGCTACTTCGACGTCGGCATCGCCGAGCAGCAGGCCATCCTCTTCGCGGCCGGCCTGGCCCTGCAGGGGTCGCGCCCGGTGGCCGCCGTCTACTCCACGTTCCTGCAGCGCGCGTACGACCAGATCGTCCACGACGTGTGTCTGCAGAAGCTGCCCATCGTGTTCTGCATGGACCGCGCGGGGCTCGTCGGCGACGACGGCCCGACCCACCACGGCGTCTTCGACATCGCCTACCTGCGCTGCCTGCCGAACATGACGCTGATGGCGCCGCGCGACGAGGCGATGCTCGTGCACATGCTCCACACCGCCCTGCGCCACGACGACGGCCCGGCCGCGATCCGCTACCCGCGCGGCGAAGGCATCGGCGTGGCGCTCCCCGCCGCGCCGGAGCTCGTCGAGATCGGCACGGGAGAGATCCTGCGCGAGGGCGAGCGGGTGGCGATCGTGGGCTATGGCTCGGGGGTCGGCAAAGCGCTCGGCGCCGCCGACCTGCTCGCCGAGAACGGCCTCGGCGTAACGGTTGCCGATGCGCGCTTCGCCAAGCCGCTCGACACCGGCCTGCTCGCCCAGCTCGCCGCCGAGCACGATCTGCTCGTCACGATCGAGGAGGGCGTGCTCGCGGGCGGCTTCGGGAGCAGCGTGCTCGAAACGCTGTCCGAGGGCGGGCTCACGCCGCGCGTCCTGCGCGTCGGACTGCCCGACCGCTACGTCACCCATGGCGCGCCGCGCCTCCTGCACGAGGAGGTCGGCTACACCGCGGAGCGCATCGCCGAGCGGATCGAGACGGCTGTGCTCGACCCGCGCGGCTCGCTGGCCTCGGCCTAGGAGCCGAACCCGA
The DNA here is from genome assembly GCA_035633075.1 of Solirubrobacteraceae bacterium. GTDB lineage: Bacteria > Actinomycetota > Thermoleophilia > Solirubrobacterales > Solirubrobacteraceae > DASQFQ01. The sequence continues at coordinate 5,699 of DASQFQ010000243.1, read as the reverse complement.
GCGCGAAGGGGCGCCGAGGAGCGCCAGCCCTCCGAGCAGCTCGATGACGGCGTGGGTGGGGAGGGGAGATTCCCATGACGCAACCACCACGCCGGGCGAACCGCCCCCTGCGGACTGTCAGAGGAGCGACAGGCCGGGGGCCGCTACCGTTCCCGCCGTGCCCCGGGTCCGCCTCGACTCCCTCATGGCGGAACGCGGCCTGTTCGCGTCCCGCACGCGCGCTGCGGCGGCCGTCATGGCGGGGCAGGTGCGTTTGGGCCCCGGCCACCGGCGGGCCGAGAAGCCGGGGCAGCTCGTGGCGCCCGACGTGCAGATCGGCGTGGAGGGACCCCCGCCCTACGTGTCGCGGGGCGGGATCAAGCTCGCCAACGCGCTCGAGGCCTTCGCGATCGACCCGGCCGGGCGCCGCTGCCTCGACGTCGGAGCCTCCACCGGCGGGTTCACCGACTGCCTGCTCCAGCGTGGCGCCGCGCACGTCGTCGCGCTCGACGTGGCCTACGGCGAGCTGGACTGGTCCCTGCGCGGCGACGAGCGCGTGACGGTGCTCGAGCGCGTCAACGCCCGGGCGCTGGCGCGCGACGCCCTGCCCTACGCGCCCGATCTCGTCGTGCTCGACGTCTCGTTCATCTCGCTGCGCAAGGTGCTGCCCGCGGTGCTCGCCTGTGCTGCCGAGCGCTTCGACTGCCTGGCCATGGTCAAGCCGCAGTTCGAGGCGGGCCGCGACGCGGTCGCCAGGGGCGGCGTCGTCCGCGATCCCGCGGCGCGCCGAGGCGCTCTGGTCGCGGTGGCGCGCTGCGGTCTCGCGCAGGGCGCTTCGGTGTGCGGCTTCGCCTCCTCGGGGCTCCCCGGCCCTGCGGGCAACCTCGAGACGTTCGCCTGGCTGGCCGAGGCCGGCCGCGCGGGCGCGCTGGCCGACGTCGAGGTGGCCGCCGGGGTGGCGCCGTGAAGCGCGCGGCTGTCATTACCCACCGCCGCAGCGTGGAGACCGAGGGGGCGCTGAGAGAGCTGCGAGAGGCGGCCCGCCGCGCCGGCGTGGCGCTGCTCTTCGACGCGGACGAGGAGGCCAAGCACGGGCTGCAGCCCGAGCCCGGCATCGAGCTCGGCGCGCGCCATGGCGCCGACGTCGACCTCTGCATCGTCCTCGGCGGCGACGGGACGATCCTCACGGCGCTGCGCGAGTACGCCGGCACCGGTGTCCCCGTCTTCGCGGTCAACTACGGCGAGGTGGGCTTCCTCGCCACCATCGACCCCGACGGCCTGAGCGGCAACTTCGACCGCGCCTTCGCCGGGGACTTCGAGACCATCGAGCTGCCGACCATCTCCGTCGGCCGCCCGGATGCGGAGTGGACGGCGATCAACGACATCTCCGTCCATCGCCAGGCGGGCATGCGCGTCGCCGATCTCGGCTACGCGCTGACCGGCGAGGAGATCGGCCGCGTGCGCTGCGACGGGCTGGTGGTGGCCACCCCGCAGGGCTCGACGGGCTACAACCTCGCCAACGGCGGGCCCGTGATGGCCTGGGGCGTGGCGGGCTACGTCGTGTCCTTCATCGCCCCGCACTCGCTCACCGCCCGCGCGCTCGTGGTCGCCCCAGACGACCTGCTGACGATCAACAACGCCAGCCGCGACGAGCCCGTCGAGGTCCACGTCGACGGCCGACCGGTGTGCGAGCTGCCCGCGGGGGAGGACGTCCACGTCGACTTCGGCCGCGCCTACGGCACGCTCGCCCAGCTCCCCGGCGCGAGCTTCTACCACCGCCTTCGGGAGCGCTTCGGGCGGCTGGCGAAGTGAGCTGCGGCCGGGTTGCGGGGGGCGGAGGTCAACCGCACCGGCCGCGCCGGCCACCTCGCTCGGATTCTCGCGTGCCCGGTGCAACAGTATGTGCGACGACAGCGAGAGAATGCCCGGAGCCACCTCACGCACGCGCTCGGCCCTCGGCCGCCTCGGCGCCGTCCGGCGCGGCTCGGCGCTCCGTGGCGGGCGGCTCGGGCTCTGCGCCGCGCTGGCCGGCGCGGCCGTGATCGTCGGCGGCTCGGCAGGCGCCCTGCTGGCCATCCTCATCCTCATGGTGATCCTCGACGCGGCGATCCCGCTGCCGGGCGCGACGTGGCACGTGGCCGACGACCGCTTCCGCCGGCTGGTGCGCCAGCGTCGTCGCGCTCGCGGCCTGCGTCGGCTGCGCGGCCTGGGGCCCGAGCGGCTCGACGTCCTCGACGACAGCGTGAGGTGGGCCTCGGTGGCCCCGCGGCGGGCGCTCGGGATCGAGTCCATCCCGATCGACTCGATCACCGGGACGGTGGAAGAGCTCAAGGCGCGGACGTTCGACCGCAGCTTCCGCCCGGACCGCTCTGCCTCGGAGCACTGGCAGCGACTGTGGATCGCGCAGGCCCATGGGGCGACGATGCCGCCCATCTCGGTGTACCGGGTGGGAGCGAGCCACGTGGTCCGCGACGGCCACCACCGCGTCTCGGTCGCCCGCGACCACGGCTACTCCGCCGTCGATGCCGAGGTCGTCGAGCTGTGGCGCTCGCGCGGAGGGCGACCCTCGGGCGGGTGTGACGACTTCGCGCAGGGCCCACCCACCGTCCGGCGCGAGGTGGTCTGACTTCACGCAGCGCGGGCGGTCCGTCCCCGTCGGGTGATAGACCGTCGGGCCATGCTCCTTGAGCTGCGGGTCGAGAACCTCCTGCTGATCGAGCGCGCCGAGCTGCGGCTCGGCGAGGGGCTCAACGTCCTCACGGGGGAGACGGGCGCGGGCAAGACCGTGCTCGCCCACGCGCTCGACCTGCTCCTCGGCGGCAAGCCGCGGCCCGGCATCGTGCGCCCCGGAGCGGCGGAGGCCTACGTGGAGGGGGTGTTCGCGCTGCCCGACGCGCTGCGCGCCGAACTGGGCGACCGGCTGGCTCCAGACGCCGAGGGGGTCGTGCTCGCCCGCCGCGTCAGCGCCGAGGGCCGGACGCGCGCCTACCTCGGGGGCCGCAACGCCACGGCGGGGGATCTCCGCGACGCCGGCGGCGCGCTGCTGTCCTTCTACGGCCAGCACGAGCACCGCCGGCTCACGCTCGCCTCCGCACAGCTGGAGACCCTCGACGGCTTCTGCGGCCCCGAGCAGGCGGCGCGCCGTCAGGCCTGCGCCGCGGCCCACGCCGAGGTCCGCGCGCTCGAGGAGAGCCTGGATGAGGTACGCGCGCGGGCCGGCGCACGCGACCGCGAGCTCGGCCTGCTCGAGTGGGAGCTGGACGAGATCGAGCGCGCGGCCCCCAGCGCGGAGGAGGAGGCGGCGCTGTCGGCGGAGCGCGAGCGGCTGCGCCACCTGGAGGGCCTGCGTGGCGCGGCCCACGGCGCGCTGACCGGGCTCTCCGGGAACAGCGGCGAGGGCGCCGCCGCCGCGCTGGCCGTTGCCGCCGCCGCGCTGGAGGGGATGCGCGGCGTTGACGCCGCGCTCGACGCCCTGGGCGACCGCGGGCACGCGCTGGTGCTCGAGGCCGACGACCTGGCGGGCGAGCTGCGCCGCTATGGCGAGGGCGTCGAGGCGGCGCCCGGACGCCTCGAGGAGGTCGAGGAGCGCCTCGCCCAGTTCGAGCGGCTCAAGCGCAAGCACGGGGGCACCGTGGCCGCGGTGCTCGAGCACGCCGAGTCCTGCCACCGGCGCCGCGACGAGCTGGCCGGCGTCGAGGAGGCGCTGGAGGCCGCGAGCACGTGCCTGGCCGCGGCGTGTGAAGCGCTCGAAAAGCGGGCAGGCGCGCTGCGCGCCGCTCGCGAGCGGGCGGCCGGGCCGCTCGGCGAGGCCGTCCGCGCGCGGCTGTCGGGCCTGGCCATGGAGGGCGCGAGCTTCGAGGTCGCGCTGTCGCCGCTACCGGCCCCCGGGCCCGGCGGCGCCGACGAGGTCGAGCTCATGATCGCCCCCAACCCGGGCGTCCCGGCGGGCGCGCTGCGCGAGATCGCCTCGGGCGGCGAGCTCTCGCGCGTCATGCTCGCGCTCATGAGCGTCGCCGCCGAGGCCGGCCCGGCCACGCTGGTGTTCGACGAGGTCGACGCAGGCATCGGCGGGCAGACCGCGCGCGCCGTCGGTGAGCAGCTGCGCACGCTGGCCGGCGGGCGCCAGGTCATCTGCATCACGCACCTGCCCCAGATCGCCTCCTTGGCCGACCGCCACTTCACGATCGTCAAGGACAGCTCGGGCGAGACCGCGCGCACGACGGTCGCGCAGCTCGGGTCCAGCGCGGTGGTCGGCGAGCTGGCGCGCATGCTCGGCGCCCACGAGGAGGACTCGGCGGCGCGCCGGCATGCCCGGGAGCTGCTCCGGGCCGCCTGAGGCCCGCCCCGGTCAGCTCGTCCCCCTCGCTCTGACCGCCGCGCTCACGATCTTCGGGAGTTTGGTCGATCTCGGCCGTGGTGGAAGGGTTCCCGCCGCTGCGCTCTCTAGACTGGCTCGGCAGGAAACCGATGCCTGAACCCCGCCCCCGAACCCGCTTCATCTTCGTCACCGGCGGCGTCGTCTCCTCACTCGGCAAGGGCATCGCCTCGGCCTCCATCGGCCGGCTCCTCGTCTCCCGCGGCCTCAAGGTCGCCCTCCAGAAGTTCGACCCGTACATCAACATCGACCCGGGGACGATGTCGCCGTTCCAGCACGGCGAGGTGTTCGTCACCGAGGACGGCGCCGAGACCGACCTCGACCTGGGTCACTACGAGCGCTTCACGGACGCGAACACGAGCCGCGCCTCCAACCTCACCGCCGGCGCGATCTACAACTCGGTCATCCGCAAGGAGCGCCGCGGCGACTACCTCGGCGGCACCGTGCAGGTCGTGCCGCACATCACCGACGAGATCAAGCACCGCATCAAGCTGATCGCCGAGAGCCAGGACGTCGACGTGGTGATCACGGAGATCGGCGGCACGGTGGGCGACATCGAGTCGCTGCCCTTCCTCGAGGCGATCCGTCAGTTCCCCGTGGACGTCGGGCGCAACCGCTGCATGTACATCCATCTCACGCTGGTGCCGTACATTGGCCACGCCGGGGAGCTCAAGACCAAGCCCACCCAGCACTCGGTCAACGAGCTGCGGCGCATCGGCATCCAGCCCGACATGGTGGTCTGCCGCTCCGAGGGCGGCCTGCCGCAGGAGCTGCGCAAGAAGATCGCCCTGTTCGCCTCCCTGCCGCTCGACGCGGTCGTGTCCGCGCGCGATGTCGACAACATCTACAAGGTCCCGCTCGTCTTCCGAGCCGAGGGCGTCGACCAGTTCGTGCTGGACCACTTCAACCTCGAGGCGCAGCCTCCCGACCTCTCGACCTGGGAGACGCTCGTGCGTCGCGCGGGCGAGACCCAGGACTCGGCGCCGGTGCGGATCGCGCTGGTGGGCAAGTACGTTCAGCTCGAAGACGCCTACCTGTCGGTCGTCGAGGCACTGCGACACTCGGGCTTTCAGCACGGCTGCGCAATCGGGATCGAATGGGTGGACTCCGAGACGCTCGACGACGGCCAGGTGCGCGAGCGGCTCGCCGAGGTCGACGGCATCCTCATCCCCGGCGGGTTCGGCGTGCGCGGGATCGAAGGCAAGATCCAGGCCGCCGGCATCGCCCGCGAGCAGCGTATCCCGTTTCTCGGCGTCTGCCTCGGCATGCAGATCGCGGTCGCCGACTTCGCGCGCCACGTCGTCGGGATGGACGGCGCCAACTCGACGGAGTTCGACCCCGAGAC
>DASQFQ010000242.1:0-17019 GCA_035633075.1 Solirubrobacteraceae bacterium | reverse complement strand
GTTGCCGAGCGCGTTGATGACGACGCGGGTGTAGCCGTCGGTGCCGCGCAGGTAGCGGTCGTAGGTCTCCTCGATTCCATCCTTGCCGATCCGCGTCCCGGCCGCGATACCGCGGTACTTCTTCTTCTCCAGCTCGTCGGGGGAGATCTCGCGCAGCGTCCCGAACAGCTGGGCCGCGAGCTCGGAGTGCGGGTAGGAGCGCAGGTAGAGCTTCTCCACCGCGACGCCGGGGAACTCCTCCTTGCGCTCCTTGAGGTAGTTGAAGGCGGCGCGCGAGACGTCGGTCTTGATCGTCACGTTGGAGTACGGCGCCTCGGCGATGCCCTCCACGATGCGGCGGTGGATGGTGCGCGGGGAGAGGCCGATCACCCGGCCCAGGCGGCGGTAGGTCTGGCGCAGGCGGCGCTCGCCGGCGGGGAGGGCCGGCACCACGACGTGGCGCGCGGTGCGCGCCTCGCGGCCCAGCCGCGAGCGCTCGCGGCGCTCCTCGCGGGTGAAACGGCGGTCCTCCTCGCGGCGGTCGCGCTCGAGGTCGTGCAGCTGGCTCGAGGCGGCGAGGCGCCGCCGCTCGGCGGCGGAGCGGGCGCGGCGGTAGACGTCGGCGGCCTTGAGCTCCGCCGCGGGCAGCCCGCCCGGGACGACCTGGACCACGGGCGCCACGCGCGTGCGGACCAGGCGGGTGCCGTTGCGGTCCACGATGTCGCCGCGCGGGGCCTCGATCTTGATCTTGCGCACGCGGTTCTCGCGGGCCTGGGTTACGTAGTCCTCACCGGAGAGCACCTGGAGGAACCACAGGCGAAAGAAGACGATCGCGAACAGCGTGAAGGCGATCCCGCCGAGCACGGCGACGCGCACCGCGAGTTGCGGCGTGATCGCCGGACGGCGCTCCTCGAGCTTGGGCGGCATCAGCGGGCGACCACTAGGCGCGCGAGAGCGGGCTCAGCCCGCCGGTCGTGTACGCGCGCCGGCGACGCCGGCGCGGGTCGTCGGGCAGGAAGGGGCCGAGCGACCCGCGCACCAGCGCGAAGACGGGCAAGGCGAGCAGCGCGTTGAGCACGATCACGATCAGGATCTGGCGGATCAGCAGCAGCGAGACGGGGGCGTCGACCCCGAGCAGGAACTGCATGACCGAGAAGCCGACCGCGGCCACCGCGGTCCCGGCCGCCCCCACGGCCACCGGGACCAGGCCGTGCGCGGGGTCGCGCAGCTCGCGCAGCCGTCCGGCCCCGTAGCCCACCGTGGTGAGGACCAGCGAGGTGATCCCGAGCGTCTGCATCAGCGCGGTGTCCATGAAGAGCCCGATCGAGAAGCCGAACAGCGCGCCGGAGATCGAGCCGCCGAGCAGGCCCACGGCCACGACGAGCAGCGCCGAGAGGTCGGCGGGCACGCCGAACACCGTCAGCTGGGCCACGGCGGTGAGCTGGACGACCCCGCCGAGGAGCGCGAGGGCGGCGAGGCGGACGACGGCTGCGAAGGTCCAGTTCACGGTCCCGGCCCCACCGACGCCCGCAGATCGGTGCCCGGCTTGGTCAGGACCTCGACGTTCTCGAGCCGCCGCAGGTCCGCGGCCGGCCTGACGTGGATCCGGCGGTCGAGCTCGCCCTCGCCCTCGTCGACCTTGTTGACGGTCCCGATGAGGATCCCGGGCGGGAAGAGGGACTTCAGGCGCGGGGAGACGGTGCCTGCGGTGACAATCCGCTCGCCCTCCTCGACGAGCTTGCCGCGAGGGACCAGCTCGAGCCGCAGCTCGCCCGGGGCGCCAACGGCGGAGTCGATCGAGCCGGGCTCACCGGAGCGCGCGGCCTTGGCGGAAACACCGAAGTCCTGGTCGGTGAGCAGCATGACGACCGCGCTGCCGCTGGTGACCGACTTGACCTTGCCCACGAGGCCCTCCCCGTTGACCACCGGCTGGTCGGCCCGCACGCCGTCGCTCGTACCCTTGTTGATCTCGACCGTGGAGTACCACGTGCTGGGCGAGCGGGCGAACACCCGGGCCAGGACCGGCTCGTACGCCTTGATCCCGCCTGCGGAGTTGATGCCGAGCAGGCCGCGCAGCTGCCGGTTCTCGACCCCCTGGACCTCGAGCTGGGCGACCTGGGCGCGCAGGGCGTCGCGCTCGCGCTTGAGCTCGTCGCGCTGCTCCTTGGCGTCCAGGGTCGAGCCGAACCAGCCGAAGGCGTCGCGGAACGGCTTGAGGATCCGGTTGGCGCCCTCCTGGATCGGGGCCAGCGCCTCCATAGCGCCGCGTTGCACGGCGTGCAGCCCGCCACCGGTGGACTCGCCGAAGTAGGCGGTGACCAGGATCAGGGAGAGGGCGACCAGCGCCACGAGGACCGCGCGCCGACGTCGCACCGCTTTGTCATACATGCGGGGAGCATCTCCCAAGTTCGTGTGTTTCTCATCGCCTGGGCCGCCGGTTGCGGGAGTTGTTGCGGTTCGAGCGGTGAATCGCCTCGAACTCCTCCAGCGAGCGGCCGGACCCCACCGCCACGCACGTCAGCGGCGACTCCGCGCGGTGGGCGGGCATCTGCGTCTCCTCGCGCAGGCGCTCGTCGATGCCCTGCAGCAGCGAGCCGCCTCCCGCCAGCATGATGCCACGGTCCATGATGTCCGACGCCAGCTCGGGCGGCGTGCGATCCAGCGTCTCCTTGATCGCGTCGATGATCTGGACCAGCGGCTCCTCGAGCGCGGCGCGCACCTCCTCGGAGGTGAGCACGACCGTCTTGGGGAGCCCCGACACCAGGTCGCGCCCGCGGATCTCGGCCTGGACCTCCTCCTCGAGGGGGTAGGCCGAGCCGATCTCGAGCTTTACCTCCTCGGCCGTCTGCTGGCCGATCAGGAGCTTGTACTCCCGCTTGACGTAGTTGATGATCGCCTCGTCGAGCTCGTCGCCGCCGACGCGGATCGACTGCGAGACCACGATGCCGCCGAGCGAGATGACCGCGACCTCCGAGGTGCCGCCGCCGATGTCGACCACCATGTTCCCCGTCGGCTCGCCCACGGGCAGGCCGGCGCCGATCGCGGCGGCCATCGGCTCCTCGATCAGGTAGGCCTGGCGGGCGCCGGCACTCAGGCAGGCCTCCTCGACCGCGCGCTTCTCGACGCCGGTCACGCCCGAGGGGACGCAGACCACCACGCGCGGGTGCGCCCAGCGGTTCTGGTGGACCTTCTGGATGAAGTGGCGGAGCATCTCCTCCGTCACATCGAAGTCCGCGATCACGCCGTCCTTGAGCGGGCGGATCGCGGAGATGGTGCCCGGGGTGCGGCCCAGCATGCGCTTGGCCTCGATCCCCACCGCGTGGACCTCCCCCGTCCGCGAGTCGATGGCGACCACCGAGGGCTCGGAGAGCACGATGCCTCGCCCGCGTACGTAGACGAGGGTGTTTGCGGTGCCGAGGTCGACGGCCATGTCACGGCCACCGAAACCGGTGAGGTACGAGAAGAAGCCCATGCGGAAGGGGAAGCAGCGCGTGTGGCAGCAGCCCCGACGAGGCCCTCGGCGCCGAGGCGTGAGTCTACCGAACGGATCCCCCGGAACCCCTGCAAATCAAGTCAGCGACAGCAGATCCGGGCGCAGCTCGAGCAGCCGTGCGAGCGGGAGCCCGACCACGTTGAGATAGTCGCCCCGGATTCCGGCGATCAGCGCGGCGCCTCGTCCCTGGATCGCATAACCGCCCGCCCGGCCCTCCCATTCCCTCGACCTCACGTACCACTCGAGGGTCGGGTGGTCGAGGTCCCGGAAGCGCACGCTGGTGATCTCCACCGCGGCCTGCACGACGTCGCCCTCGGCGGCGAGCGCGATCGCGCCCACGACGCGGTGCTCGCACCCGGCGAGCCGGCGCAGGAACTCGCGTGCCTGGGCCTCGTCGCGAGGCTTGCCGAGGATGGCGCCGTCCACGGCGACGATCGTGTCGGCTCCGAGGACCAGCTCGCCCCGAGCCGACGGCGGTGACGAGGCCCGCAGGGCCGAGGGAGACGCCGTCGCCTTGCGCCGCGCGTTGGCCTCGGCGACCGCGGCCGGCTCGCCCGCGGTCTCCTCCTCCACTCCCGCCGGGCGGACCTCGAAGGGGATGCCGACCTGGGCGAGGATCGCCCGCCGCTGCGGCGACGCCGACGCGAGGATCAGGCCGGCCCGGGGAAGAACAGCGCCGCCTCCCGCGCGGCCGACTCCGGGCTGTCGGATCCGTGGACCATGTTCTGTCCGACCTCGACGGCGAAGTCGCCGCGGATCGAGCCTGGCGCGGCCTCGAGCGGGTTCGTCGCCCCGATCACCTGCCGGGCGGCCCGGACCGCGTCCTGGCCCTCGAGGACCATGGCCACGAGCGGCCCCGAGGTGATGAACGAGACGAGCTCGCCGAAGAAGGGCTTGCCCTGGTGCTCGGCATAGTGCTGCTCGGCCAGCCCGACGTCCATGGTCATGTACCTGAGCGCGGCGATACGCAGGCCCTTGCGCTCGAAGCGGGCGATGATCTCGCCGGTCAGGTCGCGCGCGAACGCATCCGGCTTGACCAGGATGAGGGTCCGGTCCACTGGTGGACTACATCCGAGGCGGGCCGGATTCAGGCTCGGCTGCCGCGGCGGCGACCGATTCCGTCGTCCCCCCGCGCCTGCGACGCCGGACCGAGGGCGGCGGCACGGCCCCCGTCTCGGCCTCGCAGAACGGGCACAGCTTCCACGCCGGGTCGATCGGCTTGCCGCAGGAGTAGCAGCGCTCCTTGAGGCGGCGCATGCAGCTCGGGCAGCGCAGGTAGTCGGCCTTGACCTCGAAGTCGCAGTACGGGCACAGCTGGTAGTCGAGGTTCGTCAGGCGCGCCTCGGCGGTCTGCATCTCGAGCTCGCGCAGGCGCACATCCTCGAGGAACTCCGGCGGCCGCACGATCACGTAGACGATCGTCCCCACGAAGGGGAACAGCGAGGCGACCGTTGCGCACGCGACGAGCATCGGGTCGTCGATCCGCCGGCGGGCGTCGGCGAAGGTCCAGAAGACCAGCGCCGCCCACAGGACGAAGAGCACGAGGATCAGCACGTTCACGGCCGTGTTGAGACCGTCGTTGTTTATCCCGAAGACGCCGAGCATCAGCATGCGTTCACAGAAGCGTACTGGCGGTCGCGGCGGTCACCCACCCCGCCTGAGTTCCCGTTCGGCGGCTCAGAGGAACATCCTGCCGAACCCGTAGCCCAGCGCGAAGAAGACCAGGATGACGAGCGCGACGACGAGCGCGACGAGCGCGACCATCAGCAGCACCCCGGGGCCGCGCCCGCTCACAGCGCCAACGCCGCCCGGCTCGAGGGTCCGCGCCCGCTCACAGCGCCAACGCCGCCCGGCTCGAGGGTCCGCGCTCGTTCACAGCGCCGACGCCGCGCGGCGCCCGGGGTCTGAGAGCAGGTCCGCGACGAGGTAGATGGAGCCCGTGGCGACCACCGCGCCGTCGCGACCGGCCAGCTCGCGCGCGCGCTGGACCGCGCGCCGCGGGTCGGGCTCGATCTCGGCGGGCGGGCCGCCGAGCTGCCCGGCGAGGGAGGCGAGCGTGGCCGGCGAGAGCGCCCGCGGGTTGCGCGAGGCGGTGAACACCGCGCGGAAGCACAGCGGCAGCAGCACGCCCAGCATCCCGGCGGCGTCCTTGTCATCGAGCACCGACACCACGGCCACGAGCGGGCGCTCGCCGATGGCTTCGCGGAGCGCGGCGGTCAAGGCGACGACGCCGCTGGGGTTGTGCGCAGCGTCGAAGATCATGAGCGGATCCTCGGCGACGACCTGGAACCGCCCTGGAACGGCGACCGACGCCGCCGCGCGCAGGACCGCGGCGGCGTCGAGGGGACCGGCGAGCGCCTCCGCGGCGGCGCGGGCGACGGCGAAGTTCGCCCGCTGGAAGCCGCGCAGGCCCGGCTCCTCGCCGATGCCCGCGCGCACCACGCGGGCGCCGACCCGTGCCACCTCGGCCTCCGCCTCGGGATCGAGCTCACCCACCACGAGGGTCGCTCCCGGGGCGAGCACCGCCAGCTTCTCGCGCGCGATGTCGGAGACGGTCGGCCCCAGCCAGCGCGTGTGCTCGAGCCCGACGTTGGTGAGCGCCACCACCGGCGCGTCGAGGACGTTGGTGGCGTCGTGGCGCCCGCCCAGCCCGGCCTCCACGACGGCCACCTCGACGTCCCGCGCCGCGAGCTCTGAGAGCGCGGCGGCGGTCATCAGCTCGAACTGCGTCACCCGCTCGCCTCCCGACAGGGTGCGGTCGACCATGGCGGCTGCCGCCGCGGCCCGCTGCACCGCGGCCCCGAACGCCGCCGGCGCGAGGTCCTCGTCGCCGACGCGGACTCGCTCGGCGAAGCTGCTCAGATGCGGCGACAGGTAGGACCCGGCGTGCACGCCGTGCGCCTCGAGGATGGCCGCGGTCATGCGCACGGTCGAGCTCTTGCCGTTGGTGCCGACTACGTGGATCGCCCGGAAGTCGCGCTGGGGGCTGCCGAGGGCGATCAGCAGCCGGCGCATGCGCTCGAGCCCGAAGCGCATCCCGAACAGCTCGAGCGAGAGCAGGTGCGCCTCGGCCTGCTCGAGGCTCCAGGCACCGCTCATCCGAGGGCACCCAGCTCGGAGCGCAGCCGGGCGAGCTTGTCGCGCTCGGCCTCCACCACCGGCTCCGGGGCCTTCTCGACGAAGCCGAGGTTGGCGAGCTTGGCCTCGGCGCGCGCGACGTCGGCCTGGAGCCTGGCCCGCCGCTCCTCGGTGCGCCGCGCCTCGGCCTCGGTGTCGACGGCGTCCGAGGCCAGCACGGCGACGGCGCCGCCCGGGACGGGGACGCTGGCGACCGGCTCCCCGCCATCCTCGCTCCACTCCACCCGCGCCAGCCGGGCGATCGCCGCGCCCGTCCGCTCGTAGCCCGGCGCCTCCAGGCGGGCGGGGAGCGTTCGGCCGGGTGCCGCGCGGACGCCGTCGCGCCAACCCCGCAGCTCCTGCACCGCCGCGATCGCGCGGCCGACCTCGGCCTCGGCGGCCTCGTCGCGAAGCGCCTCGCCGGGCACCGGATAAGCCCGCGCCATCAGCAGGTCGTTCGGGCCGGGCATGTGCGACCAGATCTCCTCGGTGACGAAGGGGATGATCGGATGGGCCAGCGCCAGGGTCTCGGCGAGCACGTGCAGGGCGACATCGCAGACCTCCCGGTTGTCCGGCGCGTACAGGCGGGGCTTGATCAGCTCGAGGTACCAGTCGCACAGCTCGCCGTACACGAAGTCGTAAAGACCGAGCACGGCGTGGTGGAATTCGAAGGCCTCGATCGCCTGCGCCATGGCGGCCTTGGCGCGCTGCAGGCGTGAGAGGATCCAGGCGTCCTCGACCGCTGCGGGGTCGGGCGCCAGCCCGGGCACCCCGGCGCCTTCGGGCACCCGCAGCAGCACGAGCCGGGAGGCGTTGAAGAGCTTGTTGGTGAGCTGGCGGCCCTGGCCGACCTTGTCCTCGTTGAAGCGGACGTCCTGCGTCGAGGACATCGCGAGCAGCCCGAAGCGCACGGCGTCGGCGCCGTAGGCCGGGAAGTCGCCCCCCTGGGGGTAGACGGGCGGGCGCGGGCCGCCGCCGATCAGGTCGAGCGGATCGATGCCCGTGCCGAGCGACTTGGACATCCGCCGCCCGTCGGGCGCCTGGATGATCGAGTGGAGGTAGACGTCGGTGAACGGGATGTCACCGGCGAATTCGAGCCCCATCATGATCATGCGCGCGACCCACAGGAAGAGGATCTCGCGGCCCGTCGAGAGGAGATCGGTCGGGTAGAAGGCCCGCAGCCCCGGGGTCTGCTCGGGCCAGCCGAGGGTCGCGAAGGGCCAGAGTGCGGAGGAGAACCAGGTGTCCAGCACGTCGGACTCGCGCTCCCAGCCGTCGCCCTCCGGCGGGTCGATGCCGCAGTAGGTCTCCTCGCCCCGGTACCAGACCGGGATCTGGTGTCCCCACCAGAGCTGGCGCGAGATGCACCAGGGCCGAATGTTCTCCATCCAGTGCTCATAGACGCGCGTCCAGCTCTCGGGATGCACCTTCACGCGCCCGTCGCGCACGACGTCGAGCGCGGAGCCGGCGAGCGGCTCCATGCGCATGAACCACTGCAGCGAGATCAGCGGCTCGATCCGCTCGCCCGAGCGGTGCGAGTACGGAACCGAGTGGACCAGGGGCTCCGTGCCCACGATGCGGCCCTCCTCGCGCAGGGCGGCGACGACCGCCTCGCGCGCCTCGAGCACCGGCATCCCGGCGAAGCGCTCGCCCGCCGCCGCGGTCATGCGACCGTCCTCGCCGATCACGGAGATCTCCTCGAGGCCGTGGGCGCGACCGAGCTCGAAGTCGTTGGGGTCGTGCCCGGGAGTGATCTTCAGCGCGCCGGTCCCGAACTCGGGCTTGACGTAGGGGTCGGCCACGATCTTCAGCCGGCGCCCGACGAGCGGCAGGATCGCGGACTCGCCGACCAGGCGCGTGTAGCGGTCGTCGTCGGGGTGCACGGCGATCGCGGTGTCGGCCAGCATGGTCTCGGGCCGCACGGTGGCGATGGTCAGCGAGCCGCGCCCGCTCTCGAGCGCATAGTCGATGGAGTACAGCGTGTCGGTGACCTCGCGCTCCTCGACCTCGAGGTCGGAGATCGCCGACCGGAACCCCGGGTCCCAGTTGACCATGTAGTGGTCGCGGTAGATCAGGCCCTTGCGGTAGAGGTCCACGAACACCTTCATGACCGCGCGGACGTACTCCCGGTCGAGCGTGAAGCGCTCCTCGGAGTAGTCGCACGAGGCGCCGAGGCGCTTGTACTGCTCGATGATCCGCGAGCCGTACTGCTCGCGCCAGCGCCACACGCGCTCGACGAACGCCTCGCGCCCGAGCTCCTCACGGCTCGTCCCCTCGGCGCGCAGCTGGCGCTCGACCTGGGTCTGGGTCGCGATCCCGGCGTGGTCGGTGCCGAGGATCCACTTGGTCCGCCGGCCGCGCATCCGCGCGTAGCGGATCAGCACGTCCTGGATCGAGCCGTTGAGGGCGTGGCCCATGTGCAGGGCGCCCGTGACGTTGGGCGGGGGGATCGCGATCGAGTAGTTCGCCTCGGGAGTGCCTTCCGGCTCGGGGTGAAACAGGCCGGACTCGAGCCAGCGCGCGAAGATTCGCGGCTCGGCGTCGGCCGGCTCGTAGCGGGTGTGGCTCTCGAGCTCGGATGGCATCTGGGCCCCGCAGGATAGGCGTCCACGTGCAGGTTCGAGCGCCCGTTCGCCGCCATGAACGGATGGCGCGGCGGGTGGGGCGCCGCGACCGTGCGGGGCTGGGCCGGCTGGCCCGCGGCCTCAGGCGCTACGCCGACTTGGCGTCGGCCTCGTGCCCCTTCTCCTCCTCGGGGGCGACGGTGACCAGGGTGGGCTTGACGCCCCGCTCGATGGTCTCCTTGGTCACGACGCACTTCTTGACGTCGCGGCGCGAGGGCAACTCGAACTGGACCTCGAGCAGCACCTCCTCGATGATCGAGCGCAGGCCGCGGGCGCCGGTCTCACGCTCCAGCGCGCGGTCGGCGACGGACTTCAGGGCGTCCTGGGAGAACACCAGCTCGATGCCGTCGAAGCCGAAGAAGCGCTGGAACTGCTTGACGATCGCGTTGCGCGGCTCGGTGAGGATGGTGATGAGGTCGTCGCGCGAGAGCTGGTGAACGGCCGAGGTCACGGGCAGGCGGCCGATGAACTCGGGGATCAGCCCGTACTGCATCAGGTCCTCGGGCAGGCACTGCTCGAAGAGCTCGCCGGTGTCCTTGTTGCGCTTCGACGTGATGGCCGCCCCGAACCCCACGCCCTTGTGGCCGATCCGGCGCTCGATGACCTTGTCGAGGGCGGCGAAGGCGCCGCCGCAGACGAACAGGATGTTCGTCGTGTCGATGGTGAGGAACTCCTGGTGGGGATGCTTGCGCCCGCCCTGCGGCGGCACGGAGGCCGTCGTCCCCTCGAGGATCTTCAGCAGGGCCTGCTGGACCCCCTCTCCCGACACGTCACGGGTGATCGACGGGTTGTCGGCCTTGCGGGCGATCTTGTCGACTTCGTCGATGTAGATGATCCCGGTCTCGGCCTTCCTGACGTCGAAGTCGGCGGCCTGGATCAGCTTGAGCAGGATGTTCTCGACGTCCTCGCCGACATAGCCGGCCTCGGTCAGCGCCGTGGCGTCGGCGATCGCGAAGGGGACGTTGAGGATCCGAGCCAGCGTCTGCGCGAGCAGCGTCTTGCCGCAGCCGGTCGGCCCGAGCAGCAGGATGTTGGACTTCTGCAGCTCGATGTCGGCGTCGTCGACCTGCATCATCTGCACGCGCTTGTAGTGGTTGTAGACGGCCACCGAGAGCGTGCGCTTGGCCTGCTCCTGGCCGACCACGTACTCCTGCAGGACGCCGTAGATCTCGCGCGGCTTGGGCAGGTTGTCGATGTCGAAGCTCGGCGGGGACGTGAGCTCCTCGTCGATGATCTCGTTGCAGAGATCGATGCACTCGTCGCAGATGTAGACGCCTGGTCCGGCGATCAGCTTCTTGACCTGCCGCTGCGACTTGCCGCAGAAGGAGCAGAGAAGCTGCTCGTTGGAGTCCGTCGGGCGTGCCACTGGTCTTTCCTCTCTCCCTACTCGTCGGCCGCCGAGTCCCCCGAGCTTAGTGCTCGGAGATCACGCGGTCGATGATTCCGTACTCCACAGCTTCCTCCGAGCTCAAGAAGTAGTCGCGCTCAGTGTCCTGCCGGACCTTCTCGAGGTCCTGCCCGGTGTGCTCGGCGATGATCTCGTCCAGCCGGCGCCGGAGCTCGATGACCTCGCGCGCGTGGATCTCGATGTCCGTCGCCTGGCCCTGGAAGCCCGAGGACACCTGGTGAATGAGGATCTTGGCGTTGGGCAGCGCCATCCGCTTGCCCTTCGCGCCGCCGCCGAGCAGCAGCGCGCCCATCGACATGGCGATGCCGACGCAGATCGTCTGCACGTCGGGCTTGATGAACTGCATCGTGTCGTAGATCGCGAGGCCCGAATAGACCGAGCCGCCCGGCGAGTTGATGTAGAGCGATATGTCCTTGTCGGGATCCTCGGACTCCAGGTGAAGGAGCTGGGCCACGACGAGGTTCGCGATCTGGTCGTCGACCGGCGTGCCGAGGAAGACGATCCGCTCGTTCAGCAGCCGGGAGTAGATGTCGAACGCACGTTCGCCGCGTGACGTTTGCTCGACGACCATCGGGACGAGTGGGCTCACAGTCCTCGCTTCGTTTCGCTTGCCTGGCGCGAATCCTTCTCGCTGGCGACTCTAGCAATCGGCCTGGGGCGAGAACCTCGCCTGAGGTACGGTCCAGAGCCCGGAGCGGCAGACCATGAACACCACCGACGAACCCAGGCTCGGCCTCCTCGACCGGCTCGAACGCGGTCCGGTCATCTGCGCCGAGGGCTACCTCTTCGAGCTCGAGCGCCGCGGCTTCCTGCAGGCCGGCGCCTTCGTGCCCGAGGTGGTGCTCGAGCACCCCGAGATGGTTGCGCAGCTGCACCGCGAGTTCGTGCACGCCGGCTCCGACGTCGTCGAGGCCTTCACCTACTACGCGCACCGCGAGAAGCTGCGCCTGATCGGCAAGGAGGAGCTGCTCGAGGCGATCAACCGCCACGCGCTGGAGATCGCCCGCGAGGTGGCCTCCGAGAGCGACGCGCTGCTGGCCGGCGACATCTGCAACACGAACGTCTTCCGGCCCGACGACGCCGCGCGCCGCACCGTGCGGGCGATGTTCGACGAGCAGGTCAGCTGGGCGGTCGAGGCCGGCGTCGACTTCGTCATCGGCGAGACCTTCGCCTTCGCCGAGGAGGCGCTGATCGCCACCGAGGCGATCAAGGCGGCCGGGGTGCCCGCGGTCGTCACGCTCGCCGTCCACCAGCGCCCCGAGACCCGGGAGTGCTGGAGCCCGGAGGACGCCTGCAAGCGACTCGAGGACGCCGGCGCGGACGTGGTCGGGCTCAACTGCATCCGCGGGCCCCGGACGATCCTGCCGCTGCTGCGAGCCATCCGCGCGACGGTCTCCGGCCACCTGGCGGCGCTCCCGGTGCCCTACCGGACAACCGACGAGCAACCGAGCCTCCAGTCCCTGCGCGATCCCGAGTACGACGAGCTGCCCGGCGGCCGGCCCTTCCCCACCGCGCTTGACCCGTTCACCTGCAACCGCTACGAGATCGCCGACTTCACCAGGAGCGCGCTGGAGCTGGGGGTCGGCTACTTCGGCGTCTGCTGCGGCGCCGCACCGCACCACATCCGCAGCATGGCCGAGGCGCTGGGCCGCACCCCGCCGGCGAGCCGCTACACGGCCGACATGTCCAAGCACGCCTACCTGGGGACCGACGAGTCGCTCAGGCCGGAGTCCCGGGAATTCGCGAAGGAGCTGTGACGGCGATGACCGCGCCGCCCCATTCCGCCCGCTACGTGATCGTCGGCGCCGGCGTGCACGGGCTCTCGACGGCCTGGCATCTGGCGCGGGGGCTCGCGGCACGGGGCGAGGGGAGCGGCGAGGACGTCCTCGTCCTCGACAAGACCGGGGTGGGCGCCGGGGCCTCCGGGATCGCGTGCGGCGTCGTGCGCAACAACTACTTCCAGCCCGCGATGTCCGAGCTGATGGCCGCGTGCGTGGAGATCTGGGAGGCGCACGCCGAGCGCCTCGACTACCACGGTGCGGGCTACGTGGCGCTCGGCCCGCCGGCCCAGGAGGGCGATCTGGTCGAGGTCTACGAGCGCCAGCAGCGGATCGGCTATCGCTCCGAGCTGCACGTCGGCGAGCGGGAAGTGGACGCCCACATGCGTGCGCTGTTCCCCGACTGGCGAGCGCCCGGGCTGTCCGTGTGCCTGCACGAGCACCAGGGAGGCTTCGCGTTCAACCTGGAGTCCGTGCGCGGCCTCGCCGCGCTGGCCTCCGAGCAGGGCGTGAGAATCCTCGAGGGCGTGGTGGTCACCGGCTTCGAGCTCGACGGCTCGGGCGCCGTGACCCGGGTCGTCACCGACCAGGGCGCCATCGCGGTCGAGCAGGTGGTCGTGGCCGGTGGCCCGTGGATCGAGCGGCTGTGGGAGATGCTGGAGCTGCCCCGCCGCCTGGACGTCCACACCCCGGACGGGCACGTGGCCCGCGACCAGGAGATGTGGACCTACTGGTACCTGCAGGAGGGCGAGGTGGCGATCGACCCCGCCCGCTTCGCGACGGCGGCCGGCGAGCTCCCGCCCGTCCTGCACGTGGACAGCGCCGCGCCGCTGCGCGACGAGGACGGCCGCCTGATCACCGACGAGCCCTGGGGGATCTACTTCAAGCGCGACCGTCGCGGCGTCCAGGGCGGCGCCTCTCCGGTGCGCCAGGGCCACGAGTTCGAGATCGACCCCTACCCGACCGCGACGGTCGCGGAGGACTTCTCCGACATGTGGTCGGCGGCGCTCTCGCACTGCATGGGCCGCTTCGCGGGAGCGCGCGCGAGCTTCCGCGACGTGCGCTCGGGCGGCGTGGGCGCCTTCACGGTCGACAACTTCCCGGTCTTCGACTTCATGCGCCCGAACGCTTACGTGATCGCCGACTCCAACCACGGCTACAAGATGATCGCGGTCGGTCGCGAGGCCGCGCGCGTGCTGCTGGGCGAGCACTCGAGCCTGCTCTATCCCTTCCGCTACGAGCGCTTCGCGACGGGCGACCTGCATCCCGTCTCCAACAGCCCCTACCCGTGGAGCTGAGACCCGGGAGCGCCGCGCGCGACAGCCGGCGGGGACCTCTGACGAAGCCTCCGGGCGTCCAGAGCCTCCGGCGGGGAACTCTGACGAGAACTAACCTCCGGGCGTCCAGAGCCCGCCGACGGCGCCCTCCTGCGGGCGTTCGGCGCCGGGCGTCCAGAGCTTGTCGCGCGCTTGGGCCTGGGCGACCGAGATGGGCTTGGCCGAGTCGGCGATGAGGTCGACGGCCTTGCGCTGCGTGAGCTCGTGGCGGAGCCCGTCGACGCGGCCGCTGGAGCGCAGACGCTCGAGCAGCTTCTTCGGTGTCGAGCGCTCCGTGACGGCGGCGCGCTCGAGCGCCTCGAGCAGCTCCTCCTCGGTGGGTTCGATGCCCTCGGCCTCCACCACGGCGGCCAGCACGGCCTCGCGGCGCAGGTCGCGCTCGGCGCCCTCCTTGCCCTCCTCGACCAGCTCGTCCTCGGTTTTGCCAGTGATCTGCAGGTAGGTCTCGCGCGGGATCCCCTGGTGGGCGAGCGTGTGGGCCATCTGGTCCCACAGCTCGCGGGCGCGCGACTCCACCAGCGCGGCGGGGACCTCGACGGTGGCCTGGGCCACGGCTGAGTCCAAGGCCGCCTCGCGGAACTCGGCGTCGATGTCGGCGCTCTGGGCCTCGGCGAGGCGCTCGCGGATGTCGCCCTCGAGCTCGGCGAGGGTGTCGAAGCCGGCCTCGACGGCGAGGTCGTCGCCGAGCTCGGGCAGCTCCTTGGCCTTGACCTCCTTTACGTTGACCTCGAACCGGGCCTCGCGGCCGGCGAGCTCGGCGCCCCCTTTGCCTCGGGCGTCGCTCTCGTCACCGCTGTCGCTCACCACCGGGAACGTGATCGTGACGGTGCGGGTCTCGCCCGCGCTCGCGCCCTCGAGCTGGTCCTCGAAGCCCTGCACGAGACGGCCGGACCCCAGCTCCACCATCTGGTCGCGGCGCTCGCCCCCGGGGAACGGCTCGCCCTCGAGCGTGCCCAGGAAGTCAATCACCACGAAGTCGCCGCGCCCTGCGGGGCGCTCGACGGTCTCGAGCTTGGCCGTCCGCTCACGCAGGGCGTCGAGCTCGGCCGTGACCGCCTCCTGCTCGATCTCGCCCTCGCGGCGGCCCACCTCGAGGCCCTGGTACTGGCCGAGCTCGGCCGACGGACGGACGCCGATCTCGATCGAGAAGCGCAGGGGCTCCCCCTCGCCCGGCAGCTCGTCGAGGTCGAGCGCGGGCTCGCCGACCGGGACGATCCGCGCCGCGTCGATGGCCGCCGAGTACCAGGTCCCGATGGAGTCGCGCACCGCCTCGTCGAGCACCGCGTCGCGGCCCACGCGCTGGATGATCACGGGAGGCGGCACCTTGCCCGCCCGGAAGCCCGGCACGCGCAGGTTGCGCCCGAGCTGGCGGGCGGCCAGGGCAACCCTCTTCTCGACCTCGGCCGCGGGCACCTCGGCCTGGACGCGCACGCGGGACTCGGGGAGCTCCGTGACGGTGGTGGAGACGGGGACGGCCATGTTTGGCCTGTGACGATACCGTCCGCTCCCGTGACGTCCCGCCTGGCCGCCTGGCTGGTCTGCGGCCCCCTCGGCCACCTCGCCGCCGGCGTTGCCGACGGGGTCGAGCTGTTCGTGCGCTGGCGGCTGGCTCAGCGCAGCAACCGGCGGATCAGGTCCAGGTAGTCGAGCAGGCTGCGCGCTCCCAGGAACCCGTCGCGGACCCGCTGCTGCGCGGCCCGGCCCATCCGCTCGGCCCTCCCCGCGTCCTCGAGCAGCTCGCGCACGGCGCGCCCATAGGCCTCGAGGTCGTGCGGGTCGACCAGCACGCCGCTCTCGCCGTCGACGATCTGGTCCTGGATGCCGCCGACCCGCGAGCCGATGACGGGGCGCGCCTTCCACATCGCCTCCGCCACGGTCAGGCCGAACCCCTCGGCGAGGCTCTTCTGCACGACTACGGCGGCCTGCCGCTGCAGCGCGTTGACGATGACCGCGTTCTCCTCGCCGTCGTCCATCGGCAGCGCCACGAGGTGGATGTGGCGCCGGCTCTGCTCGGGCAGGCGCTCGCGTAGGGCGATCGACTCCTCGAGCACCTCGGCGCCCTCGGGATCGTCGGACACCGCGTCGACCGCCGGGCCGGCGTAGACCAGGTGGGCGCCCGTCTGGACGGCGCCCTGCTCGGCGAACCCCTCGATCACCCCGCTGGGGTCCTTGAGGCGGTCCCAGCGCGAGACCTGCAGGACGATGCGATCTTCGGGACCGAGGCGCCGATCCTCGAAGAGCTCGACGGTGTGCTCCACGCGCGCCTCGCTCCCGTCCCCCCGAGCGAAGGTGGCGCCGCTCGGGTCGGCGCCGTCCACGATCCCGGCGGCCGCGAGCACCGCGGTCACCGTGCCGGCGTCGAGCATTTGATTCTTCGGCGAGAACGCGTCGATCGAGGGCGCGATGACGTTGATCTTGTCGCCGTCGAGGCCCTCCCATGCGAACGCCCGGCGCGAGAACACGTAGGCGTCGGCCTGGCGCACGTAGGGCTCGAGGAAGCCCCACGCGCGGCGCGCGAGCGCGTTGGGCACGTCGAGGCCGACGTGGCAGCGCCAGATCACCGTGGCGCCGGTCTCCTTGGTGGGCGCGACCATGCCCGCGGTCTGGGGGTCGTGCAGGAACACGACGTCCTGCGCCTGAACCGCCCCGGCCAGGTCCTGCGCGTTATCACGCAGTGCGCCCTCGTAGGCCTCCCGCTCCGCGTCGCCCAGCGGCCCGCCGTCGCCCTCGAAGCCGTGCAGGTTGTTGTGGATGCGCTTGGTGACGCGGAAGAACTCCGGCTCGCCGTGGATGACCGCCCAGCGCGTGTCCACCCCCGCGCCCAGCGCGTAGCCGAGCAGCGCTCGCAGCAGCTCCACGACGCCGCCGCCCTTCGCGGTGGAGTTCACGTGCCAGACCACGCGGTCGTCGAGCAGCTCCCGCGAGGAGCGGATGCCGTCTGCCAGACGCTTGAAGGGCTCGGGCTCGAGCACCGACTCGAAGCGCTCGGGGGGGTGGGATGGGATGTCGACAAGCTCGGGCACGGCGTCCATGTGCCCGATGCGCCGGGGCGGCAACCGAGCGAGATGGCGCGGCCGCTGGCTGGGGAGCGCTCGGGCCAACCTCGCGCCCGACGGGCTGCTGACCTTCGACGGCAACGCCTGCGTCGCCTGGCCGGTCTGCGGGATCCGGCGCCGCAGCCGGGATCCGGCGCCGCAGCCGCGAGGCGGCCGCCGCTCCATCCCACCCGGGCGGCCCCTGCGGCCCAACGGCCGCTAGCCGACGGCGCCCGGCTCGGACTGAG
>DASQFQ010000241.1:0-3669 GCA_035633075.1 Solirubrobacteraceae bacterium | reverse complement strand
AGCCGCCGAAGATGTTCGGGCCCTTGATCAGGACCTCGCCGTCGTCGGCGATGCGGATCTCGCAGCCGGGGAGCGCCCGCCCGACCGAGCCGAGCCTGTGGTCGTCGACGGTCTGCACGGTGGCCACCGTGGCCGTCTCGGTCATGCCGTAGCCCTCCATGACCGGGACGCCGCACGCATAGAAGAATTCGAGGATCTCGAGGGCGATCGGCGCCGCGCCAGTACTGGCCTGCTTGAGCTTGCCCCCGAAGGCACCGCGGACGTTCTTGAACAGCGCCTCATCCGCCCTGTCGTAATGGGCCTGCAGCTCGGGCGACACGGGCTTGCCCGCGGCCTGGAGGGCGCGCACCTGCAGGCCCACCTGTGTTGCTCCCTTGATCATCTCGGGGTCGGCGTTGGAGGTGACCAGGGTGTAGATCTTCTCGAAGATCCGGGGCACCGACGGAAGGTAGTCCGGGTGGGTCTCCATCAGCTCGGGCACGATCTGCTTGGGGTCGCCGCCGAAGTAGGCGATGGCGCCCCCGAGGTCGACGGCCAGCAGCTGGATCAGCAGCGCGTAGGCGTGCGCCAGCGGCAGGTAGAGGTAGACCAGGTCGCCCTCCTGGAGGACGTTGATCTCCTCGCACATGTTCACGACCTGCCGGTAGTTGTGGTGCGAGAGCACGCACCCCTTGGGCGGGCCGGTCGTCCCCGAGGTGTAGATGATCGTGTACACGTCCTCGGGGGTGACCGCGGCCGCGCGCTCCGCCAGCTCGGCCTCGTCGCGCGCGCGGCCGCGCTCGCGCAGGTCGTCGAGCGCGACGGCATCGTCGACGTCACCGGAGGGGTCGATTACCACGATCATCCGCAGGTCGGGCAGGTTCTCGCGGACCTCGGCGATCTTGGCCACCTGGGAGGCGTCCTCGCAGACGATCGCCACCGCCTCGGAGTTGCCGGCCACCCACTCGCACTCGCTCGGCGAGTTCGTGGGGTAGACGGGCACCACCACGGCGCCGGCGCTGGCGATGGCGAAGTCGACGTAGGTCCAGGCCGGGCGCGTCGAGCAGAGCAGCGAGACGCGTTCCCCGGGCTGGATCCCGAGTTCGACGAGCCCGCGCCCGATCTCCGAGACGATCCGGCCGACCTCGGCGTAGGAGACGTCGTGCCAGGCTCCGTCGAGCTTGAAGCGGACTGCCACGCGCTCGGCGTGACGCTCGGCCGCCAACCCCATCAGGTCGGCGATCGTCTTGGATCCGGTCGACGCCGCGGCGGGCGTCACCGTGCTCGCTTTCATCCGCTCCTCCTCTTTTTGACCTCGGGGAGCGCGATTGTAATGTCGCAAGGCGCCCGTGGGGGCACCTGCCGTGCGGCTATGCGGTGGCGACCCGCGGAGACGGCGCGGAGGTCGCGGACTGCTGGGTCAGGTTCGCGAGGAACAGGGTCTTGTCGATGCGGCCCTGGAAGATCGGCACGCCCATCTCCATGCACTTCTCGATCACCTCACGGCGCTCCAGACCGGCTTCGCGTGCGAGCTCCGTAGGGGTGAGGTGGATTGCCATCGCTGCTGTCCTCCTGATGAGGTGTTGCGACACGGTTGTCCTCCAAGGTACCGGGTGCTCCCGACGGCCACAACGGATATCGCTCAACGCGAGCTAAACATTTGGTCCGTCCCCGCATGCCGCAAGGTTTCGAAAGTCACAATGCGGCGAATACTTCGAATGAACGTTTGGGTCGGATGTCCCGCGTTGGCGGACGGGGCCTTCAAGGCACACTCGCACGGAGGATGGGACACAGTGGGTAGTGGAGTGATGGTGTTGGAGGCACCGGCGACCGCGCTCCGACAGCTCAGCGTCGACGCCTCCGACGGCGAGCTGGTCGCCGCCGTCCGGGTGGGCGCGGACCGCGCCTTTGAGGCCCTCTACGCCCGCTACCAGCACCGCATCGCCGCATACGTGTACGGCATGGTCAAGGACCACGGCCGCGCCGAGGACATCACGCAGGACGTCTTCATCTCCGCGCTGCGCCGCATCCGCGAGACCGAGCGCCCGATCGCCTTCAAGCCGTGGGTGTACGAGATCGCCAAGAACGCCTGCATCGACCAGTTCCGCCGCTCGCGGCGTGCCGAGGAGATCTCCTTCGACGCGGGCGAGGGCCTCGGCTCCGCCGACCATGGCCGGCTGGTCGCGTCCGAGCCCACGCCGGACATGGCCATCAACACCAAGCAGCAGCTCGATCACCTGTGCGGCGCCTTCGATGGGCTCTCGGAGACGCACCACGAGATCCTCGTGCTCCGCGAGCTCGAGGGGCCTCTCCTATCGTGAGATCGGCGAGCGCATGGGGCTCAGCCACCCCGGGGTCGAGAGCACGCTGTTCCGCGCCCGGCGCCGCCTGACCGAGGAGTACGACGAGCTCATCTCCGGCCAGCGCTGCACTCGCATCCAGGGGATCATCGCCCAGGCGGCCGGCTCGATGCCCGGCGCGCGCGACTCCCGCCGCCTCGCCCGTCACATCGCCCACTGCCAGTCCTGCCGGCGCGAGGCCGTGCTGGCCGGCTTCGACGCCGCCGCGATGGCGCGCCGCTCGGTGCGCCGGCGGGTCTCCGCCAAGGTCGCCGCACTTTTCCCCTTCCCGGCCTTCCTTCGCCCGCGCGGCCTGGGCGGCGGTGCGCAGATGGCCGGCCCGGTCTCCGAGCCGATGGCCGCCGCCTGGTCCAAGGCGGTGGCAGCCGCGGCGACGCTGATCATCGCCGGCGTGGGCGGCGGCGCCGGCCCGGGTGCCGCCGACACGACCCGCCGTGCGCCAGCGGCGCACGGGCCGGCCGTCAAGACCCGCGCGGTCGCCGCGCCGGCCGTCGCGCCCCGGCACGCCCCTTCCGCGGCTGCACAGCTGAGGGTGCGCGGCAGCCGCGCGTCTGCCGGTCGCGTCCAGCGTCGCTCGTCGCGCGACGGCGGTCCCGCACGCCGCGACGCGACCCCACGCTCGGGCGCGCGTACGCCCGCCGGCGACCGGTCCCCCGCTCCCGGGTCCTCAGCTCCCGCCTCCTCCGCCCCCGCACGCGTCGCTCCGCCGAAGGTCGACCGGGCTACCCCCGACAGCAAGCCCGGCGCCAGCTCACCGGTGCCCGAGGTCGACGTGCCGGGCCCGGGCGGCGTCGGGGTGCCGGGCCCGGGCGGCGTCGAGGTGCCGGGTTCGGCCGGGGTCAAGGTGCCGGGTTCGGCCGGGGTCGAGGTGCCGGGTTCGGCCGGGGTTGAGGTGCCGGGTTCGGCCGGCGTCGAGGTGCCGGGCTCAGGGGTTTCGCTGCCCGATCCGGCCGGCGCCTCCCCCACCCAGGCCGGCGGGACGGTCGAGGGCGTCCAGGAGACCAGCGCCGAGGTGGTCAGCACGGCCGAGGAGGTCGTGTCGGATGCCAAGGGCGCGCTGCCTGACCTTGGCGGATAGCCGCCGCGCCGCAGGCCGTATAGCCTCCCGGCCGTGCCGGCGAAGGACACCCACTCCCTCGTCGAGTCCCTGATGGACACCAACCTGTACTCGATCGGGGCCTATTTTCACGACCGCCACCCAGAGCTCGTCGACGACGTGGTGGCCGAGGCGGAGGCGATCGAGCACGATGGGCTCGAGCACTACGCGGCGCAGGCGGAGATGACGCTGGAGACCGTCGTCCAGACGCTGGTCACGGGCCTCGCGGTCCGG
>DASQFQ010000240.1:0-3564 GCA_035633075.1 Solirubrobacteraceae bacterium | reverse complement strand
CACCGCGCCGCGCGCCTCGGCTCGCCGCCCTCGGGCACCCTCGCGGCGCAGGCAGCGGAGGCGCGCGCCCGGTCGGCGCGGCGCCGCGAGGAGGCCGCGGCGCGGGCCGCGCCCAAGATCCAGCTCGTGATCGCGCTCGCGCTCGTGCCGTCGGTGCTGCTGCTCGTGGCCGCCGCGCTGTTGCCGGCGCTGGCCGGGCCCTGACCTACTTCAGCCCGACCGCCACGCGCGAGCGCAGCTTCTTGCCCTCGCGACGGCTGCCGCCCGCGATCACCGACAGCGCCTCGAGATAGGGCTCGGCGCGCGCGTAGCCGGGGTCGGGGTGGCCGGCCTGCTCGATCGCCGCGACCAGCGCGGGCATGGAGACGAGGAAGGCCGGCTGGTAGTCGCCGCCGAGCGTCGCCTTCGCCTGCGCGAAGACGTCGGCGTCGCCGAGTCGCTGTGCCGGCTTCAGGCCGTCTGCGGCGGCCCGCTCGCCGTAGGCGAGCACCACGCG
This sequence comes from Solirubrobacteraceae bacterium, assembly GCA_035633075.1. Classification (GTDB taxonomy): domain Bacteria; phylum Actinomycetota; class Thermoleophilia; order Solirubrobacterales; family Solirubrobacteraceae; genus DASQFQ01. Next base: position 3,068 of record DASQFQ010000240.1, on the reverse strand, counting down.
GCCGTTGCCGCGGGCGAGGACGATCGGCCTGTCGAGGTCGGAGTTGGCGATCCGGAAGGCGGCGTCGGCGCCGGCTACCCGCACCGGCTGCACGTCCTGGCCGCCCTGCGTGCGGGCGAGGCCGGCGAACTTGCCGAAGGCGCGCGTCGAGAGCGCCTCGTCGGTGGACTGGACGACGAGCCCGCCCTCGAGGTCGGCCTTTCTGCTCCCGCGCACGAACAGCGCCGCGTCGCCCATCCAGCCGAAGACGTCCCGCTCGAGGTCGAGCCCCGTGGACTTGCGCAGCCGCTCTGCGGCGACCGCGCCGCCCAGCGCTCCGGCCACGCGATCGAAGACGCCCTTGAGCGACCGGCCGACACGCGGCGCGCCGGCTGCCGCCCACGCGTCGCCGGGCAGCTCGGCCAGCAGCGGCGTCGTGCCCGTCCCGGTCAGCAGCCCGAGGCTCTTGATCACCCCGGCGCCCTCGCCGCCCATCACGGTGTCGAGGGCGAGGCGGTCGCCGTCGGCGAGGAACGCGCCCGCGACCGGCCCGAGCTTGTCGAACGGGAATAGCGCGCGGATCTGGCCGGCCCTGCCCCGTGCCTGGGGGTCGGCGCGCAGCGCGGCCTCGACAAACGGGCCGACGTCGAGGTAGAAGTGGCCGAGGCGGTTGTCGGAGAGCTCGCCGATCGCGCGGCGGTAGCCCTTGTCCTCCGCGAGCGAGCGGCCGTCGAGCGCCGTGATAGTGCGCTTGAGCTCGGCCTCGGTGCCGACCGTGAGGAAGTCGCCGACGATCCCGGCCGCGACCCCGTCGGAGTCCACCTGGTAGTCGACGTCGCCGAAGGATCGCCGGCTCACGCGCCTGCCTGCGCGCTTGATCCCGCCGTCGATCGCCTGCTGGGCCTTCTGCGCGTCCTTGGTGGCGACGAGCACAACGTAGCCCGGCTTCGCGCGCTGCGCGCCGGTGACCCAGACGCCGGCGCGCTGCCCCAGCCAGGGCTCGATGTCGTGGCCGTAGCTGAGCGGCCCGCCCTCTGACTCCTTGAGCCCCTGGTCGACCAGCTCGCGGATCCGGCGCTCGGGATCGTCGGTGTGCAGGAGCTTGCGCGCGGCGTCGAGCACGTCGTCGCGCTGATCGCCCTCGGGTCGCAGCACGCCCTCGAGGTAGATCGCGGTGCCGGCGGGGACCGCGCTCGCGGGGTCCGCGCCGGCACCCGCGGAGACGCCGCCGCAGCCGGAGGCGAGCAGGACGAGCAGGACGCAGAGGAGGACGAGGCGCGCGGCGCGGGTCATCGACCGAGGGTACGGCGAGGGCCTGACGAGTGCAATCGATCGTTCAGCCAGGCGATCTGCAGGAAGGCGTGCACCTCGGGCCTCGGGAAGGGCCGCCGGTCGCCCACCGCAGAATCCCTGCAAACCATTCGAAAACGCGTCCGCCTGGGGACGGCGCTCAAGCTCGGTGGGACGGATGACGATAAATGTGTTGCATGGTGGGTTGAAGTGGGGTAGGTTCCCTTTCGCAGCCGGTCCGGGGTGGCGGGGCTCCTCCCACTCCGCCACCTCGGATCGACTTGACCTTCGACACGACGGACCCATGAGCCTTGGCATTTCACGGCACCTTCGAACACACGCTCGACGCCAAGCACCGGCTCACGGTCCCCTCCAAGTTCCGTGGCGCCCTCGCCGGCCGCGCCTTCCTGGTCAGGGGCGTGGACCGCTGCATCAGCGTGTATCCCGAGCAGACCTATTCGGCGATGACGCACTCAGCCCTTGCCGGGCTGAACCCCTTCTCGCCCGAGGCGCGCGAGCTTCGGCGCTTCTTCAACGCGAACGCGGAGGACGTCGAGCTCGACTCCGCGGGCCGGGTGATGCTGCCGCGCACGCACCTGGAGCACGCGGGCATCGATCGGCAGGTCGTGATCCTCGGTGCCGGGGATTCCCTCGAGCTCTGGGATCGCGAGACCTGGAAGGCCTACGACACCGACCTCACGGCGCGCGCGCCTGACCTGACGGCAGCTCTTGGCCATCCTTCTTGACATGCCCCGCACCCACGTCCCGGTCCTCGCCGGCGAGCTGATCGAGGCGCTCGATCCACAGCCGGGGCAGGTCGCGGTCGACTGCACGCTCGGCGCCGGCGGTCACGCGCGCCTCGTCGCAGGGCGGCTGGGCGCCGCGGGCCTGCTCGTCGGCATCGATCGCGATCCGCTCGCCGAGGAGGCCTTCGCCGAGCTGGCCGCCGCGGTGGCGTGCCGCACGCGCTTCGTGCGCGCGGACTTCGTGACGGGCCTGCGGACGCTGCGCGAGGAGGGGCTGCTCGCCGACCAAGTCTACCTCGACCTCGGGATGTCCTCGATGCAGGTCGACACCCGCGAGCGCGGCTTCTCATACGCCTATGACGCCCCGCTGGACATGCGCATGGACCCCGCACAGGAGCTGACCGCGGCCGCGCTCGTCAACACCTGGGAGCGCGGCCGGCTCGCGCGGGCGCTGCGCGAGTACGGCGAAGAGCGCTATGCCGACCGCATCGCGGGGGAGATCGTGCGCCGCCGCGAGAGCGCCGAGCTCGACACGACCTTCGACCTGGTGGATGCGATCACCGCCGCGATCCCCACGCCGGCGCGCTTCGCCGGCGGGCACCCGGCCAGGCGGACCTTCCAGGCGATCCGGATCGCCGTCAACGAGGAGCTGGAGCAGCTCGACGCCGCGCTCCCGCTGGCCTGGCAGCTGCTGCGCCCGGCCGGCCGGCTGGCGGCGATCGCCTTCCACTCGCTCGAGGACCGCCGCGTCAAGCGCTTCCTGGCCGACCGCACGCGCGGCTGCATCTGCCCGCCCGACCTGCCCGTGTGCGGCTGCGGGCGCACGCCGGAGGCCGAGCTGGTCTTCCGCCGCTCGGTCGCGGCGAGCCCCGGCGAGATCGAGCAGAATCCGCGCGCGAGGTCCGCCCGGCTGCGCGCAGCGCGCAAGCTGCCAAGGGCGGTGGGCTGATGGCCGTCGCCGCCCCGAACCGGCACCGCGCTCGCCGCGCGCGGACGGTCGCCCCGCGCGGCCCGCGCCGCGTCTCTGGCCCCGTCGCGCGCCCGCGGCCCTGG
>DASQFQ010000239.1:0-2760 GCA_035633075.1 Solirubrobacteraceae bacterium | reverse complement strand
CATGGACCCGCTGGAGATCCCGTTCTTCATGGGCGCGGTGCGGCTCGAGTAGCTAGTAGGCCTCGCCGGCCAGCGCTGACGCGGGCGGGCGCCGCTCGGCGGCCCGACGGGTCGTCATCCTCGTCGTACCCTGGCCGGTGCGATCGACCGCCCGGGGCGGCCGGCGCCTTTTTTCCCCGGACCTGTAATCATTTCCCCGCCCCACCGTCATCCCGGTGCCGACTGAATCCGGCCGGGGAGGTGCGGTGCACGGAGCGATGGCGGTGACCGAGACGGCGCCCGTCGAGCCCTTCGGCCTGGAGCGGGCCTTCCGCGAGCACCAGGGGCGCGTGTTCCGGGCGGCCTACCGGATCACGGGCAACGTGCATGACGCGGAGGACGTCCTGCAGACGGTCTTCCTGCGGCTGGCCCGGCAGGGTGAAGGGTTCGCGGCCCTGGACAACCCCGCGAGCTACCTCTACCGGGCGGCCATCAACGCCGCTCTCGACGTGCTGCGCGGCCGGCGCGAGCGCCCGGACCTGCCCATCGACGCGGCCGACGCCGAGGGCCGGGGGGGAGAATCGCCGCGGACGCCGGAGCAGGTCCACCAGGCCACCGAGCTCCGCGACTGGCTGCGCGACGCCGTGGCGCGCCTGGACGCGCGGCCGGCCGAGATCTTCGCCCTCCGCTACCTGGAGGGCCAGGGCAACCGCGACATCGCGCGTGCGCTCGGTATTTCGCGCGTGAGTGTGGCCGTGACGCTGCACCGGACGCGGCAACGTCTGCAGAACGAGCTTCGGGACTGGAAGAGAGGACGGTCATGACACACGACACGGAACGAAAGCAGGTGACGCTGGACGACGCGGTGGCGGCGGTGCGCGACGACGACGCGCCCGCGGGTGCGGCCGAAAGCGCCGCGGCGAGGGTGTGGGAGCGGATCGCTCCACGATCCGCCGACCTCGCGTCCACCCAGACGATCCGGGGCTGCCACGACGTGCGCGGGCTCCTCGACGCCCGTCGCAAGAACGCGCTGCCGCCCGCCCGTGCCCTGCTCGTGGACGACCACCTGCGCGACTGCCCGCGCTGCCGGGCCGCGCTGGCCGGCGAGCGCCGGCTCTCGCTGCTGCCGTGGCGTCCGGGCGCGACGACGGAAAGCGCTCCCCCACCGCGACGCGTCCCGCGCTACGCCGTGGCCGCGTCCATCCTGCTCGTGGCCGGTCTCTCTCTCTGGGCCCTGCGCCGCGAGGGGGCCGCGCCCGCGGGCAGCCGGGCCGCCGTGCAGTCGGTGACCGGCGCCCTGCAGCTCGTCGCCGCGCAGAGGACGGTGGCGCTGGCGCCGGGCCAGGAGGTCGGGGAGGCGGAGGCCGTCCGCACCGCCCGCGACTCGCGCGCCGTGCTGCGGCTGCGCGACGGCTCGCTGGTGGAGATGAGCGAGCGCGCGGAGATCGCGGTCACCGCCAAAGGCGCCGACACCACGATCCACCTGGCCCGCGGCAGCATCATCGTGAGAGCCGCCCGGCGCCGCACGGGCCACCTGCGTGTGGCCTCCGGCGACTGCAACGTGGAGGTCACGGGCACCGTGTTCTCCGTGAACCACGGCCTCAAGGGATCGCGCGTCTCCGTGATCGAGGGCCAGGTCCGCGTCGCCGGCGGCGGCGGCGAGGCCGTGCTCGCTCCGGGCGAGCAGTGGGCCACCAGCGCGGCCGTGGGCCGCGTTCCCGTGCAGAGCGAGATCGCCTGGAGCGGCGAGGCGGACCGGTACCTGGCCCTGCTGGGGGAGCTGAACGTGCTGGGCGAGCGCTGGCGGCAGGTGCGCAGGCCCGAGCTGCGCTACGAGAGCCGCCTGCTGCGGCTGCTGCCCGAGGAGACCGTCATCTTCGCCAGCCTGCCCAACTACGGCGAGGCCCTGGGCGACGCCCACCGGCTCTTCGACGAGCGGCTCCACGAGAGCGCCGTGCTGCGCGACCTGTGGGCGGAGGCCGACCCCGCGCGGCACGGCGGGCCGAGCCTCGCCGGCGTGATCGAGAAGGTCAGGGCCGTGGCCGATCACCTGGGCGACGAGGTGGTCCTGGCCGTCGTGGACGACCGCGCCGGGCGCCGCGTCGTCCCCCTCGTGCTCGCGGAGGTGCGCCGCCCCGGACTGCGCGAGCTGCTGGAGAGCACGCTTGCCGACGCCGGCGCCGCCAGGGAACCCGCGGTCCGGATCGTGGGCGAGTCCTTGGCGAACACGGCGGGGCGGGCGGACGTCTTCGTCCTCCTTCGGTCCGACCTCATGGTGATGGGTGTGGACGAGCCCGCGCTCCGGGCCCTCTCCGCCCGCATCGAGGCGGGAGCGGGCGGCCTCGACGGCACGCCGTTCGGCGAGCGCATCGCCCAGGCGTACGGCGAGGGCGCGGGGCTGCTCTTCGCCGCCGACCTCGAGCGCATCACCCGCGCCCGGACCACGGGCGAGGCCCAGGAGGCGCTGCACCGCTCCGGCCTCGACGGCCTGCGCTCCTTCATCCTCGAGCGCAAGGACGTGGCGGACAAGGCCCACACCCAGGCCGTGCTCTCCTTCCTGGGCGCGCCCCGCGGCATCCCCTCGTGGCTGGCCGCCCCCGCGCCGATGGGTGCCTTGGACTTCGTCTCGCCCAGCGCCCAGGCCGTCACGGCGTTCGTGGTGAAGAGCCCGGCCCATATCTTCGACGACGTCGTCGAGATGGCGTCCTCCGGCGACGGCGCGGCCCGCAAGTACCTTCAGGAGCTGGAGTCGAAGCTCGACGTGCGCCTGCGGGCCGACAT
>DASQFQ010000238.1:0-37705 GCA_035633075.1 Solirubrobacteraceae bacterium | reverse complement strand
CGAGGACACCGGCGGCGCGGTGCCGTCGCTGTGGATGGGCGAAGCGGGGATCCTGCTCGTCGGGCATCGGCTCGCGCCGGCGCGCTGGCAGGAGGAGCGCCTGCTCGCTTGCGTGCGGGCCAACGTCGCCAACCCGACCTGGGAGCTGATGTGGGGCTCCCCCGGCACGATGATGGCGGCCCACGTGATGCACGAGCGGACCGGCGCGGAGCACTGGGCCGAGGCCTGGCGCGAGTCGGCGGAGCGGCTCTTGCACGAGTGGCGCGGCGCGGTCTGGCGGCAGTACCTGCACGGCAGGGCTGCCCGCTACCTCGGTCCGGCACACGGCTTCGCCGGCAACGTCCATGTGCTGGCACGCGGTCGCCTCCTCGGCGATGCGAGGCGCGCCGAGCTCGAGACTCGCGCCGTCGCGGTGGCGCTCGAGTACGCCCAGCGCGACGGCGACGTCGCGCAGTGGCCGCCGTCGGTCGAGCCGCGCGCTCGGGCGTCGAGCGGCGTGCGCACGCAGTGGTGCCACGGCGCGCCCGGTGTGGTCGCGTCGCTCGCGACCATCGCGGCGCGGGATCGGCGCCTCACCGACGTGCTCGTCGCCGGTGGGGAGCTGACCTGGCGGGCCGGGCCGCTCGCCAAGGGCCCCGGCCTCTGCCACGGAACCGCCGGGAACGGCTATGCCTTCCTCAAGCTCTTCGAGCGCACCCAGGACGAGGTCTGGCTCGATCGCGCGCGCGCGTTCGCGATGCACGCGGTGGAGCAGGTCGAGCGGATCCGCAGCGCGCACGGTTGTGGCCGCTACACGCTCTGGACCGGGGACGTCGGGACTGCGCTGTACCTCTGGAGCTGCCTCACGGCGACGGCCGCGGTGCCGACGCTCGACGGCTGCTGAGCTAGATCCGCCACGAGGAATTCGCGTGCGTGCTTTCGGCCTGGGCCAGGCGGCGACCGCGCTGGCGGGAGCCTCACCCGGGGATCAGGCCAGGGCGTCCAGCCCCGCGTCGGCGCTGTCCCGGATAGCGAGCAGCTCGTGGGCCCCGGTCATCTCGAAGAGCCTGGGGACCGGGCCTTCGCCAGAGGGGCAGACGACGCCCATCCGGCCCCCGTGGGCCTTCAGCTCCCGGTCCTCGCCGATCAGGGCCCGCAGCCCGCACGAGTCGCAGAAGGTGGTCGCGGACAGGTCCACCAGCACGCGGCGGACGCCCCGGGCGCGAGCGGCCGAGATCAGCACGCACAGGCGCGGGGCGGTGGCGAGGTCCAGCTCCCCGCTGACGGCGATCACGTGGACGCCGTCAGCGTCGTGCTCCTCGATCCGGAAGGGGTGACTGGCCGGGGAAGCGGTCAGGGCGCCACCATACTGCTCCGCTACCCTCGACCGCCATGGACCTCGCCTCGCTGGACGGCAGGATCGGCCCCGCGGCCGAGACACGGATCTCGATCACCGACGAAGGGCTGCTGCGCGGCGACGGCGCCTTCGAGGTCATGCGCCTCTACGACGGGCGGCCGTTCGCGCTCGAGGAGCACCTCGCACGCCTGCAACGCTCCTGCGACGGGCTCCGCCTCGTTGCTGACCTCGGCGCGCTGCGCGTCGAGCTCGCGGCCCTGCTCGAGGCCGCCGGTCCGCTCGACGCTCTCCTGCGTGTCGTGCTGACGCGCGGGGGGCGGCGGATCGCGATGGTGGAGCCCCTGCCCGTGCGCCCGGCCTCCGCGCGCGTGGCTACGATCACCTTCGCGCCCGGCCACGTGCTCGACGGCCTCAAGACCCTGTCCTACGCCGCCAACATGCTGGCCGGCCGCCTGGCCCGCGAGCGGGGCTTTGACGAGGGGCTGTTCGTGAGCCCGCACGGGCGCGTGCTCGAGGGCGCGACCTGGACGTTCTTCTGGGTCCGCGACGGCGCCCTCTACACGCCGCCACTGGAGGACCGCATCCTCGCCTCGATCACGCGGACCTACCTCCTCGAGGAATGCGACGCGGCCGAGGCGACCTGCACGCTCGATGACGTGAGCACCGCCGCGGAGGCGTTCATCGCCTCGACGGTCCGGGAGGTCATGCCGATCTCGGTCGTCGACGCCATCGTGCTCCCCGAGGCGCCGGGCCCGGTCACGCGCGCGGCGCACGAGCGCTTCGTTGCGCGGGTGCGCGGCGAGCTCGCCGCGGTCTAGCCCGCGCCGCGACGGCTCGTGACGTCGCGCACCGCGCTCGCGGCGCCCGTCTGCCAGCTCACGTACCAGAGCAGGTGGAGGGAGGCGCCGAGGACGCGGTGTACGGTGCCGCGGATGCCGTGCTTGAGCGACAACATGTCAGTAAGCGTCTTCTTCCCGGAAATGTGCGCGTTCTAACCGTCGTGGGCAACCGCCCGCAGTTCGTCAAGGCCGCGGCCGTCTCCCACCGACTCCGCGAGGTCGGCGAGGAGGTGCTCGTCCACACCGGGCAGCACTACGATGAGGAGCTCTCGGCGGTCTTCTTCGGCGAGCTCGGGCTGCCCTCGCCCGAGCACCAGCTCGCGCTGGGCGGCGGCTCCAACACCGCGCAGACCGCGCGCATGCTCGACGCGCTGGAGCCGCTGCTGGCCGCCGAGCGACCCGACCTGCTGCTGGTCTACGGCGACACCAACTCGACGCTGGCGGGCGCGCTGGCGGGCGCCCAGGCACGGGTCCCGGTGGCGCACGTGGAGGCCGGTATGCGCTCCTTCGACCGCTCGATGCCCGAGGAGCTCAACCGCGTGCTCACCGACCATGCAGCCGACCTGCTGCTGTGCTCCTCCGAGCGGGCGGCGGAGAACCTGCGCGCCGAGCGGGCGGTCGGCCGGGTCGAGGTGGTGGGCGACGTGATGGTCGACGTCGCCCTGTTGCTGGGCCCGCGCGCCGCGGCGCGCACCGACGTGCTCGATGCCCATGGCGTGGAGCCCGGCCGGTTCCTCCTGGTCACCGCGCACCGCGCGGGCAACGTCGATGATCCAGCCCGCCTGGAGCGCCTCGTGGCCCTGCTGGAGACTTTGCCCGCGCCGACGATCCTCCCGCTGCACCCCCGCACCCGCGCGCGGCTCGAGGCCGCCGGGCTGCTCGAGCGTCTCGCCCGCGCGGGCGGCATTCGCCTCACCGTCCCGCTCGGGTACCTCGAGTTCACTGCGCTCCTGCACCACGCGCGTGCGGTACTGACCGACTCGGGCGGCGTGCAGAAGGAGGCCTACCTGGCCGGCACCCCGTGCGTGACGCTGCGTTCGACGACGGAGTGGACCGAGACGTTGGACGCGGGCTGGAACGTCCTCGTGGACCTCGACTCGAGCGCCGCGCTGGCCGCCCTGGAGCGCCCGCTTCCAGCCGGGCGGCCCGCGCTCTACGGCGACGGGCGGGCCGGCGAGCGCGTCGTGGCGGCCTTTAGGATGGCCGCGTGAGCGAGTCGCGGCCGATCCGGGTGGGTGTCGCCGGCCTGGGCTACTGGGGGCCGAACCTGGCGCGCAACTTCGCCGCCGTGCCTGGGTGCGAGCTCGCCTGGTGCTGCGACGCCGTCGAGGAGGCCCGCGCGCGCGTGGCGCCGTCCTTCCCGCGCGCCCGGATGACCGGCGACCTCGAGGATCTCCTGGGCGACCCCGAGCTCGACGCCATCGTGCTGGCCACGCCCGTCCCGACGCACGGCCCCCTCGCCGAGCGGGTGCTGCGCGCCGGCAAGCACTGTTTCGTGGAGAAGCCGCTGGCCCAGTCGGTGTCCGACGCCGAGGGTGCCGTGGCGGCCGCCGAGCAGGCGGGGCGGGTGCTCATGGTCGGCCACCTGCTCGAGTACCACCCGGGGGTGGCCAAGCTCAAGGAGATTGCCGGCTCCGGCGACCTGGGCGACCTGCATTACATCTACTCCCACCGCCTCAACCTCGGGAAGCTGCGCGAGGACGAGAACGCGCTGTGGTCGCTGGGCGCACACGACGTCTCGGTCGTCCTGCACCTCCTCGACGAGGAGCCCGACGAGGTCGCCGCGCGCGGGGAGTGCTACATGCGCCCCGGCATCGAGGACGTGGTCTTCGGGTTCCTGCGCTTTCCGTCGGGCCGCGCCGCCCACCTGCACCTCTCGTGGCTGGACCCGCACAAGGAGCGCCGCTTCACCGTGGTCGGCTCGCGGCGGATGGCCACCTTCGACGACATGGAGCTCGAGCGCAAGGTCACCGTCTACGACAAGGGCTTCGACGAGGACGCGGCCTCCTACGGCGAGTACATCACGCGGTCGGGGGACATCTGGAACCCGCGGGTCGCCAACCGGGAGCCGCTGCGCATCGAGTGCGAGCACTTCGTCGCGTGCATACGCAGGGGAGCCACGCCGCTGTCGGACGGCGAGAGCGGACTTCGCGTCGTGCGGGTGCTCGAGGCGCTGCAGGCGCGGCTGGACGCGACACGCCGGGAGCAGGGTGCGACCCTCTGACCTGGCGCCGGGGCTGATCCTCGGGGAGGGCGTGGAGCTGGGCGAGGCCGTGCGGCTCGGCGCTCACGTCGTCATCTACCCCGAGACGGTGGTCGGCGACGGCTGCGAGATCCAGGACGGCGCGGTGCTGGGCAAGCCGCCCAAGCTCGCGCGCCGATCCAGCGCTCCGAGAGACCCGCCGGGCCCGCTGGTCCTCGGCGCGGGGAGCGTGGTCTGCTGCGGCGCGGTGGTGCTGGCGGGAGCACTGGTCGGCGAAGGCGCGATCCTGGGCGACCAGTCCTTCGTGCGCGAGCGCTCACGCATCGGCGCGGGCAGCGTGATCGGTCGCGGCGGCGCGATCGACAACGACCTCGTGGTGGGCGCCCGCGTGCGCGTCCAGACGGGCGTCTACCTCGCCGCCGGCTCGACCGTGGAGGACGACGTCTTCGTGGGGCCCGGCACGACGACCACCAACGACTCGGCGATGGGTCGCCACCCACCCGAGCAGGCCCTGAGCGGGGTGGTGCTGCGACGCGCGTGCCGGGTGGGCGGCGGAGTGGTGCTGTGCCCGGGCGTCGAGATCGGCGAGGAGGCGTTCGTGGCCGCGGGCGCGGTGGTGGCCGCCGACGTGCCGCCGCGGGCCGTCGTGATGGGGGTGCCGGCGCGCGTCGTGCGCGAGGTCGGCGAGCACGATCTGCTCGAGCGTTGGCACTGACGCTGGCCGCGCCGTTAGAGTCGCGTCATGACCGAACGCTCCAGCGAATCAGGCGACCTGACCCCCGGTGACCCGCTCGGGGGCGGTGGCGCGCCAGAGCCGCCGCGCCACGAGTCCGGCCTGCCCGGGGTGCCCCGCGGACCAGAGTCCGCACAGGGCGCCGGCTACACCTCGCCCGCGCCCCCGGGCGCCGGCGGCACGGTCCCGGCCTTCCAGGCCGCCGAGCCGCCCATGCTGGGCCAGTACGTCCTCGCCAGCTGGGGATCGCGAGTGGGAGCGCAGCTCATCGACGGGCTGATCATCGGAGTCGGCGCGCTGGTCCTGTTCCTCGTCTTCGGCGCGGTCTTCTCGGTCGGCTTCGCCGCCAGCGACGAGACCGGCATCGCGTCGGTCATCGTCGGGCTCATCCTGTGGGTGGTCTGCGTCGCAATCGTCGCGCTGCTCTACGCCCCGGCTCTGATGGCCCGGACCAACGGCAAGACCATAGGCCGCAGCGCCACCAACATCCGGGTGGTGCGGACCTCGGGCGAGCCGATCACCTTCGGCTTCGCGATGCTGCGCGAGGTCGCGGTGAAGGCGCTACTGTTCGGGATCGCGGGCTCGTTCACCGTCGGCATCGCGAACGTGCTTGACGTGCTGTGGCCGCTGTGGGACGAGGAGAACCGCGCCCTGCACGACTTCATCGTGCAGACCCGCACCGTCAAGGACTAGGCGAGCGCCACGCGGCGGCCTACGGCCGTCTCGCGGCCGGCCTCGGTCCAGATGGTCTGGTCCCGGCCGGGGCCCACGCCCACCAGCGCGATCGGCACGCCGACGAAGTCCTCAACGAAGGCGAGGTAGTCGCGCGCGGCCTGTGGAAGCTCTGACTCGGAGCGGCAGTCGCCGAGGTCCTCGTCCCAGCCGGGGAGCTCCTCGTATTCGCCGACCGCCTGGTGCAGCACGGTCTGGTGGTAGGGGTACTGGTCGAAGCTCGCCTCCTCGGCGCCGCGGTAGCGGGTGCAGACGCACAAGGTCCCGAGCCCCGTGAGGATGTCGAGCTTGGTGATGGCGAGCGACGTGAGCGAGTTCAGGCGCGCGGCGTAGCGCAGGGCGACGAGGTCGATCCAGCCGACGCGGCGCGCCCGCCCTGTCGTCGTCCCATACTCGGCGCCGGCCTCGCGGAGGGTCTCGCCGAGCTCGTCGGTCATCTCGGTGGGGAAGGGGCCGGCGCCCACGCGCGTGGCGTAGGCCTTGGCGATGCCCCACACCTCGTCGATGTCCTTGGGGCCGACTCCGGAGCCCGTGCACGCGGCGCCGGCCACGGGGTTGGAGGAGGTCACGAAGGGATAGGTGCCGTGGTCGATGTCGAGCATCGTCGCCTGTGCGCCCTCGAAGATCACGTCCCCGCCGGCGTCGAAGACGTCCCAGGTCAGTCGCGCGGTGTCAGCGATGTATTGCTCGATGCGATGACCGTAGGTGAGGTAGGCCTCGGTCATCGACTGCAGGTCGAGCTCGGGCGCCTTGGCGAAGGGACGCAGCGAGAGCCGCTTGGGCTCCATGGCGAGCACGATCTTCTTCTTGAGGATCTTCTCGTCGAGCAGGTCCTGCACGCGGATCCCCAGACGCGCCGCCTTGTCGGCGTAACAGGGCCCGATCCCGCGCCGCGTGGTGCCGATCTGTAGGCGCCCGAGCCGGGCCTCGCCCGCAGAGTCGAGCAGCAGGTGATAGGGCATGATCAGGTGCGCGTTGGCGCTGATGCGCAGCCCCGACAAGTCGACGCCGCGCGCGCGCAGCGCCTCGAGCTCCTCGACCAGCACCTTCGGGTCGATGACCACGCCGTTGCCGATCGCGCACAGCTTGCCCGGATAGAGGATGCCCGAGGGGACGAGGTGGAAGGCCCACTTCGTCCCGTTGCGGACGATCGTGTGGCCGGCGTTGTTGCCGCCCTGGAAGCGGATGACGAGGTCGGCGTTCTCGGCGAGGAGGTCGACGACCTTGCCCTTGCCCTCGTCGCCCCACTGGGCGCCCACGATCACCGTGCCGGTCATGCGGTCAGGAGTCTACGAAGCTAGGAAGCGGCGAACGGGCGCCCGCGCGGCGCGCCGTAGGGAATCGGCTCGTCGCCGGTGGGAAGCACGATCTCGGTCTCCATGCGGTGATCGGCTCCAAACAGCGGCAGCGGGTCCCCGCACATCTCCACGAGCCTCGACACGGTCCGGTCGCCGATCTGCTCGCGCAGCGCGACATCGTCGAGGTTGGTGGTCACCACGACCGAGCGACGGTCCTCGTAGCGGGTGTTGACAATGGTGTAGAGCTGCTCCAGCACCCAGGGCGAGGTCTGCTCGGCGCCGACGTCGTCGATGTGCAGCAGCTCGACGGCCGCCAGCCGGTCGAGCAGCTCCGCGAGCGACGCCTCGGACTCCTCGTTGAAGGTCTCGCGCAACAGGCCGAGCAGCCGGGGCAGGGAGTAGATGGCCACGGAGTGCCCGCCGCGCAGCGCCTCGGCGGAGACGAGCATGGCCAGCGTGGTCTTGCCCGTGCCGACGTCGCCCCGGAACCAGATGCCCCGGCCCTCCTCGAGCTGCGCGTCGAGCGAGTCCACGTAGCGGCGGACCGCGCGGACGACGGAAGGGTTCAGCATCGTCACCGGCGCCCGGTCGAATGAGACGCCCTGGAAGCGACGCGGGATCACGCCGGCCAGTCTGCGGGCCTTGCGGCGTGCGATCCGCCGCGGCCGGCACGAGCAGTCGCTCGCCCGCCGGGCGCCCTCGTCGTAGACGAAGCCGGAACCGTCGCACCGGCCGTCGGGGCAGGCGCTCACCTTAGTACCGCTCCTCGCCCACGTAGGACATGAAGCGCGGGTACTCGGCCTGGAAGGTCAGCTTCACGGTGCCGAGGCCACCGTTGCGGTGCTTGGCGATGTGCAGCTCGGCGAGGCCCTCGTGCTCGGTGTCGTCGTCGTAGTACTCGTCGCGATAGATGAACATCACGAGGTCGGCGTCCTGCTCGATCGCGCCGGACTCGCGCAGGTCGGAGAGCATCGGGCGCTTGTCGGCGCGTTGCTCGACGCCGCGATTGAGCTGGGACAGGGCGATGACGGGCACGTCGAGCTCGCGCGCCAGCGTCTTGAGGCCACGGGAGATCTGCCCTACCTGCTCGGCGCGGTTGTCGGTGGGGCCGGTGGCGCGCATGAGCTGCAGGTAGTCGACCAGCACGAGCCCGAGGCCGTCGGCCTGCTGCTGGCCGAGACGGCGGACCTTGGCTCGCACGTCGAGCACCGAGAGGTCGGAGGAGTCGTCGACGAAGAGCGCCGATTCAGCCAAGCGGTTGGAGGCCGCGAGGATCTTGGCCCAGCGGGCTTGTGGCACCTTGCCCTTGCGCAGGTCGTCGCCCTTGACGGAGGCCTGAGAGGCGATGAAGCGTTGCGCCAGCTCGCCCTCGGACATCTCGAGCGAGAACAGCGCCACGGCCTTGTCCTTCGTGAGAGCGGCGTGCTCGGCGATGTTGGCCGCCAGCGCGCTGTTGTGAACCACGATGTCGTTCGCCACGAAGCTGTGATCGCCTGGGACCGTTAGGTCGTAGGTCTCCTGCTCGCCGAGGTACTGAATCGAGGCGATCGCGTCCCACCACAGATCAGAGGCGGCGACGGTGGTGAGGGCGCCGTCGCCAGTCGCTTCTGCGGCCTTTGTCAGCTGGGGTCGCGATACGCCTCGCCGATGATCGGGCGAGTTGTGATTGCGGGGATGACCGGCTGCGACGCTCACTTCGGCCCACGGACCGGCCCCCTTGGCAAGGAGGATTGGATCCCAGGCCTCGACCGGCAGGGTGTCCACATCGGAATTGACCTCTCGAGTCGCCCCGTAGGCAAAAACGCGCTCGAGTCCTCTGGCGTTCCCGACGCCCTCGTGGTCCGGCGTCTCGTCGGCGACGACGGTACGGGGAAGCCGGCGTGGCACGCCGATCCGTGAGCCCGGCTCGAGCTCTGCTATCGGACGCCAGCCCGACAGGGTGAGCAGGGGATGGGTAGCGGTGGCGTCGAGCCGGCGTCCGAGGCGAGTCCTGACGCGGAACACACTCTGTACGCCGCTCCGGATTCCCGCGCTCACCTTCGATGTATGAACCCTCAGGTCCGGGCCGACGGATGCAACCACCACCTCCTCACCGCGCTCGGTCGCGGCGACGACCTCGTCGATGGACCGCCGGCTGCCCGTGATCGGGTCATAGACCAGCGAGGAGCCGGCCAGGCACTTGCCCATCCCCGGCCTTGCCGCGAGCACGACGAGGTTGCCGGGCTGAAAGCCGCCCGTGATGCGGTCGAGGTCCTCGAAGCCCGAGGGGGTCCCCGTGATCGACTGCCCCGTGACCGACAGCTTCTCGAGCTTGTCGAGCTCGGCGAACAGGAGGTCGTGGATGGAGCGAAAATCCTTGCGGCGGTCGTCGTGGGCGACCTCGAGGATCGAGCGTTCGGCCAGGTCGACGAGCTCGCGCGGCGGCGCCTCGTGGGAGTGCACGCGCGCCTGGATCTCGTAGGAAGCGTGAAGGAGGCGCCGCAGCATCGCGTTCTCGCGCACGATGCGGGCGTATTGGCGGACGTTGCCGACGGCGGGAACCGAGCCCGCCAGCAGGTCCACCGCCGCGCGGCCGCCGGCCCGCTCCAGCAGGCCGCCCTGCTTGAGGTGCTCGACCAGGGTCAGCGCGTCGACGGGCTCTCCGACCGTGTGGAGGTCGAGCATCGCCTGGTAGATCAGGCCGTGGCTCTCGCGGTAAAAATCGTCCGCCTGCAGGCGCTCGTCGATGATCAACGCCGGCAGCGCGGTGTCGGAGAGCAGGACGGCGCCCAGGACCGACTGCTCGGCCTCGAGGTTCTGCGGCGGGGCGACCGGCCCGCCGTTGCGCTCGACGATGCTCATGGGCGCCCGAGTCTAGGTCGGGCGGCGGCGCCCCCCCGGGGGCCCAGCGAAGCTTCCCGCTCGCTGCGCAGAGTTGTTGCGAACGGCGCGGTCGAGACGGCTTACTTCTGCTCGACGACCATCGTCTTGACGGTCGCGGTCACGTCGTCGGCCACCTCGACGACGACCATACGGGTGCCGACCGTCTTAATCGGCTCGTCGAGGTGGATCTTGCGCTTGTCGACGCGGATGCCGCGCGCCTCGCGGATGGCATCGACGATGTCCTGCGACGTCACGGAGCCAAAGAGGCGACCGTCGTCGCCGGCCTGGTGGGTGATGGTGAGGACGGTCTTGTTGAGGAGCGCGGCGTTCTCCTGCGCGCGCTCGGTGGCCTCGGTCAGGGCGCGCTCGGCAGCCTCCTGGCGGCGACGCGCTGCTTCGACGGAGCCCCGCGTGGCAGGCTCGGCGAGCTTGCGCGGAATCAGGTAGTTGCGCAGGTAGCCCTTGGAGACGTCCACGACCTTGCCGCGCTCGCCGAGGGTCTCCACGTCCTGGAGGAGGATGGCCTGGGGCATCGGATCGGCCTAGCGGTCGCGGTCGCGGTCGCGATCCCGGTCGGGACGACCGCGCTCGTCGCGAGATTCGCGCGTGTCGCCCACGTAGGGGAGCAGCGCCAGCTCGCGGGCGCGCTTGACCGCCGTGGCGATCTGGTTCTGGTGCCGGCGGCAGGCGCCCGTGATGCGCCGCGAGCGGATCTTGCCGCGGTCGGAGATGAACTTGCGGAGCGTCGCGATGTCCTTGTAGTCGACCTGCGCGACCTTGTCGCGGCAGTACTGGCAGGACTTCCGCCTACCGCTGCCGGGTCCGCCCTTCTTGTCACGCCGGCGCGTGGGCCGACTGCGCTGCTTTGCCACTGAAGACCTTTCGTGTGCTGCCTGTCCCTGAAGCGCCCCCGGGGCGCACGAAGCCGCGCGCGACGTGGCGGCGCGAGCGGCCATTGTGGCAGACGCACCGTGGGCGGCGGCGCCGGGCCGCCGCCCACCACCCTGCTGAGCGGCTAGAAGGGGATGTCGTCGTCCGCGGCCCCGCCGCCGGCCGGGGTGGCGGCGGGCTGGAAGTCGCGGTCGTCGACTGGCACGTCGGAGCGTGGGGTGAACCCGTTGCCGCCGCCCGCGGCGTCGTCGCGACCGCCGAGGAACTGCACGGAGTCGGCGACGATCTCGACGCTCTGGCGCTTGGTGCCGTCCTGGGCCTGCCACTCGCGCCACTCCAGGCGTCCGTCGATCGCGACGGGACGGCCCTTGGTGAGGAAGCGCGCGCAGTTCTCGCCCTGGGCGCCCCAGACCGTCACGTCGAAGTAGTTGGGCTTGTCCTCCCACTCCCCCGACGTGCCCTTGCGGCGCGTGTTGCACGCCACACGTAGGGAGCAGACCGCCATGCCGCTCGGCAGCGAGCGAAGCTCGGGATCACGCGTGAGGTTGCCGGTCAGCACGACCCGGTTGATGTTCGTAGCGGCCACGGCGTGGCTCCTTTCGAAGGCTTCTCGACTCTCGGGACCCAAGTCTAGATCGGGCCCCGGCCGTCACCGGCGCGGTGGCGCATGTTGCGACGATTTCGTCGCGGCGTCGCCCCGAAGCGGGGCTATTCCTCGTCGAGCTCGGGCTCGGGCTCGGGCTCGGGCTCGCGCTCGGGCGGGGGCGGGGGCGGGGGCTCCGCCGGGGCCGCGGCCGCGGGAGCCGCGGTGGGGGCCATGTCGTCGGGCGGGCCGGGGGTGCCGGCGCGCAGCTTGATGATCCGGAAGCGGCTGACGCCGTCGGTGATCTTCAGCGTGTGGTCGAGCTGCTCGAGCAGCTCAGAGGGGCCGTGGAACTGGAACAGGTGGTAATCCGCGTCGGGGCGCTTGTGGACCTCGTAGGCCGTCGGCCGGACGCCCCAGTCGTGACGGCCGATCACCTCGCCGCCGCGCTCCAGAGTCGCCTGGACGTTGTTCAGGATCTCGGCGCGGCGCTCGTCCTCGGCCTGCGTGTCGAGCAGGAGGACGAGGTCGTAGAGGGGCGGCGCGGTCGCCATGCGGCGGTCGATGCTAGCAACGCGGGGGCGAGCTGCCCGCAGGTCGGGCCTACGGTCGGGCATGGGACGCGGGGGGCTGGGGCGTGTGCGCTGGGGCAACGTCGGTAAAGCTGCCGCGGTGCTCGCCCTGCTCGGGGTCGTGGCCGCATGGCCACGCCTCTCTCCGCCCCCGCCGCGGCTTCCGGGCGACGAGGCCAGGCCCGTCGTCACGCCGGCCTCGCGGCCACCGGCCAAGGCGCCCGCCCGCCCGAGGCCGTCTCCGCGGACAGGGCGACGGGCACGTGTGACGCGGCCCGGCACAGGCCGGGTCCAAGCTGCACGAGGACGGCGCGCAGCCAGCGGCGGGCGTGCGGCGCATGGCCGATCAACCGCTCCACGCGTCCCGCCCGAGGCGCCGCCAGTCCCACCGGCACCCGGGCCACCGCCGGCCCCGTGTCCGCAGCCCGAGATCGAGCCGGCCGTCCGCGAGTTCTCGTTCGAGGTCGGCTAGTGGGAAGGGCGACTAGAGGCTCGCAGCCGACACGCCGCGCGCCTTCTTGCGTATGTCGGCGATCTGCTCGTCGATCCAGTCGCCCGGATCACGCGAGGTGACGATCTCCTCGAGGCCGCGCGCCCGGCGGGCCCGCTCCTCGTGAGGCATCGTGAGCGCGGTGTGGATCGCGTCAGCGAGCTCCTGGACGTCGAACGGGTTGACCGACAGGGAGAACTCGCCGAGCTCCTCGTGCGCGCCCGTGTTCTCCGACAGGATCGACACCCCGTCGCGCTCGTTGACCAGCGGGCCCTCCTTGGCCACGAGGTTCATGCCGTCGAACATGGCGTTGACCATCATGACGTCGTAGTGCTTGTAGGCGGCCATCGCCTCCTCGAGGTCGTCGCGCAGCTTGAGGACGATGGGCATCCAGTCGGACGTGCCGTGACGGTGGTTGACGACGGCCACCAGGGCCTCGATGCGCTCGAGGTACTCGGCGTACTCGGGCACGTCGGTCCGTGACGGCATGAGCTGCGCGGTGAAGGTGATCCGCTCGGAGAACTCGGGGTGCTGCTCGAGGAAGATGTCGAAGCCGGTGAACCCGCGCAGGACGTTCTTGGACAGGTCCGCGCGGTCCACCCGCAGGATCGAGAACTCGCGCCGGCGCTGCAGCAGCTCCTCCTCGAACTCCGACACGCGGTCGCGCGCTGCCACGTCCTGGGTGGCCCGCCAGTCGATCGGCAGCGGGTAGGCGCGCACCCACACCTCTCGGTCCTCCAGGTGCACCACGCCGGAGTCCATGTCGACGTCGAGGTCCATCAGGTCACGGCAGCACTGCAGGAAGTTGCGCCGGTAGGAGCGCGTGTGGAAGCCGATGATGTCGTTGGCCAGCAGACCCTCGAAGATCTGGGTGCGGATGGAGGCGGGGAGCACGCGCCAGGCGTCGGGCTGGGTCCAGGGGATGTGGATGAAGTGGTGCAGGAAGATGTCCGGGCGCGCGCTGCGCACCATGGCCGGAAGCGTGTAGAGGTGGTAGTCGTGGACCATCACGACGGGTTCCTCGGAGCCGTCGACCTCCTCGAGCACCGCCCGCGCGAGGTCCTGGTTGACGGCGTTGTAGCCGAGCTCGAAGGCCTCGATCTCTTGGCGGCGGATGTCGGGCGCGTTGCTCTGGTCCCACAGGTAGTGCTGGATGAACCACAGCATCGGGTTGGCGAACACGTTGTAGAAGGCGTCGTAGGCGCCGGGGTCCGAGGCCACGAAGCGCACGCGGAACTCGCCGCCGTGCGGTGCCTCGACCGAGAACGGCCGTCCGCCGTGCTCCTCGGAGACCTCGGTGTCGCGGTCGGTCATCGCCGAGGCGATCCAGATCGCGTCGCGGTGCGATGCCAGGCCCGTCAGGGCGGTCACGAGGCCGCCGCTCCCGCGCTTGATCGACCCGTCGTCCTGGAACGTGACCGGGCCGCGGTTCGAGACGAGGACGAGCGGGGCTCCGTCTCCGCCCGGCATCAGTGGCTCCTCTTACCCACCGGTGCAGCCACTAGAGCACCTCGTGGAAGATCTTCAGGTAGTCGCGCAGGTAGCGCGGGGTGAGGAAGTGCTCGCGCACGTGCTCCTTGCCCCGCTGGCCGAGGGCCTTGCCCAGCGCGGGGTCGTTGAGGATGTCGAGTGAGCGGGCGGCGCAGTCCTCCACTGTGGAGACCAGGTACCCGGAGACGCCGTTGTGCACCTGCAGTGGGATTCCCCCGACGTCGCCGCCGATGAACGGTCGGCCCTTCCACAACGCCTCCGAGACCGTCAGGCCGAAGCCCTCGCGCGTCGACTTCTGGATCACGACGTCGGCGAGCGACTGGAAGGCGTTGACCTCGATCGGGCCGACGTTGTTGAAGTTGTTGAGGATGTGGATGTCGGGATCGCCCTCGCCGTGCGCGAGGGTCGAGTTGTAGAAGTCCCAGCCCTCGGGGTCGTCGGACGCCATCGACCCGACCAGCGCGAGCTGGGCGTCCGGGCGCTCCTGCTTGACGATCCGGTAGGCGTCGATCACGCCGAGCGGGTCCTTCCAGGGGTCGAAGCGCGAGACCTGGCACAGCATCGGACGGCTCGTGTCGACGCCGAACTGCTTGCACACGTAGGTGGCGTCCTCGAGCGAGAGCGCCATGTTCTTGGGTGCCAGCGGGTCGATCGCCGGGGGGACGATGTGAACGCCGCCGTCCATCCCGTCCGGCACGTAGTCGGCGACGTGGAACAGCGACGCCGGGTACTGGGTGATGTAGGGCAGCAGGCGCTCCATCGTCGCCGGGTTGGGCGTGGAGACGTCGATGTGGCAGCGCCAGACCCACGCCTTCGCCTTCTCCGGGGCCAGCGAGAGCAGCGCGGCGGGCTGGGGGTCGTGGACGATGCAGACGTCCCAGTCGCGCGAGAGCTCGCGGGCGTTCATCTCGTTGTACTGAAACCAGATCGCCCACTGCTCCTCGGTGAGGTCCTGCGGCGCCCCCTGTAACGCGTTGTGCATCACCTTGGTCGAGGTGAAGAAATCCTCGCGGCCGTAGATGACCTGCCACTCGACCTCGAGGCCGGCGTCGCGCATCAGCGGGATCAGCGTGTACAGGATCTCCGACACGCCGCCGCCGAACGCCGTGGCGCTGAGGTGGACGATGCGCTTGCCCTTGAGCGGCTCGGCGAGCGCGCGGATCTCCTCCACGAGCGGGCGACCGACGATGTGCGTGTAGTCGGCCAGGCTCTTGTGGGCCAGCGCGACGTGCTGAAGCACGGGTGTGCGGCGCTCCTAGTCGGGAGGGGCAGATTGAGGCGGGCGCACGATATCCGACGCGCGCAGATGCTCCGTCCCCTGCTCGGCGAACTCCAGGATCGCCGCGTGCAGCGCGGGGCGAGGCGGCGGCGACGCAATAATCACGTCCCCGCCCACGCTCACGCCCGCGTGCGCTCGTCCGAAGGGCTCGCCGAGGTGCACACGTCGATCTCGCGCAGCGCGGCGCGAGGTCGACGACGGAGACGCGTCACCGGCCGGGGGACGGGCCGGAGAGCGGCCGCTCTCCCAGCTTCACGTCGATGTTCCGACGCTTGCCGGCGCGCCAGACCTCCACCTTGACCGTCTGGCCGGGATTGAAGAGCTGCACCGCCGTCGACAGGTCGTCGGAGTCACGCACGGGGCGGCCGCCGACCTTGGTGATGATGTCGCCGCCCTCGCGGAAGCTGCGCGCCTGGAAGCGCACCTCGCCGCGGCCGCCGTTGAGACCGGCGTCGTCTCCGGGCCCGCCGGCCGTGGTCGCCTGCACCCACGCGCCCTCGCTCACGGGGAGGTCGAAGCGCTCGGCGAGCTGCGGGTAGAGCGGAACCGTCTGGACGCCGAGGAAGGCGTACTCGACCTTCCCGTCCTCGCGCAGGCGCTCCAGTGAGCGCTTGACGACGTCGACGGGGACGGCGAAGCCCACGCCCTCGCCCCCGCCGCTGCGCGACTTGATCTGCTGGTTGATCCCGATCACCCGGCCGGCGCCGTCGACCAGCGGCCCGCCGGAGTTGCCGGGGTTGATGGCGGCGTCGGTCTGGATCGCGCCCGAGATCTGGAACTCCGTCAGCGAGTCGATGGCGCGGTCGACCGCCGAGACGACGCCGACCGACAGCGACTGCTTCTCTCCGAACGGCGAGCCGATGGCGGCGACCGCCGTGCCGACCTGCACCTCCTCGCTGGAGCCGAGCGGCAGGGGGCGGAGCCGCAGGCCCTTGGGGTTGACCTTGAGCAGCGCGACATCCGCGTTCGGGTCGTCCCCGACGATCCGGGCCTTCACCTGGTTGCCGTCGGCGAACTCGACGTAGACCTCGCGGGAGCGCTCGATGCTGCTCCCCTCGCCTCGGGTGACCACGTGGGCGTTGGTGGCGATCTCCCCGTCGCCGGACACCACGAAGCCGGAGCCGACGCCGCTCGATTCCTCCCCGTCGCCACCCGGCACGGAGTCCAGGCTGCTGGTGCCGAACAACGACACCACCGTCACGACGCCCGGCGCCTCGTTCTCGTAGATCGTGCGGGGATCGAATCCCCGGCGCTTCCCGGCCCGTTCGACGACCTCGACGCGGGTGGCCGTGGTCCGGGTGTCGTTCGCGGGCGTGCCGCCGCTGGAGGCGCCGCCGCCGTCTGAGCCGCCACAGCCGCCGAGCGCGGTCGCGAGCCCGAGGCCGAGCAGCACGCGCCCGCGCCTCATGCCGGAAGCGACAGCGAGAAGGTGGTCGACCCCGCAACGGAGCGAACGGAGAGCTCACCGCTCATCCCATCGGCCAGCTCGCGCGCGATGGCCAGCCCGAGGCCGGCGCCCTGGGCGCGGTCGGAGGAGGTGAAGAACGGCTCGAAGACATGAGACATGGCAATAGCGTAGGCGCCCGGGCCGCCGATACCCTCGGAATCGTGCTGGACGTCCGGGTCTACCGAGCTGCGTTCATCCCGGCCCTGGTCGCGCTGTTCGTCGTCGCCTTCTCGCTCACGGACCGTCCGGCGGGCGTCTCGTCGCCGCTCTCGGCCGACGCTTTCGACGGCGCGCGGGCCTACGGGCCGTCCGATCCGCCCCGCCGCGACTCGCTGCGCGAGCTCGCGGCCGCCTACCCGCATCGCCGCTCCGGCTCGCCCGGCGACCGCGCGCTCGCGGCCCGTGTCGCCGGGGTCTTCCGCGCCAACGGCCTGCGTGTGCAGATCGGCACGCAGCACGGCCGGACCGCCGACGGGCCCGCCGACCTCGAGACGGTCGTCGGCGTGCGACCCGGGCTCTCGAGCCGGCGGATCGTGGTGATGGCGCACCGCGACGCGCTCTCCTCGCCCGCGCTGGCCGAGCTCTCAGCGACGGCGGCGCTGATCGAGCTCGCGCGCGTCTTCAAGGTCCGCGACCTCTCCGCGACGCTCGTGCTGGTGTCCACCTCCGGGGCCAGCGGCGGCGCTGACGGGGGTCGTGACTTCGCCGAGAAGGCCGCGGGGCCGGTGGACGCGCTGCTGGTCCTGGGGGACCTGGCGGGCACCGGCGTGCGCAAGCCCTGGGTGGTGCCGTGGTCCAACGGTGGCCGCATGGCGCCGCTGGGCCTCCGGCGCACGGTCGAGCGGGCCGTGCGCCAGGAGGTCGGCGCACAGGCGGGCGGACCGCGTGCCATCGGGCAGTGGGCGCGGCGGGCGGTGCCCCTGACGGTGTCCGCGCAGGGGGAGCCGGCCGCCGCCGGGCTTCCCGCGGTGCTGCTCGGAGTCTCGGGTGAGCGCGGCCCGGCGTCCGGCCAGCCGGTCGAGCAGTCCATCCTGCAGCAGTTCGGTCGCGCGGCGCTGCGTGCGGCGACTGCGCTCGACACCGCCGCCGCGGACGGGGACGGGGCCTTCGCCTCCGAACCCGAGGGGATCGTCACGCTGCGCCGGCTGCTGCCGAGCTGGTCCGTGCGCCTGCTGATGGCCACGCTGCTGCTCCCGGCGCTCCTGGCCGCCATCGACGCCTTCTTCCGTGCACGTCGCCGGCGGCTGCCGATGGGACGCTGGCTGGCCTGGACCGCGGCGCTGGCCGTCCCCTTCGCGCTCGCGCTGGCCTGGACCCGGCTGCTCGGGCTGACCGGGGCCGTCACCGCGCCCCCCGCGCCCGTCCTGCCCGGAACGGTGCCGTTGCAGGGCACCGCGATCGCCGCGCTGGCCTCCGTGCCGCTGCTGCTCGTGCTCGCCTGGCTCACGCTGCGCCCCGCGCTCGTGCGCGCGCTCGGCCTCGGGCGCAGTCCCACGAGCGAGGGAGCGGCGGCCGCCCTGGGGCTGGTGCTGAGCGTCCTGGTGGCGCTCGTGTGGGTGGCGAACCCCTACGCCGCGGCGCTGCTGCTGCCGGCCGCCCACGTCTGGCTGTTCGCGGCCGCGCCCAGCGCCCGCGGCCGCCGCTCTCCGCGAGTCGTGGCGGTGGCCGCCGGCCTCGCGCTGCCCGCCCTGGTCGCCGTGAGCTACGCGCTGGCCCTCGGGATCGGCCCGCTCGGGCTGGCGTGGCTCGGCTTCCTGGCCGCGTCCGGCGGCCACGTCTCACCCGCCGCCGCGCTCTCACTGGCGGCCTTCGGCGGCTGCCTCGCCGGCGTTGTCGCCGTCGCCCGCACCCGACGCCGCGTCGCGGCCGGGACCGCGCCCGACCCGATCGTGACCCGCGGCCCGGCCGGCTACGCCGGGCCGGGGTCGCTCGGCGGCACCGAGTCGGCGCTGCGACGCTGACCGGAGGGCATACTCAGACCGTGCGCCGCGTCCTTCGCTCCCTCTCCGGCCTGCTGCTGATGGCCGGGATCCTGCTGCTCGCCGACGCTGTCACCACGCTCGCCTGGCAGGAGCCGGTGTCGGCGCTCTACTCGCATCTGCAGCAGGGCCGGCTCGACGACCGCCTGGCGCGGCTCGAGCGCACCCCGGAGGGTCCCGGTGAGCGCAGGCTGCTGGCCCGGTTGCGCAGCGCCGATCAGCGGCTGGCCTTCTCCGCGCGATCGCTGAACCGCCGCGCCCGGCCGGGGGATCCCCTCGGCCGGATCCGGATGGCGAGCATCGGTCTGTCCTCCGTCCTGGTGGCCGGCACGAACGCCTCCAGCCTGCGCCGCGGTCCCGGGCACTATCCCGGCACCCCGCTCCCCGGGGTTGCCGGCACCGTGGCCGTCGCGGGCCACCGGACGACCTACGGCGCGCCGTTCCGCCGCCTCGACCGGCTCGCGAAGGGCGACCGCGTCGAGCTGCGCATGCCGTACGGGCGTTTCGTGTATCGCGTCGAGCGCACCCGCATCGTGGCTCCGACCGCCACGTGGGTCACGCGCCGGGTAGCCTATGACCGGCTCGTGCTCTCGGCCTGCCATCCGCTGTACTCGGCCGCCAGGCGCATCGTCGTGTTCGCCCGGCTCGTGGAGGAGCGCCCCGATGGCCGCGCCGCCTGACGGCTCCGGAGCATCGGGTCCTGACCCGATGGATCCCCCTCGGACACGCGTCGATGATCCTCATGCGATGACTACCACACTCCGATACACACAGCACGACCCGCTCGACGAGTTGGTCGCCAGGGCCGCGGGTCGCTTCGGACGTAAGATCCGCACGATCGCCTGGCCGAACCCCGAGCTCGCCCCCTCAAGGACGATGGAAGTGGAGCGCATGAAGCAGCGGCAGAAGAGCGGCTATGAGGTCGACCCTCGCCTGGTGGCGAGCGCCATCCTCGAGCGCCTTGCGGCCGGCGGGCTCACTCCCCCCGTGCGCAACCTCCGCCTACTGGCAGCCCGGGTCGCCATGTTCGAAGCCGCGCCACGCCGCCGCGCCTGAGGGCGCCCCCCTCCAGCTCACGCCCGCAACACCCGCGCCGACCACCCCGATCCAGGTCAGGCCCACGGCGGTCGCGGCGTCGTGAGCGCCCGGCGGCACGCAGGCGCACAGCTCGTAGTCCTCGCCGCCCGTCGCCGCCAGCTCCACCGCGTCGCGCCCGAGCGCGGCCGCGACCGCCGCGACGCCCTCGGCGAGCGGCAGGCAGGCTGCGTCGAGCTCGATCGCCACCCCGCTCGCCTCGGCCAGCCGGCGGGCGTCGGAGGCGAGTCCGTCGGAGAGGTCGAGCATCGCGTGCGTGCCGGCCGCGGCCAGCGCTCGCCCCTCGGCGAGGCGTGGCGTAGGGCGCAGGTACCTCGACACGAGCGCGTCGTCGCCCACCGCCCGGCCCTCGAGCACGGCGAGGCCCGCGGCGGAGGCGCCAAGCGTTCCCGTGACCCCCACCATGTCGCCGGGCCGGGCCCCATCGCGGCCGACCAGCGGATCGTCGGCGCCGGCCCAGCCGACGACGGTGACCGCGACCGTGAGGGTGGGGCCGCCGACGAGGTCGCCCCCGGCGATCGTGGTCTGAGTCGCCTCGGCGAGCGCCTCGGCTCCCCGGTGCAGCGCGAGCACGTCGTCGTCGCCGAGTTCGGGCGGCAGCACCACGGAGAGGTAGGCCTCGCCGGGCGCCGCGCCCATCGCGGCCAGGTCGGAGAGCGCGCCGGCGAGCGCGCGATGGCCGACGTCCGCGGGCCCGCAGCGCGGGCCGAGGCGGAAGTGGGTGCCCTCGACCATGACGTCGACCGAGGTGACGGCGAAGGCGTCCGCCCGCACCACTGCGGCGTCGTCGCCCAGCCACCGCACGACGCGCGAGCCGGGGCGGCGCCGCAGCGCCGCCCCGATGGCCTCGATCAGCGCGAGCTCACCGATGCCGGTAGACGATTCGCGCGCGGTCGAGATCGTAGGGCGAGACCTCCACGCGCACCCGATCCCCCGGCAGGATCCGGATGCGGAAGCGGCGCATCTTGCCCGCGACGTGCCCGAGGACGATGTGGCCGTTGTCGAGCTGCACCCTGAACATGGCGTTCGGGAGCGCCTCGACGACCTCGCCTTCGAACTCGACCTTCTCTTCCTTCGGCAATTAGATGACCCGAACGTTCGTCGCCTGGGGACCCTTGCCGGTCTCACCCAGCTCGTACTCGACCTTCGCGCCCTCGGCGAGCGTGCGGAACCCGTCGCCCGCAATGCCCGAGAAGTGCACGAACGCGTCCTTGCCCCCATCGTCGGGGGTGATGAACCCGAAGCCCTTCTCGTCGCTGAACCACTTCACGACACCAGTTGCCATACAACACCTCCTCACTCTTTTCTCGATGCGCGAGGTGGTGCTGCCGGGCACTGCCTTCCCGCATGCTCAAGACCGCCCGTGGCGGTGCCAACGGGCGCTTTATACCAGCCGGGGCGGAGACGGCGTGTGGGCGGCGGTCCCTCAGGTGGTCGGCGGCTTACCGTCGGCGGGCGCGGGGGCGCCGCCCGCGGGCTCCTGCACGGGGGGCGGGGCGGGGGCCGGCGAGCCCTGCGGCGGGGACTCGTAGAGGTCCGGGTCGAAGTTGTCCGCGCCCTTGTCGGGCTTCTTCTTGCCGTCGTCCTTCTTCCCGGGCTTGTCGGGAGTCGGAGTGGCCTCGTGGGGAGCGAGAGACCCGCCGCGCTGCTGGTCGTCGGACTTGTTCCCGCCCGAGCGTGAGTGGGCGCCGAAGAACGGGCTGAACCTGGCCGGGACCACCGGCGGTTTGAAGTCCCGGCAGTACGAGCCCTTGGCGGCCAACATGTAGTCGCCCCAGATCTCGGCAGGGAAGGTGCCGCCGGCGACCGGGCCGCCGTGGTACTCGGTCTTCATGTGCACCTGGGAGTTCGGGTAGCCGACCCACACCGCCGTGGAGAGGCGCGGGGTGAAGCCGACGAACCAGCCGTCGGAGTGCTCGTCGGTGGTGCCGGTCTTGCCGGCCGCCGGACAGCCGATCTGGGCCTTCGTGCCGGTCCCGCCCTTGATGTTCGCCTCCAGGATCTTCGTCGCCGCGCTCGTGACGCCGTCCTCGAAGGCCCGGGTGCGCTTGACCTTGAAGCGCCTGGGCAGCTCGGAGTGGCCGTCGGGGAAGGTGATCTTGGTGATCGCCGTCGGGCGGTTGCGGAAGCCGCCGTTGGCGATGGTGGCGTAGGCGTTGGCCATCTCGAGCGGGGAGACGCCGAGGCGCAAGCCGCCGAGCCCCTCGGCGTAGTAGCCGTTGAGGCGGGTCTTGATGCCCATGTCGTATGCGGTGCGCTTGACCTCCTCGGGGCCGAGGTCGGCGATCAGCTGGGCGTAGACCGTGTTGTCGGACTTCAGCGTCGCCTTGACGAGGTCCATCCGGCCGCCCTGGCTCCCGTCGTATGTCTTGACCTCGTAGTCGGGCGCCTCCTTGAGCCAGCCCTTGGCGAGCTTGTGCGAGCTGTAGGTCGTCGAGCGCGGGTCCACGCCCCTGCGCAGGGCGGTCATCAGCACCATCACCTTGAACGTGGAGCCGGGCTGGCGGTGGCCCTGGGCCGCGAGGTTGAACTTGGACTTGCCGTAGTCGGCGGAGGAGGCCATCGCCTTGATGTAGCCCTTGCGCGGATCGATGGTCACGATCGCCGACGACGGCCCGATCCCCGCCAGCCGCCCGTTGATCGCACTGCGGGCTGCCTGCTGCTTCTTGAGGTCGATGGTCGTGTCCACCCGCAGGCCGCCCTGGCGCACCGTCTTGGCGCCGTACTGCTTGATCAGCTCGTCCTTGACGAAGTCGAAGAAGTAGCTCTCGCGCCGGCCCGTGAAGTAGCGCGAGGGATTGACGTCGAGCGGCCTGCGGATCGCCCCGGCCGCGGTCTCGGGCGTGATCACGTGGATCTCGGCCATCTTGCGAAGGACCTCGTTGCGCCGCGCCTCCGCCTTCTCGGGGGCGCGGACCGGCGAGTAGGTGGACGGCGCCTGCGGCAGCCCGGCCAGCAGCGCCGCCTCATGCAGCTTGAGGTCGGCGACGTCCTTGCCGAAGTACATGCGCGCCGCCGCCTGCGCGCCGACCGCGGTCTGCCCCCCGATGGTCCCGAAGGGCACCGTGTTGAGGTACTTGTCGAGGATCCACGTCTTCGTGTGCTCGTTCTCGAGCTCTTCGGCGAGCTTGGCCTCGCGGATCTTGCGCTGGTAGGTGCGCTCTCGGGTGATGTAGAGGTTGCGCACGAGCTGCATCGTGATGGTCGAGCCGCCCTGGACCGTCTTGCGGTTGGTGAGATTCTTCAGCGCGGCGCGCACGACGCCCGTGTAGTCGACGCCTTTGTGGTGGTAGTAGCGCTGGTCCTCGATCGCGACGGTGGCGTCCTTGAGCGTCTTGGGGATGTGTGAGCCCTGCACGGGCCGGCGCAGCTCGTGGGACTGGATGAAGCCCAGGCGAGTGCCGTCGGCGGCGCGGACCTCCGAGGCCGAACCGAGGTCGCGGGGCTTGAGCGAGTTCAGCGGGGGCGCGGAGGCGGCGATAGAGACGACGTAGCCGATCGCCGACAGCACGCCGAGCAAGCCCAGGGTCCCGACCACCGTGGCGGCGAGGAAGGCCTTGCTGACCGGGCGACCGCGGCCGCGGCGATGTCGTCTGATCCGTTGCGACCGGCTCATCGGGTCCTCGAATGGTAGTCGCGAGGAGGATTCGCCTAGGAGGGCGCGATCCCTTGTTCCTCGGCGGGAAGCAGCCCCTCGGCGCGCAGCCGCCGCAGGCATTGGGCCCGCAGCTCGGCCTCCCGCTGGGCCCGCTGGGGCGGCGGGACGGGGTCCCCGCCGACCGCGAGCCGCACGCCCCACGGCACCGCCTCGGCCACGGCGACGCTGCTCTGCGTCTCCTCCTCGAGCGCGCTCACGGCACGGCCGGCATCCGTCTCCGGCGGAAGCCAGATCGCGACGTCGAGTCCAACGCGGTCCGAGAGCAGCGTGTCGTTGCGCAGGACGCCGGCGGCGAGCTTCTCGTTGGGGATGATCACGCGTTGGTCTGCGGCTGTGCGCAGGATCGTGAAGTTGAGCCGCACGTCCTCGACGACCCCGTACTCGCCCTCGAAGGTGACCCAGTCGCCGACGCGCAGCGGCTGCGACACGGCGAGCATGATCCCCGCCACGACGTTGGCGAGCGTCTGGCGGGCGGCGAAGCCGACGATGGCCGCGGCGATCGCGCCCGAGGCGAGCACGCTGGCTGCGAGACGGCTCAGGCCCGTGAACTGCGACAGCGCGACGGCCGCGCCGACGAGGACGATCGCCGCGTAGAGGAGCCGCCGCACGAAGCGCAGGCGCGTGTCGAGCACGGGGTCGATATGCCCGCGGGTCACGCTCTCGGCGAAGCGGCGCCCGCGCCGGCCCAGCCAGCGGTCCAGCGCCGTGGCGAGCGCCACGGCGAGTGCGATCGAGAGCGCCGCGGTGACGACGTCGGAGTTGTCCGCCCAGAAGTCGGCGAGGGGGGTCCGTACAGTGCCCGCCGGCATGCAGGCGCACCCTATTGAAGCCGTCACCTTCGACGCCCTTGGCACCCTGATGGCGCTCGAGCCGCCCGCCCCGCGCCTGCGCGAGGCGCTGCGCAAGAGATTCGGGTTGGAGGTGAGCGAGGCGGAGGCCGAGCGCGCGGTCGCTGCCGAGATCGCCTATTACCGCGCGCACCTCCACGAAGGCGGCGACCGCGCGGCCCTCGCCGACCTGCGTCGGCGCTGCGCCGCCGTGCTACGCGACGCACTGCCGCCGGCCGAGCTCGAGCTCGAGCTGCTGACCGACGCGCTCCTGGCGGCGATCCGTTTCCGCGCCTACCCGGACGCCCCCCCGGCGCTGCGGGCCCTGCGCGCGCGGGGCCTGCGGCTGGTGGCGGTCTCCAACTGGGACGTCTCCCTGCACGACCAGCTCGCGGCGACCGGCCTCGCCGAGATGCTCGACGCGGCGCTGTCCTCGGCCGAGGCGGGGACGGCGAAGCCCGACCCGGCGATATTCGAGCGCGCGCTGTCGCTCGTCGGGGTGGCGCCGGACGCGGCCTGGCACGTCGGCGATGAGGTGGGCGCCGACGTGGAGGGTGCCCTCGCCGCCGGGCTCGAGCCGATCCTCATCGATCGCGGGAGCGGCGCCGCGCCGCCGCCGGGCGTGCGCGTCATCGCCTCGCTGGCCGAGCTGCCGGCGCTCTGTGCGTAACCTGAACGCCAGCCGATGACGAGCGTCCCGCCGCCCCCTTACCAGCACCCCGGGTCGCCGCCACCACGGCCCGAGCTCCCCGAGGGCGTCGCAGCCAACGTCCCCCCCTTCTCCGCATCCCCGCCCCCGCCGCCCGGCCTGGCCGCGGTCCCCCCGTGGGCGCCGCTGGCCGCGATGATCGCCGCCTTCGTCGTCGCCACCTTCGCCTACCTGATCATCGGGGCGGGCATCGAGGCGGGCGGGGGCAAGGTCACCGTCGACGGGCCGCCCGGCCTCGTGATCTCGGCGACGCTCGTCCAGGACCTGGCGCTCGTCGGATCGGTGCTCCTGTTCGCGTCGTTGTGGGCTCGCGGGCTGCCGCCCGCCGCCTTCGGGCTGCGCCGGACCCCGTTCTGGCCGGCCGTGGGGTGGATGGCGGTGACGTTCGCGGGCTTCTGGATCCTCACGCTCCTCTACCTGAGCATCGTGGGGGAGCCCCAGGAGCAGGAGCTCACGCGCGACCTCAAGGACGAGCAGTCGCTGACGGCGCTGATCGCTTACGGCGCGCTGCTCGCGTTCGCCGCTCCGCTCGCGGAGGAGTTCTTCTTCCGCGGCTTCATGTTCAACGTGCTCGCCGGTCGCATCGGCCCCTGGTGGGGCGCGCTGGTCACGGGCACGATCTTCGGGCTGGTCCACGTCGCGGGCTCGCCGCTCAAGACCGTCGTGGTCCTGATCATCCTCGGGCTGGCGCTGTGCCTGCTGTTCTGGCGCACGGGGTCGCTGCTGCCCTGCATCGCATTGCACGCGATCAACAACTCGATCTCCCTCGGGGCGACGAAGTCGCTGCCGCCGGCCGCTTTCGCCGCGGTGGTGGTGGCGAGCACCGCGGCCTGCCTGGCCGTCGGCACCGCGGTCGTCAGGCGCGCTCGCCTGACCTGACCTCCTAGGATCCGCGCACCCCATGTCCGCGCGCGAGGCCCTCATCGACGAGCTCCGCCGCCACGCGCTGATCGTCGGAGAGGTCACGCTCACCTCGGGCCGCACCGCGCAGTACTACGTCGACGCCAAGCGGGCCGTCCTGCGCCCGGCCGGGTTCCGCGCTCTGGCCGAGCTCGTCGCCGGCCACGCCGCCCGGCTGGGGGCGACCGCCGTCGGCGGCCTGACGATGGGCGCCGACACGCCGGCCTGCGCCGCGCTCGCCGGTGGCGCCGAGGTCAAGGCCTTCTTCGTGCGCAAGGAGACCAAGGCGCACGGGCTGCAGCGCCGCATCGAGGGGCCCGACCTCGAGCCCGGGGAGCGCTGCCTGGTCGTCGAGGACGTCGTCACCACCGGCGGCTCGACGGTCCAGGCGATCGAGGCGGTGCGCGAGGCCGGGCTCGA
This sequence comes from Solirubrobacteraceae bacterium, assembly GCA_035633075.1. Taxonomy (GTDB): domain Bacteria; phylum Actinomycetota; class Thermoleophilia; order Solirubrobacterales; family Solirubrobacteraceae; genus DASQFQ01. The sequence goes on along the minus strand of DASQFQ010000238.1, from coordinate 11,361 downwards.
GGTCTGCGGCGTGGTTGCCATCCTCGACCGCCTGGCGGGGGGCGCCGAGGCGATCGACGCGGCGGCCGGCGGCGCACCCTACGAGGCGCTCGCCACGATCGACGACATCTACCCGGACAGGCCCGATCGCGCCTAAGGAAACCGCCGGGTTCGCCCGCCCGGGCCGGGTCACTCGCGCGTAGGGCATGCTTTCGGTGTGCCGACCGCACGGCGCCCCGCCGCGCTTCTGCCCGCGCCCCTCGCCCGGACGCTGGGCTTCGCCCTGCTGGCCACGCTCGGCGCCGCCGAGTGGGCGCGGATGCTCGAGGGCGGCGGGCTGGGGGAGGCGATCGCGTGGGTGCTCGCCGCCGTGCTCGCCGGCGAGACCGTCGCCGCCGCCGGGCGCCTGCCGGCGCCGGCGCGGGTTTCCGCGGCCGCCCTCGCAGCCGCCCTCGGGCTGGTGCTCGCCGCGCTCGCCTCGGGGCTCGAGCCGCGGCTGCTCGCCCCGGCCCGCTGGCCCGAGCTGAGCGCGGGCATCAGCCGCGGCCTGGAAACGCTCAGCGGCGTCACGCTGCCCTACGGCGGCTTCGACCCGTGGCCGGACGTCACGCTGCGCCTCGGCGGCGCGCTGCTCGTTACGCTGGCCGCGTCGCTGGCCGGCTGGCCGCGCGCCGAGGAACGCGGCTATCCGTTCTTCGCGCTCGCGGTCCTGCTCGTCCTCGTCGCGACGCCGGTCACCGCGATCGGCTCGCCGCGCTCGCTCGCGCTCGGCGCCGCGCTCGCGGCGCTGACCGTCTGCTTCCTGTGGCTCGAGCGGCTGCCCCTGCGCCCGGGGATCGGCGTCGCGGTGCTGGGCGGGCTCGCGCTCGCTGGCGCGCTGCCGCTGAGCGCGGCGGCCGACCGCGAGGACCCGTGGTTCGACTACCGTACCTGGGCGGAGGGGCTCGGCACGCCGGCGTCGATGCGCTTCGACTGGGAGCACTCCTACGGGCCGCTGACCTGGAAGCGTGAGGGCCGCGAGATGCTGCGCATCAGCACGCCCCGCCCGCACTACTGGAAGCTCGAGAACCTGGAGGACTTCGACGGCCGGCAGTGGCTGCGGCGCGGCGTGCCCGACCCCTTCGGCTCCGAACCGGAGGCCGATCTCGACGAGGACTGGGACACGCGCGCGGGGTGGACGGCGACCGCGCGCGTGACCGTCCGCGCCCTGCGCGGCGAGGAGCTCGCGGGCGCGGGGACGACCGTCGCGGTCGACGCCGGGTCGCGGCGCGCGTCGCCGACGTTCTCGCCCGGCACCTGGCAGGCCGACGCCGAGCTCGAGGCGGGCGACTCCTACAGCGTGCGCTTCCACGCGCCGCGCCCCAACCCCGTCCAGTTGGCCGCCGCGAGCAGCGGGTCCCGTGGCGAGCAGGGCGACGCGCTCGAGCTCGTGCTGCCACTGCTACTTGCCGAGCCGCCCCCGCCCGACGACACGCGCCGGCCCGTCACCGCGATGCGGCTCAAGCTGCGGCCGTTCGCGGCCAGGGGACAGCCGCTGGCCCAGAACGAGCGCCGCGGGACGAGCCGGCCAGGCGTGCCCGCGCTGCGCAACTCGCCCTATTGGCGGACGTGGCGGCTCGCGCAGCGGCTCAAGCGCGGCGCGCGCACCCCGTACGAGTTCGTGCGCCGCGTCGACGCGTTCCTCGACCGCGACTTCCGGTACGACGAGCGCCCAGCGCCGGCAGGCGCCGGCGAGGTCCCGCTCGACCACTTCCTGTTCACCGGGCGTGCGGGCTACTGCCAGCACTTCTCGGGGGCGATGGCGCTTCTGCTGCGCCTCGGCGGCGTGCCCGCGCGCGTCGCCACGGGCTTTTCGCCGGGCGGCTTCCGCCGCCGCCAGGGTGAGTGGGTCGTGCGCGACCGCGACGCCCATTCGTGGGTCGAGGCGTGGTTCGACGGCATCGGCTGGGTGACGTTCGACCCCACGCCGGCGGGCACCCCCGCGCGCTCGCTGATCGCCGCGATCAACGCCCCGGGCGAGACTGGGACGACCGACTCCGCGGCGGACGCGGCCGGCGCCGGGGGCGCCCGCGGAGCGCGCGACCCCGTGGGCGCGCGCGGTGAGCTCGACCAGCCCGGCCCCGCGGCCGCGGCAGGAGCGAGCAGAGGTGATGGCGGGCCCGGCGCCGTGCTGCTCACTGTGGGCGGCGGCGCGCTGCTGCTCGTGCTACTCGCGGCCCTGGCGCTCGTGCTGCGGCGGCACGCCCGGGCCCGCCCCCAGCTCGCACGCGCGGACCGCGCGGACCGCGCGGTTGCCGACCTCGTCGTCGCGCTGCGCCGCGCCGGGCGCCCGCTCGCCCCGGGCACGACGCTGTTCGAGCTCGAGCGGCGGCTCGGCGCCAGGCGCGAGGGCAGCGCCTACCTGACGGCCCTGCGCGCCGCCCGCTACGGCCCGGACGACAGCGGCCCGACGGCGGAGCAGCGGCGCGTGTTCCGCCGCGAGCTGGCCGCCGGTCTGGGGTGGCGCGGACGGCTGCGCGCCTGGTGGGCGCTGCCGCCGCGGCGGCGCTGACGCATGCCCTTCCTGCGCAGGCCGTCGTACTGCTCATCGGTCTTGATGATCGAACCGTGATCCTTGGCACTGACGGCTGATCACCTGAGCAAGGGCGTCTGGAAGTGATGAGTGCGAGGTCGGCGTAGTAGGCCGCCATGTCCCGGTGGATGCGAGTGGCCCTCTCGTCGCCTGGTCGTGCCGCCCGGACAGCGAGGCGCTGACGTTCGAGGCCAAACGCCCGGGGTTCGGCTCTACGCCTGAAGCGCCCCGACCTGGATTCGAACCAGGGGCCTACTCCTTAGGAGGGAGTCGCTCTATCCGGCTGAGCTATCGGGGCAGACGGTGTGCGCCGCAAAGTACCTGGAAAATTTTGGTCCCGACGTTCCCGCTGAATGTTCCCGACGATGGTCCCGCGCTGAACACCTCGGCAAGGATACGCGCCGCGGGGTTCAGCGATGGGAGCTCGATTCAGTACGTCCGTCGGCGTCGTTAGGCGGACAGGAGCCGCTGGAAGAACGAGCGGTAGCGCTGCAGCGCTACCCGCAGGTCTTCAGTCGAGACGTCTTCGCCACGGCTCCATTGGCCTTCGAGGGTCTCGCGTTCGCGCGCGAAGCCGTCGGCCAGTTGTTGCATGACGTTGGCGACGAGTCCGTCGGCCTCCTCGACCGCGCGGCGGGGATCGTCTACGAAGGTGGCCTGGATCGACTCCCAACGGCTGCCGAGCTCCGCGCCCTCGTGCTCCGCGAGCAGCGGAGCCTGGCCGTCGTCCGGCGCGGGCTCCGCGGCCGGCTCGGCCAGCTCTGCCGAAGCCTCAGCGCCGGGCTCCGTGACGTTCGCGTCGCGTTCCCCTCGGGGCTGGACGGCGTCATCCGTCGAGGGAGAGGCGGGCGTAGCCTCAGCCACGGACGTCGCGTCGTCGTCGCGGGCACCCGTCTCGGGGTCCTGGCGGCTGTCCTGCGCATCCGGCTCGCCTCGATGCTCGGCGGGGGATGAGGCGAGGTCGCGGGTGGATAGCGGTTCGTCTGGGCGGCTCATGACTGCGTCTCCTGGTTGTTGTCCTCGGGCGTCTCGCCGCGCGGCTGATCCTGGACACCGAGCAGCTCGTCGAAGAGCTCCCGGAAGTGGATCATCGCCTGGCGCAAGTCTTCGGTGCTCGCCTCGCTGCGGTTGGCGCGCCCGGAGATCTCGTGGGCAGAGCGGTAGTTCTCGACCACGACCGGGTGCTCGACCGAGATGTCTGCCGCGCGCCGGTCGAAGTCATCCTCGATGGGATAACCCCGCTCGCGCATCACCTCGCTCACGAGCGCGTCGGCCTCGCCGACCGCCGCAGCGGGCTGGTCGACGAAGGCGCGCTGCACCGCTCGCCACCGGTCGGCGTAGTGCTCCCACACATCCGGCTCGAGTTCACGGATCTCGAGCTGCTCATGTCGCTCACGCCGCTCACGCAACTCGGCCTCGGCCTCGCGTCGGTCGCCCCGGTCGGCCAGAGTGCGACCGTACTCCGGGCCGAAGCCCTCCTGAAGCTGCTGAGAGCGCCGCTGGCGGACGATCACCACGGCGGCAGCCGCCACAACGATCAGCAGGATGATGATCAGGACCCATGCCACAGACTCTCTCCTCTCTGTCAGCCGCCACCTGGCAGCCGCATGTCTGAGGGCTTACCCATGGTGCACCCGTCAAAAGCGTCCGCGGCCGAGGAGGCCGAGGACCAGCAGCACGACGACGATGACGATCAGGATGGTGACGATGCTCATCGAGCGTTCGCCCCTTTCTGTTGAGGGTGGGAATGCGGAGATTCCCCCGCCGGTGCCTTCGCCAACCCCCTGCCGTCCGCGGCAGTACGTACGCGCGCCGACACGAGTGCGTGACCGTCGCCGCCCCCAGGATCGCAGCGAACGCATGCTGTCATGCCCATGGAGCGACGCCGGCGCGACCACAGGCGCGGCGCGTAGGACTCCACGAAACGGTTGGTTGTGCTGTGGGGCCGGTTCTGGCTGCGTTGTGGCCCCATTGAACCCGCGCGAGCGCTGCCGTGACATGCCGGCGCCGCTCGGAACATACGGTTAACGCGTGCCTGACCCGCTTCCGCCCGACCTGAGCCGGCTCGGCGACGAGATCGTCGCCGCGGCCGAACGCCTCGTGCGCGCCCGCCGGCGCCGTGTCGCGCTGCTGGAACGCGGAGCCGTGGCCGCCGCCGCCGCGCTGATCCTCGCGGCGGGCGTGCCCGGTGCGCTCGCTCCCGCCGTGCGCACGGGTGAGCCGCAGTCGCTCGCCTCGATCGCCTCTACCGGCGCGGAAGACGACCTCCGCCCGGGGTGTGACCACCTGCGCAGTGCCACCTTCGCCTACCCGAGGCCCTGCCGGCGGGCGGGAGAGGCGCGCTCGCCGAGCGTCCTGCGCCCGGAAGCCGACCTCCGGCTGATCCAGCGGAGGCAGTAGACCTGCGGCCGGGCTCAGCGCACACAGTGTGTGCTCCTCACCCCGCGGTGCGTCAGATGGCAGGTTTCTCGCGCTCGGCGTAGTAGATTTCCTCCGACCCTGGGGGGGACAACGTGCCGCTCGCGCATTCCGCGCGCTCGGAGGAGGGACCGCACTGAACACAGCGGCATCGAGCAGCCGAAAGGCCTGCGCATGAGCACCGGCACGCCTGAGCTGCTCCAACAAGGACCGAACTCCGCCGAGATCCTCGTCACGGCGCGGACCGACATCGCGCGGTCGCCCCTGCAGCTGTTCTGGCGCCGCCTGCGCCGCGACAAGGTGGCGATGACGGCGCTGGCGTTCATCGTCGCGCTGATCTTCCTTGCGATCTTCGCGCCGGCGATCGTGAGCGTGGCCGGGACGCCGGGTCCGCGCGTCCAGAGCTCGGAGGCGCTCGACCTGTTCGGATCTCCGAGCGGGCCCTCCGCCGCACACCCCTTCGGAGTCGACCGGATCGGGCGCGACATCTTCTCCCGCACGGTCTACGGCTCGCGCGTGTCCCTGGAGGTGGCGCTGATCGCGACCGGCATCGCGGTGTTCATCGGCGTGGCCGTAGGCCTGCTGGCCGGCTTCTACCGCGGCTGGGTGGACACAGCGCTCTCGCGCCTCACGGACGTCGTGCTCGCCTTCCCGATCCTGCTGCTCGGGCTCGGGCTGGCGGCGGCGTGCTCCGGCGCCAAGGGCTGCTTCAGCGGCCTCATCCAGCCCGGCCTGCCCGTCGTGATCATGGTGATCGCGATCATCAACTGGACCTACATCGCCCGGATCGTGCGCGGACAGGTGCTGTCCCTGCGCGAGAAGGAGTTCGTCGAGGCGGCCCGGTCGCTCGGCGCCTCCGACACCCGGATCATCCTCCGCGAGGTGCTCCCCAACCTCGTCGCGCCCCTGATCGTCTACTCCTCTCTCCTGATCCCCGCCAACATCCTGCTCGAGGCGGCGCTCTCGTTCCTCGGCGTGGGAGTCGGGGCGGGCACCCCATCATGGGGCGCGATGATCGCCGAAGCGACCAGCCTCTTCCCCGACGCCTGGTGGTTCATGCTCTTCCCGGGCGTCGCCCTGCTCCTCACCGTACTGGCGTTCAACCTGATCGGCGACGGCCTGCAGGACGCTCTCGACCCGCGTCGCCGATGAGCCCGGCACGCATCTCGTTTCGCAGTTAACACCGACGAAAGGACAAAGTCCATGTCAAGGTCCTTGTTGAGGAGGCTAGTGGCGCTCGCAGCGCTCGGGGCCGCGCTCCTGCTCGCCGCATGCGGCGGGAGCGAGAGCGAGAAGGGCGGAGGCACGCCGGCCACCAGCGGTGACGGGGGTGGCAGCGTCACCGACCAGCTCTTCAAGGGCTCGGCGGCCGACAACCGGACGAACCCGGAGGAGGGCGGCAAGAAGGGCGGCAAGCTCACCGTCCTCTCCGCGGGCGACGTGGACTACATGGACCCCGGCAAGACGTACTACACGTACGCCATCGGCATCATGAACACGCTGCATCGCGGCCTGTACGCGTACCTGCCCGGTGACACGTCCAAGCCGGTGCCGGATCTCGCCGAGGGCGACTCCGAGATCGCCGCGGACGGCAGGACCGTCACCGTCAAGATCAAGAAGGGCGTGATGTTCTCCGAGCCGGTGAAGCGCGAGGTGACCACCAAGGACGTCAAGTACGCGATCGAGCGGGCCTTCACCGCCAACGTGGCCAACGGCTACGCGCGCGTGTACTTCGGCGACCTGATCGGCGCCCCGAAGAAGCCGGGCGACTACCAGGAGATCGAGGGCATCGAGACGCCCGACGACCAGACGATCGTCTTCAAGCTCAGCCAGGGCACGGGTGCGGCGCTCGCCGGCGCGCTCGCGATGCCGATCTCGATCCCGGTGCCGAAGGAGTTCGCGCAGAAGTACGACGAGAAGAACCCGTCGACCTACGGCGAGCAGTACGCCGTGTTCACCGGGCCCTACAAGGTCGAGAGCGACGCGCAGGGCAAGCAGACCGGCTACGTCGCCGGCAAGCGCATCAGCATCGTCCGCAACCCCGACTACGCGGCGGTGGACGACTTCCGTCCGGCGTTCCTGGACGCGGTCGACATCCGCGGCGGCAACGAGGACACGGCCGTGGCGACCCGCCGCATCCTGTCGGGCAAGAGCCTGGCCTCGGGTGAGATCGAGCCGCCCGCCAACCAGCTCAAGCGGTTGCTGCAGAGCAACAAGAAGGAGCTCTCGGCCGTCCCGGGCGGCGGCTGGCGCATCATCTCGATGGACACGAGCCGCCCGCCGTTCGACGACCTCAACGTCCGCAAGGCCGTGATCGCCGGCTTCAACCGCAACGCGGTGCGCCAGCAGCGCGGCGGCGAGGCGCTCGGGCCGATCGCCCAGGGCCTGATCCCGCCCGGCATGGCGGGCTTCGAGGAGTCAAACGGCATCGACGGCTACTCGAAGGAGTTCGACTGGCTCGCCAAGCCGGAGGGCGACCGCACCCTCAGCGCGGAGTACTTCAAGAAGGCCGGCTCCTCGACCGGCAAGTACGGGGGCAATGAGGAGCTCCTGATCGTCGCCGACAGTGCCGAGCCGGAGAAGTCGATCGCGCAGATCACGGAGCAGCAGCTCAACGAGCTGGGCTTCAAGACCAAGCTCCGCCTGGTCACCCGCGACACGATGTTCACCAAGTTCTGCAACGTGCCGAAGTCCGAGGTGAACGTCTGCCCATCCGTTGGCTGGCTGCTGGACTTCTCCGACCCCCAGGTGATGCTGGACCCGACGTTCAACGGGAACAACATCCCCGAGACGGGCAACTCGAACTGGCCCGAGCTCGACGTCCCCGAGGTCAACCAGGCGATCGAGAAGGCCAAGCTCGAGACCGAGCCGGGGCCGCGGGCGAAGAGCTGGGCCGAGGTCAACAAGCTGATCATGGCCCAAGCGCCGATCATCCCCTACATGTGGGACTACCAGGCGGTCGTCGCCTCGCCGAACGTCCGCGCCGTGCAGAACGGTTACTCCACCACCTGGGACTGGAACTTCACCTCGCTGAGGTAGGTTCCGCTCCACATCGCGCCGCGCCGGCCCGTCGCTCCGTGCAGCGGGCCGGCGAGGCATGACTCGTCACCGTCATGGCCCGCTACATCACTCGCCGCCTCTTCGGCATGGTGCTGCTGCTGATCCTGGTCAGCGCGGTCACCTTCGTCATCTTCAACGTCTTCCCGTCGACCGACCCGGCGGCGCTGCGCGCGGGCCGGCAGCCGACACCCGAGGTCATCGAGCGGATCCGGGTCGACCTCGGGCTCGACCGCCCGAAGATCGTCCAGTTCGGCGACTACATCTACCGCGTGTTCGCCTTCCAGGATTTCGGCCGCAGCTTTCAGACCAACAGGGATGTGCTCGACCAGCTCTTCGAGAACCTCCCGGCCACGATCTCGCTGGCCATCGGCGGCGTGATCGTATGGCTCACGTTCGGGCTGTCGATCGGGGTCATCTCTGCGGTCAGGCACCGGTCGCTCTTCGACCGGGTCTCGATCGGCCTGTCGCTGGTCGCCATCTCGGCGCCCGTGTACTGGCTGGGGCTCGTCGCCCTCTACCTCTTCGCGCCGGACTTCGGCGTCTTCGGCCTGCAGTTCCTCGGGGGGCAGGGGGCCTACGTGCCGTTCTCCGAGGATCCGGTGACGTGGCTGAGGTCGCTGGTCCTGCCGTGGTTCGTGCTGGCCGCCTCGTTCGCCGCGGTCTACTCGCGGCTGCTGCGGGGGTCGCTGCTCGACGTGCTCGGCGAGGACTACATCCGCACGGCCCGCGCGAAGGGACTTTCCGAGCGGCGTGTGATCGTGCGTCACGGGGTCCGCAGCGCCATCACGCCGGTGGTCACGGTGCTCGGCCTCGACCTCGGGATCCTGCTCGGCGGCGCGATCCTCACCGAGTCGGTGTTCAACATCCCCGGCGTCGGCCGGCTCGCCTACGATGCGATCCTTCGAGGCGACCTGCCGATCGTCCAGGGCACGGTGCTCTTCGGGGCGTTCTTCATCATCATCTTGAATCTGATCGTCGACGTCGTGTACGCGTTCCTCGACCCGCGGGTGCGCTACTAGCCATGGCCCTGCTAGAGGTGCGCGACCTGAAGGTGAGCTTCGATACCGACGACGGGGTCGTGCAAGCCGTCGACGGGGTCTCGTTCTCAGTCGACCCCGGCCGGGCGCTTGGCATCGTCGGGGAGTCGGGGTCCGGCAAGAGCGTCTGCAACCTCACCGTCCTCGGCCTGACCCGGGCGAAGAACGCCAGCTTCACCGGGCAGGTGACCTTCGACGGGCGCGACCTGCTCGCGATGCCGGACGCCGAACTGAGGGCGGTGAGGGGCGAGGACATCGCGATGATCTTCCAGGACCCGCTCTCGTCGCTGCACCCGTTCTACCGCATCGGGGACCAGCTGGTCGAGGCGGTGCGTGCCCATCACGACACGTCTGCCAAGGCGGCCAAGGAGCGCGCGATCGAGATGCTGCAGGTCGTGGGCATCCCCGAGCCGCGCTCGCGCGTGGACGCGTACCCGCACCAGTTCTCGGGCGGCATGCGCCAGCGCGCCATGATCGCGATGGCGCTCATCAACGAGCCCAAGCTGATCATCGCCGACGAGCCCACCACGGCGCTCGACGTGACCGTGCAGGCGCAGATCCTCGACCTCCTCTCGCGCCTCCAGCGGGAGACGGGCACCGCGGTGATCATCATCACTCACGACCTCGGCGTCGTGGCCGAGATGACCGACGAGATCGCGGTCATGTACGCCGGGCGGATCGTCGAGCGGGCGCCGACGAAGAAGCTGTTCAGGGCACCCGAGCATCCCTACACCTGGGGGCTGCTGCGCTCGATCCCCCACCTCGACACAGCCCGCGAGGAGGAGCTCGTGCCGATCGAGGGGCGCCCACCCTCGCTCATCAACCGGCCCTCGGGCTGCTCCTTTCACCCGCGCTGCCCGTTTGTCCGGGAGGCGCACACGCGCGTCGATCCCACGCTGGAGCCGGTCGACGGCAGCGCCGAGCACTCGGTGGCGTGTCTGCTGGCCGCCGAGGTGCGACGCGACCTCTGGCGCCGCCTGGCCTCTGGGGCGTCTCCTCAAGACGCCCGCGCCGCGGTCCCGATGGCGGACACCTCCCGATGACCGTCCCGGTGAGTCAGGACGAGCAGGACCGTCCGCCCGGCGGCGGTGAGCCGCTGATGGAGGTGCGCGACCTCGTCAAGCACTTCCCGATCACCAGCGGGTTCTTGATCTCGCGCCAGGTCGCCGCCGTGCAGGCGGTCGACGGGGTGTCATTCGACGTGATGCGGGGGGAGACGCTGGGCATCGTCGGCGAGAGCGGATGCGGCAAGTCGACGACCGCGCGGCTGCTGCTGCGCCTGATGGAGCCGACCTCGGGCTCGATCCGCTTCGAGGGGCGCGAGATCGCCGAGCTCAAGGCCCGCGATGTCAAGCCACTGCGGCGCGAGATGCAGATGATCTTCCAGGATCCGTATTCGTCGCTGAACCCGAGGCGAACCGTCGGCGCGATCATCAGCGAGCCGTTCAGGATCCACAAGCTCAACACGGGCGAGGGCGAGCGCAAGCGCGCGGTGCAGGACCTGATGGACACCGTCGGGCTCAACCCCGAGCACTACAACCGCTACCCGCACGAGTTCTCCGGCGGCCAGCGCCAGCGGATCGGCGTCGCGCGCGCGCTGGCGCTCAAGCCGAAGCTGATCGTGGCCGACGAGCCGGTGTCCGCGCTGGACGTCTCGATCCAGGCGCAGGTGCTCAACCTGCTGCGCGACCTGCAGCGCGACCTGGGCCTGACGCTGATCTTCATCGCCCACGACCTCTCCGTGGTGCGCCACATGTGCGACCGCGTGGCCGTCATGTACCTGGGCAGGATCGTCGAGCTCGCGACCTCCGAACAGCTCTACTCCCACCCGCGGATGCCCTACACCGGCGCGCTGATGTCCGCGGTCCCGGTGGCCGACCCCGAACTGGCGGCCACCAAGAAGCGCCAGATCCTCACCGGCGACGTGCCCTCTCCGACGAACCCGCCGCCCGCCTGCCGCTTCCATACGCGCTGTTGGAAGGCGCAGGCCGTCTGCCGCGAGAAGGCGCCTGAGCTCGAGGAGAAGGAGGGCGGGAACATGGCGGCCTGCCACTTCCCGCTTACCGACGCCGAGGTGGCCGAGCGGGTGCCGACCTCGCGCCGCGTCTGAGCGCGCTCTGCCGCCCTCCGGGCGCCGCTCGACGACCTCGAGCGCGACCCGCCCAAGGAGCCCGCGGGCCAGGGCCGCGTCTGCGCGAGCCGAACGGCTACTCGTCGTCGCCCTCCTCCGCGTAGAGCGACTCGCGCGCGAGCTCCTCCCCGCGCACGTTGAACAGCTTGATCTCCAGCAGGTCC
>DASQFQ010000237.1:0-12898 GCA_035633075.1 Solirubrobacteraceae bacterium | reverse complement strand
CAGACGGGCGAGCCGTCCGGCAGGTGCCTCTGATCGGTCGCCGGGCAATTGAAGGCGAAACGCGACAATCCGACGCGAGGGCCGCCTCGTGCTCGGGCGAAGTTCACGAGCTCGATGGCACCCTTGGCCCCGCTTCACGCGGGGCCCTTCTCTTGCGCGGGTGTCGCGTTGCGCTTCCAGGTCAGGCGTCGCTCGAGGCGGCCCACAGGTTGATGCCGGCGTCCACGGCCAGGCGGTCGATCTGGGCCAGCTGGTCGTTGGCGAAGTCGAGGTGCTCCAGCGCGCCGAGGCTGTCCTCGAGCTGTTCGACGCTGCTGGCGCCGATCAGCCCTGAGGTCACGCGTGGGTCGCGCAGCGTCCAGGCGATCGCCATCTGCGCCAGCGACTGGCTGCGACCGGCCGCGATCTCGTTGAGCGCGCGCACGCGCGCGAGGTTCTCATCGGACAGGTACTCGCGCTTGAGGAACGTCCCCTTGGCGGCGCGCGAGTCCTCGGGGATCCCGTCGAGGTAGCGGTCGGTGAGCATCCCCTGGCCGAGCGGGGAGAAGGCGATGCAGCCGATGCCCTCGGCATCGAGGACGTCGAGCAGATCGCGTTCGATCCACCGGTTGAGCAGCGAGTAGGACGGCTGATGGATGAGCAGGGGCGTGCCCAGCCCGCGCAGGATCCGCGCGGCTGCGGAGGTGCGCTCTGCGGAGTAGGAGGAGACGCCGGCATACAGCGCCTTGCCCTGTCGGACCGCGGTGTCGAGCGCGCCCAGGGTCTCCTCCAGCGGCGTGTCGGGATCGAAGCGGTGCGAGTAGAAGATGTCGACGTACTCGAGGCCCATGCGCGCCAGGCTCTGGTCGAGGCTGGCCAGCAGGTACTTGCGCGACCCCCACTCCCCGTAGGGCCCCGGCCACATGTCGTAGCCCGCCTTCGTGGAGACGACCAGCTCGTCCCGGTGCGCGGCAAGGTCCTCGCGCAGGATGCGCCCGAAGGTCCGCTCGGCGGAGCCCGGCGGCGGGCCGTAGTTGTTGGCCAGGTCGAAGTGGGTGATCCCGAGGTCGAAGGCGCGCCGCACGATCGCGCGGCAGCCATCCATGGGCCGGTCGTCGCCGAAGTTGTTCCAGAGGCCGAGCGAGATGGCGGGGAGCTCCAACCCCGAGCGCCCGCAGCGGCGGTAGGGCATCGGGTCATAGCGATCGGAGGCGGGGAGGTAGGTCATTGGCAACATTGTGCCGTGGACGAAGACGACCGCACGGCCGGCGCCCCCACCTCGAGCCGCGGCGCCCGGCTGTGGGCGGGCGTGCGCGCGGGGCTGCCGTTCACGATCGCGGGAGCGCTGCTCGCCATGTCCTTCGGGGTCGTCGCCCTGCAGGCCGGGCTGTCCGCGACGGCGGCGATCGTCATGTCGGCGATCGTCTTCGCAGGCTCGGCGCAGTTCACCGCCATCGCGATCCTGGCCCAGGGCGGCGGCGCCGGCGCCGCCGTCGTCGGCGCGGCGCTGATGAACTCGCGCTTCCTCGCCATGGGCGCGGCGCTGGGCCCGTCGCTGCCAGGCGGACCCGTGCGCCGCGCCGCCCAGGGTCAGGCGGTCGTCGACGCGTCGTGGGCGATGGCCGCTCGGGGCGACGGCAGCTACGACCGCTGGCTGCTCTTCGGGTCGACCGCGATCCAGTACGTGGGATGGGTGGGCGGCACCGCCGCCGGTGCCCTCGGCGGCGGGGTGCTGGGCGACCCCGACGCCCTCGGCCTCGACGCCATCTACCCGGCCTTCTTCGCCGCCCTGCTCCTGAACGAGGCACGCGACGGCCGCGCCCGCGGGGTCGCGGCGCTCGGCGCGATCATCGCCCTCGCCCTCCTCCCGATCGCTCCCCCGGGCCTGCCGATCCTCGTCGCGAGCCTCGCCGCGCTCGTCGGCCTCAAGCGCTCCGCACGGGCGAGCGTCGAGGCGCGGCGATGAGCACGACCGTGGTCGTGATCGGGGGTTGCGCCATCGTGACCGCGGCGATCAAGGCCGCGGGCCCGATCGCGTTGGGCGGCCGCGAGCTGCCGGCCCGGTTCACGGCTGTCGTCGTCCTGCTCGCACCGGCGCTGCTCGCGGCGCTCGTCGTCACCCAGGCCCTCGCGGACGGAACCCGACTGGCCGTCGGGGCCGACACGGTGGGCGTGCTCGCCGGCGGCGTCGTCGCGTGGCGGTGGGACTCGATCATCGCCTGCGTCGTGGTCGCCGCCGCGGCCACCGCGGCGCTGCGCGCGCTTTGACGGGCCGAAAGACTGCCCGTCGGGGCACGGCGCGCCTGAGATGATCGCCGCCTCCGACTCGATGATCGCCGCCTCCGACTCGATGCTCGCCGTGTCCCCCCAAGCTCGAGGAAGGCGCTCGTGTTGACGCCCGTCGGGATCCTGCTCGAGTTCGACGTCGCTCGCCACCACGCCGACATGGAGGCCGTCTTCACGTTCGAGGGGACCGACAGCATCCGGTCGCTGATCCTGAGGCACGAGCTGACCGGGGTCCAGGCGATCGCGCCTCGCCCTAGCCGATGACCGGCAAAGCGCGCTCAGCCGACAGGTCGTCGAGCGTGTCCTGCATCGTGCCGGTGACGAGGCGATAGGCGTCTTCGACGTCGGCGTCGTCGCCCAGCTGCTCCCGCAGGTGGAGCCTCGGGAGCACGCGGATGGTGATCTTCGCGGGCAGCGGGATGCGACCGGGCAGGTCGAGCACCGTCAGGCCCAGCGGGGGGCCGAACTGCACGGGCAGCACCTTCAGGCGCAAGAGCTGGCTGAGCCGCAGGGCCTTTGCGAGCCGCCGGCCACGACCGAGGAAGAGCGCGGTCTCCTGGCCGCCGATGGCCACCACGGGGATGATCGGCGTCCCCAGCTCGAGGGCCAGCTTGGCGAAGCCGGTGCGCCCCGCGAAGTCGACATCGCTCGACTGCCACGACGGTCGGTAGGTCTCGTGGTCGCCGCCCGGGTACACGAGCAGCGCCGCGCCCAGGCCGAGCGCGCGCCGCATGTTCTCCGGCGAAGCCGGGATGGTCCCCCAGCGCGACAGCGTCGCCCGCGTGCCGGGAACCTTCAAGACGAGATCGTGAGCGAGCTGGTGGAAGCGGCGCTCGGGTCCGAAGTGGTCGTAGAAGGCCTGTCCGAAGACGAGTGTGTCGGCGATCAGCGTTCCGCCCGAGTGGTTACCGACCAGCAGGGCGGGCTCGTCGGCGGGGATGTTCTCCAGCCCCCGCACGTCGCCGCGGAAGTAGACGTCGGAGAGCGAGCGCATGGCGGGGAGCGTCTGGCGGATGTACTCGGGGTCGCGCGCGTCGAGCGGGTCCGTGGGCGTCGCATCGCGGTCGAGGGTGTCGAGAACGTCGACGGCGTGGGCCACGTCGGCGGCGGCCGCTGCCGCCATTCGCAGGGTGCCCTCGACGGGTCCGGGAGCGGCGGCGAGGAGTCGGTCGAGCGCCTCGGGCACACTTCGGCGGATACCCTGTGGGCACCCGGCACAGTCCGACGCTCGCGCGCTATGGTTGTATGGACAACCATGCGGCTCGAGGGCATCCACCACATCACGGCCATCACCGGCGACGCGGCCCGCAATGTCGACTTCTACACGCGCGTGCTGGGCCTCCGGCTGACGGCCAAGACCGTCAACCAGGACGACCCGAGCGTCTACCACCTCTTCTATGCCGACGAGCTCGGCCGGCCGGGGTCCGAGCTGACGTTCTTCGAGTACCCGCGCGCGAGCCCGGGGCGGCCAGGGGCGGGCATGGTCCACCGGATCGTCTGGCGGGTCGGCGGTGCGGACGCGCTGGACTTCTGGGCCGGCCGGCTCGCCGGCGAGGGCATCGAGACCGAGCGCGACGGCGAGCGGCTGCGGTTCGCCGACTTCGAGGGCCTCGGACACGAGCTCGCCGTCAACGCCACGCCGGACGCCCCGCTGGCCGCGGAGCATCCGGAGATCCCGGCCGAGGCGGCCCTGCAAGGCTTCGACGGGGTGCGCGCATACAGCGCCGACCCGGAGCACAGCCGGCCGCTGCTCGAGCGCGTGCTCGGCGCCGCGCTCGCGGGCGATGGTTTGTGGGAGCTGCGCGGCGAGCGCCGCGGGAGCACCATCGCCTACGACCCGGCCCCGACGCTGCCGGGCTCACAGAGCGCCGGCACGGTCCACCACGTGGCCTGGGGCACGACGGTCGCGGACCACCCCCGCTGGGAAGAGCACCTGCGCGGCGCCGGGGTGCCGACATCGGGGATCATCGACCGCCACTACTTCCACTCGATCTACTTCCGCGAGCCCAGCGGCGTGCTGTTCGAGATCGCCGACGACGGCCCGGGCTTCACCGTCGACGTGCCGCTCGAAGAGCTCGGGTCCAAGATCATCCTGCCGCCGCGCTTCGAGCCGCAGCGCGAGGCGATCGAGGCCCGATTGACCCCCCTGCCCGACCCGCGCGCAGATTGGGAGAAGACCGGCGCCTGACTCATGAGGCTGGGCGTCGAGGCCGCGTTGGTCGACGGTCGCCTGCTTCCCGGCGACGTAGAGGTGCAGGAGGGTCTGGTGACCCGCGTCGGCCTCGCTGGTGGCGGATCCCACGGGCGCGGGCTCGCCGCCCCGGGGCTCGTCGACCTCCAGGTCAACGGTTTTGCCGGGGTGGACCTGCTGACGGCCGACCGCGAGGGCTACGCCCGCGCCGGTGAGGCCATGCTGGCGGCGGGCACGACGGCCTTCCAGCCAACATTCGTGACGTCGCCGGCAAAACGGCTGCTCGCCGCGCTGCAGGCTATGCCGGCCGACTTGGGCGGGCCGCATGTGCTCGGCGCACACCTTGAGGGCCCGTTCCTCTCGCCGCAGCGGCTCGGCGCGCACTCCGCCGCGGATTGCCGTGCCCCCGACCTGGCGCTCCTGCGGCGCCTGCTTGGCACCGCGCGGGTGGCGCAGGTCACGCTCGCCCCCGAGCTGCCGGGCGCACTCGAGCTCGTCGACGAGCTCGTGGCGCGCGGCGTCACCGTCTCGGCCGGCCACACCGACGCGACCGCGGACGAGGCCGAGGTGGCCTTCGACCGCGGCGTGCGCACCGTCACCCACCTGCACAACGCGATGCGCCCGGGCACCCCACAGGACCCGGGGATCGCGGAGACGGCGCTCGCGCGCAGCGACGTCGTCGTGCAGCTGGTCGTGGACCACCACCACGTCCCACCCGACGCGGTGCGTGCGGCGTGGCGGAAGGCGGCGGGGCGGCTCGCGCTCGTCACCGACGCGGTGGCCGCCGCCGGCATGGGCGACGGTGAGTTCCGGCTCGGGTCGCAGACGCTCGTGTCCGAGGGCGGCGTGGTGCGCGGAGGCACGGGGCGGCTGGCCGGCAGCACGCTCAGCATGGTCCAGGCCGTGCGCAACCTGCACGGCCTCGGCGTCCCGCTCGAGCACGCCCTCGGGGCTGCCTCCGCTGTCCCGGCACGGGTGGCCGGCCGGCCGGACCTGGGCCGCCTGGCCCCGGGCGACCCCGCCGACCTCATCGTGCTCGACGACCGCCTTGAGATCCAGCGCGTGCTCGTCGCCGGAGCGCCCGCTCCGGGTCTCTGCTAGTCGGCCGGCGCCAGTGCGGCGGGGCCGATGTCGGCGACCGATCGGCAGCCCGCAAGGCCCATCGTCAGGTCGAAGTCGGCCCCCAGGTTCTCGATCACCTCGCGCACGCCGGCCTGTCCGGCGATCGCCAGCCCGTAGACGTACGGCCGTCCGATGAGGACCGCGCGGGCGCCCAGCGCGAGCGCTTTGAAGGCGTCGGCGCCGCTGCGTACGCCGCTGTCGAGCAGCACGGGGATCCGGCCCTCGACCGCGGCGACGACGGCGGGCAGCGCGTCGAGCGTCGCGATCGCGCCGTCGAGCTGCCGGCCGCCGTGGTTGGAGACCACGATCCCGTCCATGCCGCACTGCACCGCTCGAGCGGCATCCTCCGGGTGCAGGATCCCCTTGAGCAAGATGGGGAGCGTCGTGCGCTCGCGCAGGAAGGCCAGGTTGTCCCAGGCCAGCGACGGCCGGGAGAAGATCTCGACGAAGCGCTGGACCGCCGAGCGACCCGACCCCGAGCTCAGCGTTCGCAGGAAGCGGTCGGGGTAGGCGCGGGTGAGCTCCACCAGCGTCTTGAGCGCCTTCGGTGTCGGCCGCGGTGTCTGCGCAGGCGCGACGTCGCCCAGGCCTTCGGACATCAGGCGCCGGAAGACGGGGTCGCTCGTGTACTGGGCGATGCCCTTCCCCCGCAGGAACGGGAGGTAGGCGGGCGTGAGGTCACGCGGGCGCCAGCCGAGCATCGTGGTGTCGAGCGTGATGACGATGGCGCCGCACCCGCATGCCTGCGCGCGCGAGACGAAGCTCTCGACGAGGTCGTCGGACTTGCTCCAGTAGAGCTGGAACCACCGCGGCGAGTCCCCCAGGGCCTGCGCGCACGCCTCCATCGGCGTCGAGGCCTGGTTGGAGAAGACCATCAGGGTCTCGGTCTCCCGCGCGGCGCGTGCGACGGCCAGGTCGGCCTCCCGGTGCGCGATCTCCAGCACCCCGACGGGGGCGAGCAGGAACGGCGAGGGCAGGCGCCGGCCGAAGAGCTCGACGCTCGTGTCGCGGCGGGAGACGTCGCGCAGCGTACGCGGCACGATCCTGCGCCGCGCGAAGGCGGCGCGGTTGGCCTGCACGGTGTCCTCCGTGCCGGCGCCCGCAGCGACGTAGGCGAACGCCTCGGCGTCCATCGCGCGGCGCGCGCGCGCCTCGAGCCCGGTCGTGTCGACCGGCACGCGTGGGCGTCGTCCGCTCACTCCGGCGAGGTAAATGGAGGTCTGTCGGGCGACGCCGATCATCGGGCCTCTCTGGTCGCGGAGCCTGATCGTGTCACAGGGCCGGCGGCCGTGAGCGCGTGGCTCACGCGAGAGCGGCAGCGGTCAGCGCCGGACGCGCGCCAGCGGCGAGGTGCCGAGCACCCGCCCCGAGGCGTCCTTGGCCCGGACGGCCACATGGCTCGAGCTCGTCACGGCCT
This sequence comes from Solirubrobacteraceae bacterium, assembly GCA_035633075.1. Lineage (GTDB taxonomy): Bacteria > Actinomycetota > Thermoleophilia > Solirubrobacterales > Solirubrobacteraceae > DASQFQ01. The sequence continues at coordinate 5,903 of DASQFQ010000237.1, read as the reverse complement.
TGATCCGGGTCTCGAAGCCGCTGCGGGGGGCTGAGCCCGCCGGCTCCAGCGTGGTCTCGGGTTCGCCGGCGAGGACCTCCCAGGAGGCGACCTCTGTGGCCCCGTTCCAGCTCGCGTAGACGTCGATCCGGGCGCCGGGGCCGTCCACGACCGCGACCCGCGGCCGAGTCCTCGGACGGCCGACCCACGGCATCCGGTAGGCGCGATAGCTCTCATAGCCGGTCGCGGTGCGGGCGTCCCACAGCACGTCGCCGTTCGCGTCGAACTCCGTGAACCAGCGCTGCGAGCCGAAGCCGACCATCATGCCGCCGCCGGGCAGGGTCTGCTGGTTGCCCTGGGTGGCCGCGAGGTAGCTGCGGGGGTGCTGCACGGCGCGCAGCAGCGTGGCCGTCTTGGCGCGCTCGTCGAGCCGGAAGGCCAGAGCGCGTGAGCTCTTGCGCACCGCGGGAGCCGCGGCGTTGTCGAACAGGGTGATCGCGCCGTCGGCGCGCCGGCGGGCGTCGTGCTGCCAGGCGAACCGCATCGCCGGTGTCAGCCTGAAGTCGCTGCGCTTGCCCCCCAGCCGCCAGGTGATCCGGCCTGTCTCCCGGTCGATCTTGTAGACGCCCCAGGTGCTGCGCGCCGACATGATGAAGTCGCCGTCGGTGTCGAGCCCCACCGAGTTCGTGTGGACGTAGTCCCACGGCGCACGCGGGTTGGCCAGACGGGCGATGGCCTCGGCGAGGGCGATGTTGCCGACGCTGTGCCACTCGAAGATCACCAGCCCGGTGTCGAGGTCGATCTCCTGGACCACGGAGTCCACCAGCACGCCGTTGCGCCGACCGCCGAACTTGCGGAGGTCCGCGCGCAGGAGCGGGTATGTGATGAGGACCGCCGTGTCGCGCGGGGTGATCAGGAACTCGTGGAGGTCGGGCCGGAAGCCGTTGGGCGCCCGGATCCGCCTGATCGGCCTGTAGGACTGGTCGAGCATCACCATCTCGCCGGTCCCGATGCCGAAGCTCGAGGTGCCCTGCCAGTAGGTGAGCACCGGCTTGCCCTTGAAGGTCTGGGCGCGGAAGTCCGTGGCCGCGCGGACGCCCGGCAGCGGCTGGAACCAGATCGGGCGCCCCGCGTTGTCCACGATCATCGGGCCTGCCTGCTTGGTGTCGTTCTTGGCCTTGGGGCTGAGGAAGACGGACCCGGCCGTTGGCCTGCTGCCGGGGGAGACCGTCACCAAGGGCGGGGCGAGGTCCGGCCGCGAGCGAAAGTGGCGCCTCTTGCCCGGCTTGCCCGTCTGCTGGAGCAGCTTGAGGATCGCCACCGGCGGCTTCGGGATGGTCACCCCTCGCGCGAGGCGGGCGATGCGGAACGAGAAGTCGCCGTCGGTGCCCCCGCGGACATCGAAAGCGGTCCGCACGGTGACCCGCTCGCCGCCCCGGAACGCCTTCTTCGTCACCCAGCTCGCGCCCTGGCCGTCGGAGTGCGCCCGCAGGCTGCCAGTGTGCGTCCCGCTGCGCGAGCCGCGGACCGTGATGCGGCCCAGCCGGTCAGGCGGGCTGCCACGGAAGGAGATCTGGGTCCCGGGCGAGGCGCTGAGCGTCCCGGGCAGGGGATAGGCGCTGACGGGTCCGGGGATCGCGTACGGGGTGGTCTGGGCGGACGCGAGACCGCTCACGACCGCGACGCCGGCGAGGGCCGCGGCGACGAGGATGACCCGCGGGCGGAGGCGAGGCGAGTTCGGCACGGGCGGACCCTAGCGGGAGAACACGACGTGTCGTGGAGGTTCGCCACCGGTCACGGGCGCAATCCCGCAAACGGGCGCAGGCAGTCGGGGCCACGGCAGTGCCGCAACCGCTGCAGCTCGCGGCTGAGCTCGTCCCTGACGCGGCGGTAGCGACGGTCCCCGTGGCGGGAGCGCAGCTCCTTGGGGTCGCGCGCGAGGTCGTAGAGCTCGCGCGCGCCGCCCTTCCACTGGACGTACAGGAAGCGGTCGGTACGGATCGCGTAGAAGCGGCCGACGCGGCGTCTGCTGCGCACGGTGTCGCTGTCGATGTCGCTGCCGACCAGCCCCTCGTGGAGGATCGGCCGGCCCGTGCGCAGCGCCGGGTTGCGCGCGAAGGGCAGCAGCGAGCGCCCGTCGAGCGGCTGGTCGGCGGTCGCGCCGGCGGCGTCGAGCACGGTGGGGGCGAGGTCGCTGTTGGGAGTGAGCTCGCGCGACACGCTGCCTGGGGGGACGCCGGGACCGCGGATCATGAGGGGCACGTGGGTGGACGGGTCGTAGGGCAGGTACTTGCCCTTGGAGATGCGGTGCTCGCCTTGGAAGAAGCCGTTGTCGGAGGTGAAGAGGATGTAGGTCGAGCCCAACCGGCCGGCGCGCTCGAGCGCCCCGACGACCGCGGCGACGGCGTCGTCCACCGCGAGCAGCGATTCGCGGCGCGCGCGGAAGTCCTCGCGGATCCGGGCGGTGGTCGAGGCGCTCGCGCGGTGGAGGCGCTTGACGTAGGGCGGCTTGTCGCTGACGTCCTTCTCTCCCGCCAGCGCCCGGGGCAGCCGCAGGCTGCGGAAGCGGCCGAGGTGGCGGGGTGCCGGGCGCACGTAGGGCAGGGTCGTCGCGCCAGGCTCCTGGACCTCGCCGTGCGGTGCCACGAACGCGAGCGAGAGGAAGAACGGGTCGTCGTCGGCAGCGTGTGTGCCGATGAACTCGAGCGCCTTGTCGCGGAACACGTCCGTCTGGTAGAGCGTCGGATCCTCGACGTCGAAGGACCCGTAGGTCTGCGCGGCGCCCCCCTCGAGGAGCTTGTAGCCCCACATCTGGTAGGTGCTCTTGTCGATGGCGCCGTGCCAGTCGCGCCATCCGGGCGGCACGATGGCGGCGTGGCGAAGGCCGTAGCCGTTGAGGTACTTGCCGATGTGGCCCGTGTCGAATCCGGCCGCCCGCAGCCACACCGGCAGCGTGTGCCGGCCGTCGAGCGCCTCGAATCCTCCAGTGGGCGGGCTGTTGCTGCGCACCCCGTGGTTGTGGGCGTACTGGCCCGTGAGAAAGGTCGCCCGTGACGGGCAGCAGAGCGAATAGGACACGTACGCGTGGGTGAACGTCGCTCCGGCCCCGCCGATCAGGCGGGTCGTCTGGGGCATCGCCGCCATGTCCTGATAGGTCTGGTCGTCGGTCATGATCACCACGAAGCTGGGTCGCGAGCCGGCGGCCGGGGCGGTGTTGGGGCGCAGGGAGGACGCCGTGATGATCGCCGCGACGGTGGCGACGGCGAGCAGGCCGATCAGGAGGCGGGCGCGGGTGACCATGCGTCGGCGGCCCACGGTAACGGGCCGGTCGACGGCGAACGCCGCCACGCTGTCGTGAAGAACTTCACTGTCCGGCGGCCGGACCGCGGTTACCGTCGCCGGAGGATGACCGCACGCCCCCTCATCGTCGCCGCGCTGCTGGCCGCCGTCGCCGTCCCGGCCGGCGACGCGCAGGGCGCGCGCAAGCGGGTTCGCCTGACGGCGTTCTCGTCCTGCGCGGGGCTGATCCAGTACGCGCGCAGCCACGCGCCCAAGCTCGTGTCCGCCCCGATGCCCGTCCTGGGCGGCGGTGGGGACGAAGGGGGTGGCGCCCCCAGGCCTGCCGCGCCGCGCGCACCGTCGCCGGTCACCGAGGGCCAGGGCGACTCTTCGGCCACCACCGTCCAGGAGCAAGGCGTCGACGAGCCGGACGTCGTCAAGTCCGACGGCTCGCGGGTCTTTGCGGTCACCGGGCGCGCGCTGCACGCCGTCGACGCCCGGGCGAGCACCCCGCGGCTGCTCCGGTCGCTGCGCCTGCCTGACGGGTGGAGCCACGAGCTCCTGCTCCACGGGGACCGCCTCCTGGTCGTGTCGCAGACCGGCGACGGCACGCTGCTCACCGAGGTGGACGTGCGCGACGCCTCGGCCATGCGCGTGGTGCACACCCTCACGGTGCCGGGGTCCTTCGTCAGCGCCCGCCTCACCGGCGCGACCGCGCGCGTCGTGCTGCGTTCGTCGCCGCCGGCGCTCGAGCTGCCCAGCCCACTGCCAGCGCCGCTGCCCCCGGCGCCCCCGGTCGGGATCGCCGACGCGCTGCGCTCCCGGTCCCCGGCGGGCCTGCGCTCGCGGCTCTCGGGCTGGGTGCCGTCCGCCGTGCTCAGGACCCGCCGCACGGGCCGCGTGCGCAAGCGCGCGCTGGTCTCCTGCCGCGGAGTCCGCCACCCGGCCCGTTTCTCGGGTCTCGACATCCTCACCGTGCTCACGATCGACCTCGGCCGCGGCCTCCCGGCGGTCGACGCCGACGCGATCATGAGCTCGGGCGAGACGGTCTACGCGTCGGCCGGCACCCTCTACGTCGCCACCCCGGCCCTGGACGCGACCGCCATCCACGCGTTCGACGCCTCCCGGCCCGGCACCACCTCTTACCGGGCCAGCGGCCAGGTGCCCGGCTCGCTCCTGAACCAGTTCTCGCTCTCGGAGCACGGTGGCGTCCTGCGCGCGGCCACCACGGCGGTCGAGGAGGGCGAGAGCGTGAGCCGCGTGACGGCGCTCGGAGTGCGCTCGGGCCGGCTCGTCGAGCTGGGGCACGTGGGCGATCTCGGCCGCGGCGAGCGGATCTACGCCGTCCGGTTCATCGAGGACGCCGGCTACGTGGTGACCTTCCGCCAGACCGATCCCCTCTACACGCTCGACCTCAGCGACCCCGCCCGACCGGTCAAACGCGGGGAGCTCGAGATGCGCGGCTACTCGGCCTACCTGCATCCGATCGCGGAGAACCTCCTGCTCGGGATCGGCCAGGACGCCACCGCGGGCGGGAGCACGCTCGGGACCCAGCTCTCCCTCTTTGACGTCTCCGACCTCTCCCACCCCGTCCGCCTGCACCAGCGCACGATCGCCTCGGGGTCGAACTCCGCGGCGGAGTACGACCACCACGCCTTCCTCTGGTGGCCGAAGACCAGCCTCGCGGTGCTGCCGCTGCAGACGTCCGAGCCGGTGTTCAACGGTGCCGTGGGCTTCCGCGTCCAGCGCGATGGCGGCATCGCCGAGGCGGGACGCGTTTGGCATCCGAGCTTCCCGGCGGTGCAGCGCGCCCTGGTGGTCGGCGACCGGCTGCTCACCCTCTCCGACCAGGGGCTCATGGTGGGCTCCACGGACACGCTTTCGACGGGCGCCTGGCTGCCTCTGCGCTCGGCTGAGGGCTAGCCGCCGCTCAGTCGCCCCGCCCATCGGGCCCAGCGACAACGGCGCCGCGGCCGTCGTCATGATCCTCGGCACCAACGGTGTGGCGGCGGCCGCCGCGGGCGGCGTGCTGCTGACCGTCACCGGCATGGCCGAATCGCTCTGCTTCGCGGCCTGGGTGGTGGCGGACCGCCTGTGGCGCGCGCCCGCGCTAGGGCTGCTTCGAGCGGGCGTGCCGGAGCCGCGCCTGTGCCGTCTCCGACGCCTGTTTCAGCTCTCGCAGCCGTTCCGCGGTCGTCGGCTTCGAGGCGTAGACACGCGCCTGATATAGGGCCAAGCGCTCGCGGTGGTAGCGCGCCTGTGCCTCTAGCTCGGCCAGCGTCGCCCCGCTCATGGACCCGGACTCTACTCGCGGCGCCCCGGGGCACCGGCCGGGACTCGGCGGGCGGCGGCATCCGCAGGCTCGCGGGCGAACGTGAGGGTTCCCATCGGCGGTGCCTCGGAGCTCGCGATCAGCTCCGGCTCCAGCGTGGGCACGAGCCGCAGGAAGGCGTCGACGAGCTGCGGGTCGAAGTGGCGCCCGCGCTGGCGCTCGGGATAGCCGCTGTCGTCCCCCTCTTTCGCCGAGCTCGGCGTGTCGCCCGCAGTCGCGGACGCCCTCGCCGCGCGCGGCTTCACCAGACCCTTCGCCGTCCAGCGCCTGGTCATCCCCGACGCACTGTCCGGTCACGACGTCCTCGCCGAGT
>DASQFQ010000236.1:0-8158 GCA_035633075.1 Solirubrobacteraceae bacterium | reverse complement strand
CTGCCCGGCGGTCACCTTCGACGCGGCCGCACCGATCGTGCAGAACGGCTGCGCGCTCGTTCCCTGCCCCGTGTTCGAGCAGCCGGCGTTGCCGCCGTCCACGTACAGCGTGGTCGTGGCCGCCGAGCCGACGGCCGTGATCGCGAACGTGGCCACCAAAACGGCCAGCCCCCCAGCGATCACCCGTGGCACCCGAGCATGTTGTCCGTCGGATTGGTGTCGCCGCGTCATGTCGCCGGAGTCCCTCCTTGCGCCGCTTGTCACGGGCGTGGTCGGTGGTGAGAAGCAACGCCTCACCGGGGCCAGCGATCCGAGTTTCTCACGTCACCTTGAGCGCGCGTGCGACAGGACCTAGCCGAACGACCAGGTACGAATCAGAGCCCCCGATCCTGTGCCGGCATCGATGACGACATGGGCGAGGATCGGATGCCTGCCGGCTTCGAGGAGGTTCTGCGCGTCGGCTGGCGATGCGAGCGGCCCGCGGCGCTCGCGGAGTCAGGAGAGCGGGGCCAGCACCCGCCACGCGCCGAGCGCGGCGATCGTCACCGAGGCCAGCCCGGCGGGCCACGAGCCGGCCTCGACGATCGCGCCGAACAGTGGCGGGGCGACCGCGCCGACCGCGAACAGGACCGTCATCAGCAGGCCCAGCGCCGCGCCGGCCTGCGTCGGGCCAGACAGCTCTCCGGCCGCGGCGAACGCGACGCCGTTCCAGCTCCACAGCAGCACGAGGGCGACCAGCAGCACCGGCACCACCACGGCGCCCGAGCCGCCGGCGAGTGCGCCGGCGACACCCGCGGCGGCGGCGCCCGACAGGGCCAGCAGGCGCAGCGGCGCCACGCGACTCCGACTGCGGTCGGACCAGCGCCCGGCGACGAGGCGGCCGATCGCGCTCAGGCCGAGAGCCGCGGCCAGCCCTCCGCCTGCAGCGGCCTGCGACCAGCCCTGTGTGTCGTGCAGGAACACGGGGAAGAACGCGCCGAGGCTGTACTGGGGGCCGATGAGCAGTCCGCAGCCGAGTGCCAGGCGCCAGAGGCGTCGGTCGCGCCACGGGGCGGGCACCCGGGGCGTCGTGGTCGCGCCGTCGCCGTCGGTCGTCGGCGGGTCGCGGATGAGCAGGCCCGCCGCGGCCGCGCCGCCGAGCGCGAGCCCGGCGAGCAGCAGGAACGCACCCGAGACGCCCGCGAAGGCAGCAAACGGGGGCAGGGCCAGCGCGGCGCCGGCCGCCCCGACCGGCACGCCGGTGTGGCGCGCGCTCAACGCCAGCCCGCGCTCCTCGGGACCGAACCAGCCCATCACCGCCCGGGCGCTCGCCGCGGTCGTGCAGCCGCCGAGCCCCCCGGCGAGCAGCAGCGCCGCGGTGAGCGCCGCTGGGGACCCGGCGGCGGAGGCCCCCGCGAGGGCTCCGGCCGCTCCGAGCAGCCCGCCGAGCAGCACCCACCGCTCTCCGAGCCGGTCGGCGAGCACGCCCCACGCGTACACGGTCCCGACCGTGCCGAGAGTGGTGGCCCCGAGCACCGCGCCGAGCGCGGGCAGCGACAGCCCGAACTCGGTGCGCAGCGCCGGTCCCAGCGCGGGCAGGCCGGTTTGCAGCGCCGAGAACGCGACCTGGGTCGCGGCCGCGGCCACCAGGACCACCCACCGGTAGCGCGGGCGCGCCGCGACAGCGGGAGCCGAAGCGCCTATGACGCCGTCCGGGTCGCGGGCTTCATGAAGCGGCCGTGCCGTCCCGCAGCCCGGCGATCTCCAGCCCCGGAGGGTCTGAGGAATCCTGCTTCGGCGAGCATCGAGGAGACCGGCGCTCCCAGCGCCCGGCGGAGCCAGCCACGACGGCCACGCTCATGCCGATCCGAGATGTCGCCCGGCGAGGTAGCCCAGGCCGAGCGCCGCGAGCAGACCGTTGCCGGCCAGATAGCCGTTGGCGCCTCGGCCCGACATACCCGCTGCGGCGCCACCCGCGGCGTACAGGCCCTGGATCGGCTCGCCGCCACGCAACACGCGCGCGTCGCCGTCCACCAGCAGGCCTCCCTGGGTGTGGAACAGCGCCCCGGTCACCTTTACCGCGGCGTAGGGGGGCTCGAGCGGCTGCTCCCAGAAGCTGCGGCCGAACTCGTCGCCCCGCAACCCGCGCGCGGCGACTCGCGCATGCTCAAGGGTGCTGGCCAGCCTTCCCTCCGGAGCGCCGACCGTCTCCGCCAGCGCGGCAACATCGTCGGCCCAGCGGACCGCCCGCGCCTCCAGGAGCGTCGCGTAGTCGTGGAAGCGGCGGCAGGCATCGTGCACGCGCTCGTCGTAGACAACCCAGGCTGTGCGCTCGGGCTGGGCCAGGACCGAGGCAGCGTATTCCGAGTAGCCGGTGGTCTCGTCGCCGAAGCGCTCGCCGGCCGAGTTGACCAGCACGGCGCCGTGCATCACCGTCGCCCAGGTCACGAGCACGCCGTGGGGGTGGGCCACCGAGCCATGTCCCTGGTAGGCGTCGAGGTATCCCGTGTCGGCTCCGAGCGCCTCCCCGATGGCGAGCGCGTCCCCGGTGCTCCCGTCGCCGCCGAAGTAAAGGGCGTTCGCGGCTTCAGGCGCATGCCGCCTCACGAGCTCGGGCTTTGCGCCGTAGCCACTGGTCGCCAGCACCACCGCGCGAGTCTCGATGCGGTCGGGCTCGCCACCGGGTGGGGCCAGCGTCGCCGCCGCCACCGCACCCACATCGCCGGTCTGCACGCCGGTCAGGCGCATGGGAATGGCGAATGTGATCTCGGGACGCTCCGACCGGGCCCGGCTCAGGTGCCCGTGCAGCGTGCGCCCCGCCCGATCCTCCACGGCGTGGCAGCGCTCCCGGGAGTGGCCCGGATAGGAGAAGTCAGTGACGAGCTCGAGTGGCACGCCGCAGGGACCGGCCAGCCACTCCACCAGCTCGGGGGCCACGCCCGTCAGGGCGCCGGCGATCGTCGCGTCCGCCCGGCCGCCGGTCTTGCGCATCACGTCGTCATAGAAACGCTCGGGCGAGTCGTCGATGCCGCTCTCCCGCTGCCAGCGGCTGCCGCCTGCGGGCACCATCGCGGTGCTCATGGCGGTGTTGCTGCCCTCCCGATAGCTCTCGCGCGCCTCGGCGAGCACGACCTGGTGGCCCGCTTCGGCGCAGTACAGGGCCGCAGCCAACCCCGCCGCGCCCGCGCCGGCGACGACGACGTCGACGTCGGGGCTGCGGTCGGCCGCCATCAGCGCGCGCGGACGGGAAGAGGGGCGCCGAGCCCGGATGCACCCAGCACGCCGAGCATCCGCAGTGCCAGTGCGGTGGGGTCGATCGCGGGGATCGCCCGCTGCTCGGTGAGATCGACGGCCGAGCAGCCGTTGACCAGGGCGCGGACGCCCGCGCCCGCCAGCTCGGCCTCCGCGCGGTCCAGCGCGCGGGCCCAGCGCTTGTGGTCGGCGATCGCCTCGAAGTCGAGGTCGAGCACTTTGTTGCCCTCGTCGAGCTCGAGACAGCACGCGGCCGTGCCGTTGTGCCTGACCGCATGTTCCACCGCGGCCTCGCCTCTCACGCCCAGCAGGCGGGCAGGGCCGGTGGGAGGCGGCGCCGCTTCCCGAAGCGCCTGCAGCTCGGAAGTGTGGGCGCCGGCCATAGCCACGCCAACGGTGTCCTCCAGCGTCAGGAGCAGACGCTCCCGTACGCCCGCCGGCACCCCCTCGAAGCGCAGGGTCGCCACCCAGTGTCCGAGCGCCCGCACGGCGCCTGTGGTGACACCGGGCCGTCTCACGGGCCCTCCGGCACGGTGAGCGCCACCAGCTCGCCGACGTGAGGAAGGTCCGCCAGGCTGCCGAGCGCGACTTCGAGATTCTCGACGCGGCTCGGGTCCAGCGCCCGGCCCGCGTTGTCGCGGAACTTGCGGTCGAGTTCGTCGTCGTCGAGGGGCCGGTCCGGGCCGCCGCGGTTGTGCATGACCCTTACCTCGTGACTGACGCCGCCGGCCATGCGCACGCGCGCCACCGCAGGGAAGGCGTGGGGAAAGATCTCGTCGCAGGCGGGATCGGAGACGCACCGCACCTTGGCCGCCAGCGCGAGGCGCTCGGGGTCCTGCACGCTCTCGTCGGTGAAGTCGTCGAGGCCGAGGCCGAGCCCCCCGCCTCCCACGAGCGCCGCGGCGAAGGTGTAGGGGCCGCTGAACTTTGCGGCATAGCCGTTGTGGGGGCTGGCCTTCTCGTCGCTGGGCTCAGCGATTGTGCGCAGCATGGGACCGGCGACGGCGAGCTCCACGTCTTCGACCCGCGTGGCCTGCACGCCTTCGTTCCGTAGCGCGAGCGCCGCGTCGATACCGGCATGGGTGAAATGGTTGGCCGGGTAGGGCTTGAAGTGCAGGCGCAGCAGTTCCCAGGATTCGCCGAGCCCCTCGGTCAGCGCGTCGATGTGTGCGCGCTCCCCGCAGAACGCCTGGAGGAAGCCAAACCGTCCCTCGAGCACGGTTGGCGGACCGGTGAGCCCACGGGCGGCGAGTTCCGCGGCCGTGACCCCGGCGTGTGCCGCCCAGCCGCAGTGCACCCGCTTCACAGACCCCCCGGTGCGGTTGGCCTCGAGCAGACCCGAGCCCATGCTGGCGGCGATGGCGATGGCCTCGGCGATTCCCTGCCGACCGAGGCGGCGGACGGACGCAGCGGCTGCGGCGGCGCCCAGGGTCCCGCAGATGGCCGTGGCGTGAAAGCCACGCTCGAAGAACACGGAGTTCGCCAGATCCGGGTCATAGCCCGCCATGCCGAGGCGGATGCACAGCTCGTCACCCACCGCGACCGCGCGGATGAGCTCTGCGCCGGTGGCATGGCAGGCTTCGGCGGCGGCCAGTGCGGCCGGGACGACGGACGCGCTCGGATGCAGCACGGAGGGCAGGTGGGTGTCGTCGTAGTCGAGGGCGTGCGCCAGCGTCCCGCCCCACAATGCCGCTGCGGGCGCGGGCAGGCGGGTCGGGCGACCAGTGCATCCGGCCTCGGGCCGGCCGCCCCAGGCCTCGATCATGGCGCCCACGATCCTCGCCGGCTCAGAATTGACCGCGGCAAGCGAGATGCCGATGATGTCGCGCACGCGCCGGTGGACGTCCGCATCGATCGTCGCGGCCAGCGACGGGTCCGGCTCCGCTGCGGCGAAGGTCGAGAGCCGTTCGAGCAGGGGGCGGTCGGTGTCGCCGGTCACGCGTCCACCAGCGCCAGCGGCCGCACGGGCGAGCCGGTGCCCCCTGTGATTCGCAGCGGGGCGAGCACGAAGAAGAACTCGTGCACGCCCACCTTTGCCAGCGGCTCGAGATCGAGCATCTCGATGATGTGAATCCCCTGCTCCACCAGCAGCAGCCGGTGCACTGGCAGCAGCCGGTGCCCGGCTCCTGCGGGGATGTGCTCGTAGGCGGTGGTGTCCGAGCCGGTGGCCCGCACCCCGCGGTTGGCCAGCCAGCGCGCGCCCTCCTCGGTGGGACCCGGCACGCCACCCTCATGGCCGAGGAAGGCCGTGGCATCGCCGAAGTTTCGTGCCCACCCCGTTCGCACCAGTGCCACGTCGCCGCCGTGCAGCGTCACCCCGGCACGCGCTTCGGCGGCTGCGAGCTCGTGTGCGCCTATCGGATGACCGCCCGGAAGCACGTCGGTCCCGGCCGCACCGGCGACGTCGAGCAGCACGCCGCGCGCCACGACGGGCTCCATGGCATCGATGCCGTGGACGCTGAGGCGCCCTCCGCGCTGAGCCTCGGCGGCGTTCGCGCCGCCGTGCAGCAGACCGTCGTGGGAGACGTGCGCGAGCGCGTCCACGTGCGTGCCCACATGGCCACCCGTCACAATCAGCTCGTTGGCCGCTGAGCCCCCGTCGTCGCGAACCATGTCGCCATGCCGGCGGATCAGCGCCATCCGAAACCCGGGATGGTTGGGGGAGGAAGGGATCCCGGTCTCCAGGGGCTGGGCCAGGTCGTAGACCCGGACCCCAGCCGCCAGCGCGTCTAGTACGCGGCTCACGGGCCCACCCTCTCGGGGTGGCATTCAGCGAGCGCCAGAATGCGCCGAGCGCGTTCGACCACGGCGGGGTCGGCGAAACGCCCGTCCGGCAGCACCACCGCCCTCTCGCCCCGCTCTTCAGCGTGTCGTAGCGCCTCCACGAGAGCTCGCGCGTGCGCGACCTCGCCGGCGCTCGGTCGCATGGCGTCGTGGATCACCGGAACCTGTCGAGGATGCACGGCGGAGCGCCCGAAGAAGCCGAGGCTCCTCCCTCGCCGGGTCGACTCGCGCAGTCCGTCGAGGTCGCCGACGTCGGTCCACACGCTCTGTGGAGGCGGGGCAAGGCCGGCCGCCCGGGCGGCGGCCACGCAGCGCGAACGCGCGTAGAGGAGGCCGAGGTCATCGCTGGCTCCGAGGTCGGCGGCCAGGTCGGCCTCGCCCAGGCCAATGCCCACCACCGCCGGGTGGGAGGCCAAGTCGAACGCACGCTCCAGGCCGAGCGCGGACTCGATCAGGCACTGTACCGCCGGCTCACAGCCCGCTCTGGACAGCAGCTCAGCCAGCTCCGTGACCTCGTCCGTCGACTCGGTCTTGGCCAGCCGCACCCCGGAGAGCGCAGGGTGCGCCACCGCCCGGACATCGTCGGCGGTGAGATCCGACGACATCGGGTTGACCCGCACCCACACCGGCTTGGCCGGACCTTCGGCGAGTGTCTGAAAGGCCCCCACGCGGGCCTCGGCCTTCCGGTCGGCCGGCACCGCGTCCTCGAGGTCGATCACCACGGCATCGGCCTCGCCGGTCACCGCCTTGGCCGCGACGTCGGGCCGGTGGCCCGGCACGTAGAGCCACGAACGGACGAGCGGGGCGATTACACCACGCCTTTCTCCCGGAGCTCCGCGAGGCGGGCGGCGTCAACGCCCAAGTCGCCCCAGACCTCCTGGTTGTGAGCACCCATCGGCGGCCCGGTCCAGCGGATCGCTCCCGGCGTCTCGGAGAGGCGGAAGAGAACGTTCTGCATCTTCAGCGGCCCGAGGTCGGGATCGTCAACCGACACGATCGACTCGAGGGCGCGGTACTGCGGGTCGTCCATCACGTCGGCAACGCTGTAGATCGGGGCCACCGCGGCATGGGCCTTCTCGAACTCTTCCGCGACCTCGTCGGCGTCACGCTCGGCGATCCAGCCGCCCACGGCCTCGTCGAGCACGTCCGCGTGCTCGGCGCGCCCGCTTCCCGAGGAGAACCACGGCTCGTTGATCAGCTCGGGGCGGCCGACCAGCCGCATCACGCGCTCGGCCACCGTGTGGGCACTCGCTGACACCGCCAGCCAACGCCCGTCCCGCGTGAGGTAAGTGTTCCGAGGAGCGTTGTTCACCGACCGGTTGCCCGTGCGCTCCTGCACCACGCCGAGCTGGTCATATGCAGTCGGCTGCGGCCCGAGGACGGTCAGGATCGGCTCGATGATGGCCAGGTCGACCACCTGGCCGCGGCCATCGCGGTCGCGCGCCCGCAGCGCGGTGAGTACCGCGAAGGCGGTAGCCAGGGCCGCGATGCCGTCGGCTAGGCCGAACGGTGGCAGGGTGGGCGGGCCGTCGGGCTGTCCCGTGATGTGGGCGAAGCCGCTCATGGCCTCGGCCAGGGTGCCGAACCCCGGACGGCCGGATATCGGCCCGAACTGGCCGAAGCCGGTCACCCGTGCCACCACCAGTCCGGGATTGCGCTCCTGCAGCGTGGCCGGGGAGAGGTCCCATTTCTCGAGCGTTCCCGGGCGGAAGTTCTCGATCAGCACGTCGGAACGCTCGACGAGTCGCAGGAAGATCTCACGGCCCTCCGGCGTGGCGAGCTGGCAGGTGGCTGCCCGTTTGTTGCGGCTGAGCACCTTCCACCACAGCCCGATCCCGTCCTTGGCGTAGCCGTGGCTGCGCGACGGGTCCCCCCGCTCCGGATGCTCGATCTTGACCACCTCGGCGCCGAAGTCGCCGAGCATGGTGGCGGCCAGGGGCCCCGCGAAGAGAGTGGAGGCGTCGATCACCCGGAGCCCGTCGAGGGCGGGCGCACTCACGCCGCCGCCTCGCCGTTCGCGCTACGAAACGCGCGCAGCCCTGCCGAGATCTCGGCGGCGGCATCGCGCACGAGCGGGCGGTAGCGCTTGACCTCGTCGCCGCCGAAGCGGGCCACCGGCCCGCAGAGGCTGATCGCCCCGATC
>DASQFQ010000235.1:0-8943 GCA_035633075.1 Solirubrobacteraceae bacterium | reverse complement strand
CGGAGCTGGACCAGGCGTCCCTGCAGCATGGCCGTCGGGGCCGATTATGAAGATTGCGCACTGCACGGAAGCGCGGACGTGACCGGCGTCCTGGCTGGTCGGCACGGCGTCGAGCGCGGCAAGCAGGTCGTCGACATGCCGGAATTGTCCGCCGGCCGGCGGCACGTCACCGAACCTTCGCCGGTCATAGGCGACGACGTCCGTTCGGCTGCAACGAGCGGCGCGCCCACCCCCCGCCTGCGGCTGGCGACGCTGGTCGGCGGCGTGGTCGCGCTGGTCGCGCTCGCGCTCGCGCTCGCGATCCTGCCTGGACTGGACGAGGTGCGGGGCTAGCCCACGTGCGAACAATGGGGAGCCGCCGGTCCGAGGACCGGGTGGTCGCTGGTTCGCACGAACCGACGCTGGCCCGCGATCTACCAAGAAGCGGGCCGGGTCAGGAATTGGACCCGTGCCGGACCCTGACCGACACACCTTCATCAAGGAATCTGTGATTTGCAGGCCCTTCTAGTCGGGGAGACAGGATTTGAACCTGCGACCGCCCGGCCCCCAGCCGGGTGCGCTACCAGACTGCGCCACTCCCCGTGGTGTGTCTGCAAGCGGGCGACGGGAATCGAACCCGCCCTAGAAGCTTGGAAGGCTTCTGTGCAACCACAACACTTCGCCCGCGGCGGACGCCGCCCATGATACCCGCGCGGGTCGGTACCCTCTGCTCATGGCCCTCGAGGACGAACTCGCCAAGCTGACCCGTATGCGAGCCGGCCGCGCAAGCCGCGCGCCCGGCAGCGGACGGGGCCTGGGGATCGGCGTCGCCCTCATCGGCGTCGGGGTCCTCGCCGTCATCTGCCTGCTGGTCGCGCTCGGCAGCCTCGCGCGCACGGGGCCGAACGAGGTGGGCGTCGTGTACAACGGCGGACCGCTCGACAAGAAGACCCAGCGCCAGTTGATCGCGCCGGCCTCCGGGCTGACGTGGACGGGCTGGCTGTCGCAGGATCCCCGCCTGTACCCCTCCGACGGCTCGCCCCGGCGCTACATCATCACCTCCGACGCCGGCCGCGGCGAGCGCGCCGGGTTCGACGTCGTGCGCGTGCCGACCGCGGACGGGATCGACGTCGGCCTCGAGGCCAAGATCTCCTTCACCACGGCCTTCACCGGGGCTCCCGACGACCGGCTGATGCGGGAGTTCGACGCGCGCTTCGGCAACCGGACGTATGCCGTCCCCGGGGGCACCGGGCGGCTGCACCCGTGGGAGGGCGACGAGGGCTTCGGCGCTTTCCTCGACACGGAGTTCCGCCCCGTGCTCGACAACGCCCTGCGCCAGACGATCGGCCGGTTCCGCTGCGAGCAGCTCGTCTCCTCCTGCGCGCTGGTCGGCAACAACGGCGGCGAGCAGCTCAACACGAGCTCGGGTGAGCAGACCAACCTGAACCTGCTCAAGGTCCAGGAGGCGATCGCCAAGGCGCTGAGCGAGGACCTCAACGGCAATCTCGGCGGCGAGTACTTCAGGCGAGTGCAGGTGATCGTCTCCGGCGTGCGCCTGCCCGAGCAGGTCCAGGGCGCCGTCGACGAGGCCCAGGCCCAGTTCGCGGCGGTCAACAAGTCCAAGGCCGACCTGCAGAAGGCACGCATCGCCAAGCAGGTCAACGACACGCTTGGACGCTCCTATGAGAACTGTCCCGCGTGCGCGCAGATCGATGCGCTCAAGGCGATCCCGAGCAACGTCAGCGCGATCTCGCTCGGCGGCAGCGGCTCGATCGCCCTCAACGGCACCAAGAAGTGAGGAAGGGGAGCCACCCTTGGCTCTCCTCGACCTGCTGCTCTTCTTCTTCGTCGTCTGGCTCGCGCTCAGCCTCGTCTGGCTCGTGCGCCGGCGCAGGGCCGCGCTACCCGATCGCTGGGAGCCCCGCACGCGCGCCCTGCGCGAAGGCGGTCACGTCGTCGAGCTCGTGTGCCGCGGGGAGCCGACGCAAAGGGTGCAGAGGGTCCCGGGCGACCTCGACTGGGAGCAGCTCGGGACGCAGCTCGCCGAGGCGATGGCCGAGGCCGAGGCGCGCGCTGCGACGCTCAACGGCGCGCGGCCGCCGAGCCGCCGGCGCTAGCGCCGTTCCTCCCAACCGGCGCCGTTCAGCGGTCGGCGAGCGCTTCCACGGCCTCGACGGTGAGCTCCTCGAGCGAGCCGAGGACCCGGTCGGCCTCGGCCAAGGCGTCCTCCCCGGGCGGGAACTCGTGGTTGGGAATGACGAGCACGCGCATCCCGGCCGAGCGCGCCGAGAGGATGCCGTTGTGCGAATCCTCGACGGCGACGCAGCGGCCTGGGTGCGCACCGACGCGCCGCGCCGCCTCGGCGAAGACGTCAGGCGCCGGCTTGCCGCGCCCGACCTCCTCGGATGAGACCCAGGCGGCGAAGTAGCGGGCGAAGCCGGCGTGCTCCATGACGAGGTCGATCACCTCGCGGTTCGAGGAGGAGGCGAGGCCGAGTGGCCAGCGCGCGCTCAACCGCTCGACCCCCTCGCGCGCGCCCGGCAGCAGCGGCAGCCGCTCGCGGTACCCGATCAGCAGCCGCCGGACGACGTCGTCGGAGATCTCCGAGGGCTCACGGGGGACACCCAGCTCGTCGCGCACGTAAGCCGACCACTCGGGCGAGCTCATGCCGAGCATGGCCCGCGTCGCGCCGTCGCGCCACGCACCGCCGGTCTCCTCGACCAGCTCCCGCCGCGCCGCATCCCACGCACCCTCCGAGTCGAGCAGGACGCCGTCGAGATCGAAGATGACGGCGTCGATCATCAGCGGGGGACCAGGGAATCGAACCCCGACCTGCGGTTTTGGAGACCGCCATCCTCGCCGTTGGACCAGTCCCCCGAGGAGTGGCGCGATTTTACCTAGCCGTACCGGTGGACGAGCGTCCCGTGGGCGACGACGCGGCCCTCGGGCTCGGTGACGGTGGCCTCGCAGAAGCACATGCTCCGCCCGCGGCGCACAACGCGCGCGCGGGCGATGAGGTCGGTCGCCCGCGCCGCGGCCGTGTAGCTCACGGAGAGGCTGACGGTGGCGCCCCCGGCGGTCTCGGGGACCTCGTCGTCGGCCCACGCCGCGGCCATGCCGGCGGTGTCCAGCAGCGCGGCGATGGCGCCGCCGTGGACGGTGTCGCCCACCGTCGCCAGCTGGGGCGAGTAGGGCAGCCGCAGCTCAGCGCTGTCGTGGCCGAGCTCGGAGAGCTCGATGCCGAGGTGCTGGACCAGTGGGGACTCGGGGACGAAGGCGCGGATGATGTCGGAGCGGGTCTGGGTCATGCGCCGCACGGTACGCCCCGAGCACCACAAGTCCGGTCGAGCGTGGTTGCGAGTGCGGGCGGAGGGACTCGAACCCCCAAGCCGTTGCCGGCACCGGCACCTAAAGCCGGCGTGTCTGCCAATTCCACCACGCCCGCACGCTGGTCTGGTGCGTTCGCCGCGCCGAGATTGTAGGGTCGCGAGCGCATGCCGGAGCAGGGCCACGTCATCGACCGCCCGAATCGCAGGAAGGCAAGCTCGAAGGCCACGAGGGCCGTCGTCATCCTGCTGCTGCTGGTGTCCGCCGCGATCGTGGCGATCATCTCCGCGGGCGGGTGGAGCACGATCGAGGGCGCCAAGCCGCTGCAGATCGCCTACATCCTGCTCTACCTCGCGCTGGCGTTCTTCGTGCTGCGCTGGAGTCGCGGCGTGCTTCCGCTCGCCGCCGCGCTGGCGATCGTGCTGCTGATCTTCGCCGCGGTGTCCGGGCCTGCGTGGTTCGACCGCGACAAGGCGGGCCTGACCGATCCGGCGCTCGACGAGAGCATCCTCGGCCTGCTCTCCCTGATCCTCGTCCCGATCCAGATCCTCCTCATCGCCTGTGCGATGCGCGGGTTCCAGCAGGCGTGGAACGTCGAGCTCGAGCGCCCCGCCGACGAGGTCCGCGGCGGCCCCGAGCCCGGCGGGTCCGCGCCCGCGCCCGCATGAGCGAGCGCGCCCATCCGCGGGCGCACGGCGCCGCACCGCATAGCATCCTCCGGTCGGCCCGGGTAGCCCAATCGGCAGAGGCAATCGACTCAAAATCGATCAAGTGCGGGTTCGAATCCCGCCCCGGGCATCCAGCGAGGCAGGGACACGGCGTGCTCCCGCGAATCACCCGCCCATGGGCGCGGTGTTCTCCTTCATCCCCGCCGTCGTCGCGCTCGGGCTGCTCGCCTTCGGCCTCGAGCGCCGGGCGGCGCTCGCCCTCGCTGTCTTCGCCGTCACGCGGCGCCCGCTGCGCGCGTGATCGTCTCCCCCGCCGTCGAGGCGTACCTCGCCGGGCTGGTCCCGAAGCCCGACCCCGTCCTGGCGGAGATGCAGGAGCACGGGCGGCGTGACGGGATCCCGATCGTGCAACCCCCGACCGGCATGCTGCTGGAGGTGCTCGCCGCGGCAACCGGCGCCCGGCGGGCCGTCGAGGTGGGCACGGCGATCGGCGTCTCCACGCTGCACCTCGCGCGCGCGGGCGCGCACGTGACGTCATTCGAGGTGGATCCCGAGCGCCATGCGGCGGCGCGCGACTACCTCGGTCGCGCCGGCCTGGCCGACCGGGTCGACCTGCGCCTCCAGGACGCCTCGGAGGGGCTCGCCCAGCTCGAGGGCGCCTTCGACCTCGGCTTCATCGACGGCCCCAAGAACCTCTACGGCGAGCACCTCGAGAGGGTGGTCGGGCTGCTGCGCGCGGGCGGGTTGCTGCTCGTCGACAACGTCCTAATCTCCGGCGCCGCCGCCACGCAGGAGCCGGTCGGCCCGTGGGACGCGCAGCGCATCGAGGAGATGCGGGCGTTCAACGCGCGGCTGGTGGGGCACCCCGAGCTGCGTACGACGCTCACCCCGGTGGGCGACGGCGTGGCGCTCTCGGTGCGGCAGTAACGTAGTCGTCGCACTGATCGACCACGTCAACAACCTCAAGCTCCAATACCTCGTCGAGCTGTCGAAGCTCGGCGACTCCTGTGCGGGGCTCGAGGCGACGGTCGAGGCATGGCTCTTCGAGCATGACGTCGTCTTCAACGGCTCGACGATCCCGTTCGTGCTCATGCCGCACTTCATCTCCCCCGGTCAGGTGCGCCGCGTCAAGCACGCCGTCACCGCGCTGTGCCGCGTGCTCGACCGCTTCTGCGACGCCTACCCCCAGGACGCGCGACTGCGCGAGGAGCTGGCGGTCCCCGCGTTCGAGGACCAGCTGATCCGCATCGATCCGGGCTACCCGCGCCCGATGCGCATCTGCCGGCTCGACGCCTTTCTGCAGTCCTACGACGTCCGGTTCCTCGAGTTCAACGCCGACTCCCCCGCCGGCGTCGGCTACACCGACATCCTGTTCGAGGGGCTGCGGTCCTCGATCAACCTCGAGCGCGTGCGGCAGGAGTTCGACACCACCTACACCCTGATCCTGCCGGAGCTGATCGCCACCCTGCTCGACGCCTACGCCCACGTTCGCACGCGCCACCCGGACCTGCCCGAGCGGCCGCGCCTGGCGCTGATCGACTCCAAGGGGTCCCCGAGCGTCCCGGAGTTCCGGATCATCTGCGCCGCGGCCCGCGCGCACGGGCTCGAGGCGACGCACGCCACGCTCGAGGAGCTCACGTACGACGGCACGACGCTCACCGTGCAGGGCGAGCCGGCGCAGCTCGTCTATCGCCGGGCGCTGCTCGAGGATCTCGACCAGTCCGACCTGGTGGCGGCCGCACGCGACGGGCGCGTGTGCGTGGTCAACCCCTTCCGCTCGCGCGTCGCCAACAACAAGAAGCTCTTCGCGCTGTTCGGAGACGCGCGCTTCAGCCACCTCATCCAGGGCGAGGAGGCCGAGGTGATCGCGGAAACGATCCCGTGGACGCGGATCCTGCGGCCCGGCCGCGTGAACTACCGCGAGTGGATGATCGACCTGCTGCCGTTCGTGGCCGACAACCGCGAGCGATTGGTGCTCAAGCCCGCCTCCGACTACGGCGGGCACGGCGTGGCGCTCGGGATGGAGACCGACCAGGCGGCGTGGGAGCAGATCATCGAGGGCCACGCGGACGCGGCGGACTTCATCGTGCAGGAGTACGTCCCCGTGCCGGAGGAGATGTTCCCCACGATCGAGGACGGGCACGTCCAGATGCGCCTGAAGCGCTTCAACATCAACCCCTTCGGCATCGGAGGCCGTTATGCCGGCTCCATCACCCGTATCTCGGACCGAGCCGTCATCAACGTGAGCGCGGGCGGCGGGCTGCTGCCCAGCGTGATCGGGCGCCACAAGCGCCGGCTCCTCGCCGAGGACGACGAGGAACAGGAGGTGCTTCATGGCCAGAAGCCCTGAGCCGCTGAAGGGGGGCTACGACGTCGACGAGAACGCCATCCGGTTCTCCAACTACTTCCACGTGCTGCGCGAGCTGGTCCACCTCGGCGCGGGCTGGCTGCCGCTGGAGCCGCGGCTGGAGGTCAAGTACCTGCTCGGCGACCACCTGCACGACGACGCGCGCGCCGTCACGAAGATCAGGCGCCGCCTCTACGAACTGCGTACGCCGTCGGACTACCCCGGCGCCCCCGCGGAGATGCTGACCGCGCTGCTCGACCGCGCCAACGCCGCTGCCTCCTCCTCGGAGTACCTCCAGGTCGCCTACGGGGAGCTCAAGCCGCTGCTGATCGCGGCCGCGAACATCCACCTCGATCAGCTCGACCCGCTCGTCGACGAGCCTTCGCTGCGCCAGCTCGTCCAGCTCGTGCACCGTCAGGAGCGCCACGTCGCCGAGCTGCCGGGCGCCGAGCCCGCGCAGCCCGTCTTCGACGATCTCGGCGCGCTGCCCATCCGCCTGCGCGAGGTGCGCGAGCTCACGGTCATGCCCCCCCTGAAGGAGCCCGCCCGCGACGGCTACGTCCAGGTCACGGAGAAGGGCGACCCGTTCCTGACCGGGTCGCTGTACGTCAATGGCGACGAGAACCACGTCCCTACGGACCCCGAGGAGCAGAAGCACTTCTTCCACGGGCTGATGGACGCCGAGCTGTGCGCCGCCGAGCTGATGGCGCGCAACTCCCACGAGCACCCCGAGATGCCGTGGGACTTCCACGTCGACATGGCGCGCCAGTGCTGGGACGAGATCCGCCACGCCGAGGTCCACGACGCGCTGATGGCCACCGAGCTCGGCTGCAACTGGGGCGACTTCCCCGTCGGCTTCGGCTACTTCAAGTCGATCTACGCCTACGACCTGCTCGGCCGGCTTGTGCTGTTCAACGGCACGAGCGAGCAGAAGGCGATGTGGCGCCACTCGCACCGGCGAAAGGTGCTCATCGAGCTCGGCCAGGAGACGGTGGCGCGCGTCTTCGACTACCTGCTCGCCGACGAGGTGCCCCATGTGCACAACGGCAAGCGCTGGGGGACGCACCTGCTCGGCGGCGACGAGGGCGCCTACCGCGACAAGCTGCGCGAGCTGCGCGCCGGGCTCGACGAGACGGGCATGCCCATGGGCAAGCCCACGAGCTAGCCCGAGTTCCGCGCCTGCCCAACCGCCCAAACGGGGCCAGCGGGCTAGAGCGGCAGCTTGCGGCGGCCCTTGCGCCCGGTGCTGCCGCTTTTGGAGATCGCCTTGCTCGACTTGGTGAACGGCTTGGAGAGCCAGGTGCCGAGCTTGCCCGGCGCCTTGGAGGCGCCACGCGAGCCGACGCCCATGGCCTTCTGCCCGCCACGCTCGGGGCCCCGCGACAGGCGCGGCATGAGGAATGCGAGGATGAGGAGGAACACGCAGAAGGCGGCGACGGCCAGGATGGTCATGGCCGAGGGGTACCCGGAGACCGCCAGGGTCAGTCGGGGCGCGCCTGCGCGATCTCTCCGAGCAAGAGGCGCCCGCCCGGCCTGAGCACCGCTCGCGCAGCGCCGCGTCCCGGTCGGGTCGAGGAGGTCGGCGAGGAAGCGCGTGATCGTGGTCATGGGTCGACGAGCTCGGCGAGCTCCTCGATGATCGCGGCCGGAGCGACGAGGAGTCCGGCGGGGGCGGGCGGGGCCGGCGCGAGGTGTGCGACGGCCAGGCCGGCGCGCTCGCAGATCAGCGCGCCGGCGGCGAAGTCCCACACCTGCACGCCCCGCTCGTAGTAGGCGTCGAAGCGGCCGGCGGCCGTCCAGGCGAGGTCCAGGGCCGCGGACCCGAGGCGGCGAATGTCGCGCACGCGCGGGAGCAGCCGCAGGACGGTCTGCCCCTGGGCGGCGCGCACGCCTGCGTCGTAGCCGAAGCCCGTGGCCACGAGCGCTGTCGCGAGGTCGCTGCGCTCCGAGCCGCGCACCGGCACGCCGTCGAGCAGCGCGTCGCCGTCCGCCGCGGCGCTCCAGCACTCGTCGCGCAGCGGGTCATAGACGACGCCGGCGACCGTCCGCTCCCCGTCGTGGGCGGCGATGCTCACGGCCCACTGCGGGATCCCGAACAGGAAGTTGGTGGTGCCGTCGAGCGGGTCCACGATCCAGCGCAGGCCGCTCGTGCCCGCCGAGTTGCTGCCCTCCTCGCCGAGTATCCCGTCCTCCGGGCGCGCGGCCGCGAGCCGCGTGCGGATGAGCTCCTCTGCCGCCGTGTCGGCCTCGGAAACCAGGTCGGTCGGCGTTGTCTTGGTCGCCGTCGTCGGGCGCCCGCCCGCGAAGGCGCCCCGCAGCAGGGCGCCCGCGTCGCGTGCCACCTCCTCGGCCAGGGCCGGCAGCCCCGACGCGACCATCAGACGGCGAGCGGCGGCAGCCGGTCGGCCCACGGCCGCTCGGCCTCGATCTGGGCCGCGAGCGAGAGCAGGGTGGCTTCGTCGTCGGGGCGTCCGACGAACTGCACGGCGCGCGGGAAGCCGTCGGGCGCGGAGCCCATCGGCACCGAAATGCCCGGCTGGCCGGTGTGGTTCCACGCCGCGCAATAGGGCACCCAGCGCGCAGTGCCGTTGAACGTCCACAGCGCGGAGCGGCCCTCGTACT
>DASQFQ010000234.1:0-10252 GCA_035633075.1 Solirubrobacteraceae bacterium | reverse complement strand
GCTCGTGCGCCGCGGGAACCACCACGCCTTCGAGGCCCTCGTGTCCCGCTACCAGTCCCGGCTGCTGGCGTTCTGCCGGCACATGCTGGCCTCGCGCGAGGACGCCGAGGACGTGCTCCAGGAGGTGTTCGCGGCCGCCTTCAACGCCATGCTCGCCGATGAGCGCGACATCAACGTGCGGCCCTGGCTGTACCGGATCGCCCGCAATCGCTCGCTCAACCACCTGCGCCGCGCTCAGGCGATCGGGGTGGACTCGATGGACATCCACCTGTCCGAAGGCGGGCTGACCACCGCCGACAAGGTGCACCGCCGCGAGGAGTTCCGGCAGCTCATGTCAGACGTGCATGACCTGCCGGAGATGCAGAAGACCGCGCTGCTGCTGCGCGAGCTCGATGCCCTCTCCTACGAGCAGATCGCCGAGGCGATGGAGACCACCGTGCCGTCGGTGAAGTCGCTGCTCGTGCGGGCGCGCGTATCGCTGGCGGAGGCCGCCGAGGCACGGCTGCTGAGCTGCGAGGAGGTGCGCGCCGAGCTCGGCGAGGTCGCCGAGGGGCTGCGGCGGACCAGCGCGCCGGCACGCCGCCACCTGCGCGCCTGTGAGCGCTGCACGACCTTCAAGAAGCAGCTGCGCGAGACCAACAAGGCCCTCGCCGCGGTGTTCCCCGTCGGCCCGCTGCTGCTGCTCAAGAAGACGCTGCTGGCGCACCTCGGCATCACCGCGGCCGCGGGCGGCGGGACCGCCGCCGCCACTGGCGGGGCGGCTGCCGCCGGCGGCGCGCTGCAGGCGAGTGCCGGCGCGCTGGTCACCAAGGCCGCCGCGGGCCTGGCCGCCGCCGCGATCGTCACGGCGGGCGCCGTGGAGGTCAAACACGTGGCCGTCGACAAGCGCCGCCCGGCGCCCACCGCCGTCGCGGCGGTCGCGCCCGTCCGCACCCCCGCGCCGACCGCTGCACCCGCGGCGCCGGTCGCCGTCCGCTCTATGCCGCAGCCCGTCGTGCCCAAGCCGCTCGCCGACCCGGCGCGCGAGAAGCGGTCCCCCACGGCGGCCGAGGCCACTCCGACCCCGACCCCCGGCCCGGAGGCCACGCCGGTCGCAGGTGAGCGCGAGCAGCACGAGGGCGACACGACGACACTCCCCACCGAGACGGCCGGCGCCACCGAGCAGACCGTCGGGGCGCTGCCGCCGTTGGCCCAGCCGGCTCCCTCCCAGCCATCGCCCCAGCCCGATCCGCAGCCCTCGCCCCAGCCCTCGCCGTCTCCGGAGCCGTCGCCCAAGCCGAGTCCCACCGCGGTCCCGACGGCGACGCCAACGCCCACGCCGACGCCGACGCCGACGCCGAGGCCAACGCCGATCCCCTAATGGATGCGCGCCCCCGCCGGCACGTCCGCCTCGGGAGCGAGCAGGATCACGTCGACGAGGCGCTCATGGCGCTTCGGTCCCGAAGCGGAACGTGCGATACGGGCGCTTGATCACTCCCCGGACGCCGACGTCCTCGGCCCGGTTGACGCCCGCGCTGGGAGTGGCGAGCAGCAGGAGCCGCACTCCGCGGCGCCCACCCGGGACCGGCTCGGGGAGCATGACCTCGCGCCCGAAGAGCCGGCGCTCGCCCAGCCTGGCGCGGAACGCGATCGCGTAGCCGGGCACCTCGTTGAGCCGCGTCTTGCCCTCCTGCACGAGCTCGAAGTCGCGGAAGCGGCGCGCGAGGGAGGTCATCTCGCTCTCGGCCACGATAGGCAGGAGCCCGCCGGCCTCCCCGCGATAGGCGGGCAGTTCCAGGGACTCGACGGCGAAGGACTGCACGAAGAGGCCGTCGGGGTGCCGGCGCTCGAGGCGCACGAGCTCGGATCCCCGAGGGTGGGCGCGCGCCAGGGGATCGGGGTAGCGGAAGTTGAAGGCGACCTGGCCGCGATGCACGTACTCGTGGACGTCCTCGCCCGGCCTCAGCGCCACCAGGACCGCGGCCGCGACGAGCACGGCGGCGCCTGTGGCGGCCAGCGCCACCCGCGCGGCCGCGGGCAGTCGTGCCAGGCGGGGCCCGAGGAGGTCGGGCAGCGTAGGGCGGTGCTCCTCGGCGACGATGCCCGCCGGCGTCATGCCGCCTTCAGCAGCCCGATGACCTTCATCCGCCGCGCGAGCGCCTTCATCGCAAACGCGCGCGTTTCGGCCACGGAGACCCCGAACAGGGTCTCCTGGTCGTCGTCGCCCGTCACCCACGGCGGCCGCAGGACCGCGTCGGCGACGGGGCCGACCTCGACGAGGGTGCGCTGGATGGCTGCGGCGTGGCGGGTGTCGCCGCGCGCCATGTCGCGCAGGAAGCGCGCGCCGAAGGCGACGTGCCGGTGCTCGTCGCGCGCCACCCTGGTGAAGCCCTCCACGAAGCCCGGAAGCGTGCCAACCCGCTCGTTGTAGTCCATGATGTAGTGCTGGCCGGTGAGGGCGAGCATGCCCTCGATGACCAGGTGGTACATGGTCACGGCCTCGACGAGCGCCTCGAGGTCCTCGGGCTCGGCGGCGAGGCGGTCAACCTTCGAGCGCAGCATCTCGTCGA
Organism: Solirubrobacteraceae bacterium; assembly: GCA_035633075.1. Classification (GTDB taxonomy): domain Bacteria; phylum Actinomycetota; class Thermoleophilia; order Solirubrobacterales; family Solirubrobacteraceae; genus DASQFQ01. The sequence goes on along the minus strand of DASQFQ010000234.1, from coordinate 7,703 downwards.
AGAGGACGCCGAACTCGCGGTTGACGTACTGCACGTTCTCCTCGAGGCGATCCTGGAGGTTGTCGGACTCGAGCACGCCGACCTCGGCGTAGAAGCGGTCGAAGAACGCGACATGGCGCGCCTCGTCGGCGCTCTGCGTGCACAGGAATATCCGCATGTCCTCCTGCGGGGCGGCGCGCATCATCGGCCCGAGTTCGGCGGCGACGCGCTGCTCACCGAGGAAGAAGGCCGACAAGCCGTACATGCGCTGGAAGCGCTCCTCGGCGCCGATGCGCTCGTGCCAGTCGATACGGTCCTGCGTGAAGTCGATGTCCTGGGTGGCCCAGTGCTGGCGCTCCCAGAGCTCGTAGAGCTTCTGGTAGCTCAGGAGCTCAGACTCGCCGCGGTCGGCGGAAGCCAGCAGCGCCGGGTCGCTGGTTTCCTGGAAGTCGCTGCGCTCGGTGCGTGGGTTGGCCGTGTCGGACACGCCTCTCCTTCGGATCGAACTGCCGGGCGGAGCGTACCGCCACTTTGGCTGGCCGGCCAGCCTGGGCCCTAGCCCCGCGCCCCGCCGATGATCTGCGTCCGCCCCGCGGCGCCGGCGTCGAGCACGTGGACGGCGCCCGGCCGCACCCCGGGGGCCCGAAGCCGTCCGCTGCGGCCGGCCGCGACCGTCCGGCCCCGGCCGCGGAAGCGCACCGCCTGCCGACGGCGGGTGTCGTTGCGGATCACGAGCTCCAGAGCCAGGAACGGCGTAACGGTGACCGCGGGTGGGGTGATGCCCTCGCCGTCGATCGTCAGGTCCACGCGCAGGCGCGCCGGCGCCTCGTCGCCCGCCCCGCCTTCCTGGTCCTCCGGCGAGGCCGGCGTGGGCACCGGGCTGGGGGTCGGGGTCGGGATGTCCTTCGGCGGCGCGGGCGCGCTGGGCGCCGTGGCGGTGGGCGGCGTCGGCGAGAGGTCGGGCGACTGCGAGCGCTCGGTGACGGTCGGGTCGTCGCCCCCGCAGCCGGTGAGGATCAGGGCGGCGAGCAGCGCCCCGGCAAGCCAGCGACTCCTCACCCGCGGCGCCGCCTCAGCCGATAACGGAGGTACGCCATGCACCTCGCGCTCGTCCACTACGACTCGGGTCACCGTCGCCTCTGGCTGCGCGGCCAGCGCTGCCACCACGGCGCCACCGGCGTGCTGCTCGCCGGGGCGGGCGTGGCCGGCGCGATCCTGCGCTCGCGCCCGCTCGCGGCCTTGATCGCCGCCGGCGCGCTGCTCATGGCCCACGACTGGCACGACCGCGCCGTCTGGTTCGCGCGCGGCTGGCAGGAATAGCTCCTCAGTTCCCGATCGAGAACAGCGCCTCGAGGTCATGCGCGGAGAAGACCTCGAAGGCCACCATCGTGTGGGTGCGCCGTATCCCCTCCAGCTGGGCGAGCTGGCCCGTTATGAGCGGGGCGAGCGCCTCGGTGTCGCGGACGCGCACGATGGCCACGAAGTCCCACTCTCCGGTCACCGAGTAGGCCTCCGCGACGCCCTCCAGGTCGGCGAGCGCGCCGCCGAGCGTGGGCATCGCCGAGCGCTCGGCCTCGATCAGGACGATCGCGTGGGTCACGCGCTGTGGGTCTCCCCTGGCGCCAGCACGACGCAGCTCGCGCCGGTCTGGGACTCGACGTCGGACTTGAACGCCTGCGCGTCGGTCTCGATCGGGGGAAACGTGTCGTAGTGGATCGGGATCACCACCTCGGGATCGACGAACTCGACGGCGGTGACGGCGTCGAAGCGGTCCATCGTGTAATGCCCGCCGATGGGGACGAGCGCCACGTTCACCTTGTCCCCGCGCCGCGAGATGAGCTGCAGGTCGGAGAACAGGCAGGTGTCGCCGAGGTGATAGACGAGCGTGTCGCCGATCGAGATGAGCAGCCCGGCCGGGGTGTTCACGGTGCCGTTGGGCGTCGTCGAGGTGTGCCAGGCGGGCACAAGCTTCACCCAACCCCAGTCGAGCCTCACGGTACCGCCGAGATTGGGATCGACGGCCTCGATGCCCTGTCCGCCGAGCTCCCCCGCGAGCTCGGTGATGGCGACGACGGGCGCGCCGGTGCGCCTGGCGATGTCGACCGTGTCGCCGACGTGGTCCGCGTGCCCGTGGGTGAGCAGGATCGTCGAGGCCTCGAGCGCGTCGGCCTCGGCCGCCGCCTTGGGATTGCCGGTGAGGAACGGATCCACGAGTACCGTCGTGTCGCCTGCCTTGAGCTCGAAGGCCGCGTGGCCCAGGTACCGGATGTCCACCGCCATGGTCAGTCTCCTTCGGTCGGATCCATCAACAGATGGGCTAGCTCGTACCCCACGGCGACCCCGATGAGCATGCTCACCCGCGTCTCCTCCGCGATGAGCGTGCGTACCGCCGTCATGCGCTGGTCGGGGTCGGCGGTGCCGGCCGCCCGCAGCACCTCGGCCTGATGGGCGGAGCCGAACCAGTCCGCGGCCTCCAGGGCCTCGGTCAGGATGCGCTGGAGCTGGGGGGCACTGCTCGCCACCAGGCGCTGCGCCGCCTCGAGCCTCGCCGGATCGCCGAGCGCCTCCACCGCGGCCTCGAGCTGCTCGTCGGTGTACGCGGGGCGGTCGGGCACGGCCCGGCATGATACGAGCGCATATGCCCCCGGCCCTGACCTCACTCTCGCACGGCGCGGGCTGCGGTTGCAAGCTCTCGGCGGCCGACCTCCGGCCCATCCTCGCCGCCCTCCCACCCACGGTCGACCCGCGCGTCCTGGTCGCTGTCGGCACGTCCGACGACGCCGGCGTGGTCCAGCTCAGCGACGAGCTGGCGATCGTGCAGACGGCGGACTTCTTCACGCCGATCGTCGACGACCCCTACGCGTTCGGTCGCATCGCCGCCGTCAACGCGCTGTCCGACGTCTACGCCATGGGGGCCGAGCCGGTGTGCGCGCTCAACCTCGTCGCCTTCCCGCTGGACACCCTCGGCCCGGAGATGCTCGCGAAGATCCTCCGCGGGGGAGCCGATGCCGTGGCGGCGGCGGGCGCGGCGATCGTCGGCGGGCACTCGATCGACGATCCCGAGCCCAAGTACGGCCTGGCCGTCACCGGCGTCGTCCATCCCGACGCGGTGCTCACCAACGCGGGCGGCCGGGTGGACGACGTACTCGTGCTCACCAAGCCGCTCGGCGCCGGGGCGGTGGCCACCGCGATCAAGCGCGGCCTCGCCGGCGAAGAGCTGGTCGCCCGCGCCATCGAGGTCATGACGACGCTCAACGGCGGCGCCGCCGCGCAGGCCCGCACCGCCGGGGCGCACGCGCTCACCGACGTCAGCGGGTTCGGGCTGCTCGGCCACCTGCATGAGCTTGCCGAAGCGAGCGGGCTCGCGGCGGTGCTCGACGCGGCGGCCGTCCCCGCGATCGAAGGTGTCCTGGGCCTGCTCGAGGGCGAAGACGCGCTGGCCGGCGGCTCGAGGCGCAACCGCGCCGACACCGAGGGCTTCACGAGCTGGGACGCCGGCGTGGCCGAGGCGCGCCGCCGGCTCCTGTGCGACGCGATGACGAGCGGCGGCCTGCTCGCCGCGGTGCCCCACGAGACCGCAGGAGAGATCGAGGGAAGCCGGATCGGGCACCTCGTCGACGGTGCGCCGGGCACGATCTCGGTCTCCTAGCGCTCGGGCATCCGCGCGAGCAGGAGCCCGAGCACGAGCCCAGTCAGTCCGCCGCCGAGCCCCGCCAGCGAGTGCGCGCCAGTGGCCTGCCGTACAGCCTCCTTGGCCTGCACCACTCCCTCTTGTGCTGCCTCGTAGGTGGCGAGCGGCAGGAGCACAAGGACCACGGCGAAGGCGAGCACCCCGAGCAGGTCCGCGTCGTCCTCCTCGCCGCGGCGCCGCGCGAGCAGGTCGCGCAGGGTCCAGGCGGCGAGCAGCGCCAGCGCACCCGAGTTGGCGCCCCAAGCCGCGCCTCCCTCGTCGACGGCCACCACCAGCGCCGAGCCGGCCGCGCCCCCCAGGAGGAACACGATCAGGGGCGCCCACCGGCCATGACGGCGCTCGAGGAGCCGGCCGAACAGGAAGACGATGCCCAGAGCCACGACCGCATAGCCCGTCGAGGCGTAGACGAAGAGGGTGGTGACGAGGCGCCACCACTCGCCGTCGAGCGGCCCGCCGAGCGCGAGGGCCTGGGCGTCCCAGGCGCCGGCCTGGTAGCCGAGCGTCACCACGACGGCCGCGAGCACGAGGGCGATCGTCGCGTAGGGGCGCCCCTCGGCGCGCACGCCGGGGATCTCGCCCGGCTTCAGGCGCGACAGGCGCGGGCGCTCGCGCCGGCGGCCCTCCCGCGGCGCCCCACCCTGGTCGAGCTTGGGCGCGCGCTTGCGCAGGCGAGCTCCGCAGTAGGGGCACTCCGTGATGTACGGGGAGACCTCGGAGTTGCAGTTCTTGCAGACGATGAAGAGTTCGGGGCCGCTCGCCATGAGCGAGCGATTCTACGCCGACCGCGAGGCCGCTCCGACCTCTCGCCGCTCAGTCGGGCACGGTGGCCTCCACGATCTCCGAGACCAGCTCGGCCAGATCGTGGTTGGCCTCGTAGACCACCTGCTGGCGTGCGGCTCCGTTGCCGTGGTCGACCAGGTCGAGAATGCATTCCAGATCCGCGTGGGAGCCGAGCTCCTCGGCATGCCCGGAGAGCCGGTCGTACAGGCGGCGGACGAGCGCCTTGGTGGCGACGCGCTCGTGGGAGGGCAGGTCGACCATCTCGCCGTCGAGGCCGTGCCGCGCGGCGAGCCAGCGGTTCTCGTCGAGCATCTCGTGGGGGTAGCGAGCGAGCGCCTTGCCGGCCTCGAAGTGCTCCGCGAGCTCCTTGACCATCGCCTGGATGAGCGCCGCCAGGGCGAGCGTGTGCTCGACGCGCGTCTGTGCGTCCATGGCGCGGATCTCGACGGTGCCGAAGTTGGGGTGCGGTCGCACGTCGTACCAGAGGTAGGTGTAGTCCTCGATCGCGCCCGAATCCACCATGAAGTCGATCCGGCGCTCGTAGTCGGCCCATCCGTCGTACTCGGGCGGGATGCCCACGCGCGGAAAGGCGCGGAAGATCGGCATGCGGGAAGAGGCCAGGCCCGTCTGGTCGCCGCGCCAAAACGGGGAGTTGGCCGACAGGGCGAGCAGGATCGGCAGATGGACGCGCATGCCGTTGGCCACATGGATGGCCTTCTCGGGGTCGTCGAGCCCCACGTGAACGTGCAGCCCGAAGATGATCTCCTGGCGCGCGACGAAGCGCAGCGCGGAGATCAGGTCGCGGTAGCGCGGCCGGGCCGAGATGCGCTGGTCCTCCCACAGCGCGGACGGGTGGGTGCCGGCCGAGCCGATCCTCAGCTTGCGCCGCGCTGCGATCTCGGCCACCTGACGGCGCAGGCCCCGCAGCTCGGCCCCCGCCTCGCGCGTGTCCGCGCAGGGGCTCGTGGCGATCTCGAGCACGGACTCGTGCAGCTCGGGCTTGATGTCGCCGTTCTCCGGCGCGTCCTCGAGCACGTCCTCGATCGCGTTGGCGAGCGCGAGGGACTCGGCGTCGAGGATCATCAGCTCCTCCTCGATGCCGATCGTGTAGCTCGGCCCGGTGAAGTTCGGCTGCACGAGCGGGGAAGGGTAGCCGCACTAGAGTGTGGCCCGCAGAGCCCTCTTCGACAAAGGTGGTCCCATGGCCCTCGGCTACGACGGAAAGCTGTACATCCTCGCCTTCGACCATCGCGGCTCCTTCCAGAAGAAGATGTTCGGGATCGAGGGCAACCCCACCCCAGAGCAGACGGACACGATCAGCGACGCCAAGAAGCTGATCTTCGAGGGCATGGAGATCGCCGTGGAGCGCGGCGTGGACGCTGCGGCCACCGGTGTGCTCGTCGACGAGCAGTTCGGCTCCGACATCCCCAAGCTGGCCAAGGAGAACGGCCTCAAGCTCGCGATGCCGGTCGAGAAGAGCGGTCAGGACGAGTTCGACTTCGACTACGACGACGCCTTCGGCGAGCACATCGAGTCCTTCGACCCCGACTTCTCCAAGGTCCTGGTCCGCCTCAACCCCGACGGGGACCGCGAGCTCAACCAACGCCAGCTCGAGCGCCTCAAGCGGCTCGCCGACTGGCTGCACGAGCACGACCGCCGGTTCCTCTTCGAGCTCCTGGTGCCCGCCGAGGCGGCGCAGCTCGAGTCCGTCGACGGGGACACCGACCGCTACGACGCCGAGCTGCGGCCGCAGCTGATGCGCCGGGCCATCGAGCAGATCCAGGACTTCGGGGTCGAGGTCGACGTCTGGAAGATCGAGGGCGTAGACGCCCGGGAGGACGCGGAGATGCTCGTCGCTCAGTGCCGCTCGGGCGAGGCGCGCCAGGGCGTGACCTGCGTGCTGCTCGGGCGCGGCGCCGGAACCGACAGGGTCGACCACTGGCTCCAGCAGGCCGCCCCCGTGGAGGGCTTCGTCGGCTTCGCGATCGGGCGATCGATCTGGTGGGACGCGTTGAAGGGCTTTCTCGAGGGCGACCTCGACCGCGGCGCCGCCGCCGAGCAAATAGGCGAGAACTACCTCCGCTTCGTGAAGGTGTACAACGATGCCGAGGCAGGAGTGAGCGTCTGACGCCGGGCGCCCGGCTAGCCTCCGGCGCCCCATGCCCCGGCTCGCCGCGCTCCTGCTCGCCCTGCTGGCGCTGACGGGCTGCGCGGCCACCCCGGGCGCGCGGGAGCAGGGCCCGGCGGTCGGGCGCGTGGTCAGGGTGATCGACGGTGACACGGTGCACGTCCGCGTGGGCGGCCGGCGTGAGAAGGTGCGCTACATCGGCGTGGACACCCCCGAGTCGGTGAAGCCCGACACGCCCGTGCAGTGCTTCGCCAAGCGGGCGAGCGCGTTCAACGCCCGCCTGGTGGCCCGGGAGCGGGTGCGCCTCGTCACCGACGCCGAGCGCCGCGACCGCTACGGCCGCCTGCTCGCCTACGTCTACCGGGCGCGCGACGGCCTGTTCGTCAACGCGGAGCTGGTGCGGCGCGGCTACGCCCAGCCGCTCACGATCCCGCCCAACGTGGCGCACGCCGCAGGGTTCCGCCGCCTCGCCGCCGCGGCGCGGCGTGACGGTCGCGGGCTGTGGTCGGCTTGCCCGGCGTCATAAACTCTCCGCTCCCATGAGGATGCGCCAGAGTCTTGCCGACATCGAAGCGGCCTTCGTCGAGGAGATCGAGGAAGACCGCGAGCGGCGCGAGCGGTTGCAGGCACAGGCGATCCGCCGGTCGCGTGTACGTCATCGCGATCAGGCGCACAAGCGCGGCTCACTGCGCTTCTGGCTGGTGCTGCTCACATTGATCGCCACCGCGGTCGTGGTCACGATCGCGATGTTCGAGACGCTGTACTACGTGATGGGGTAGGCGGGCTGGGCGGGGCCGCGTTGACAGAGAATTTTCGCCTGCCAGGCGAGTAGTTTCGCGAACTCGCCTCGGCGACGTTAGTCCGGCGAATTCGCCTTCGGCGACGTCAGTCTGGCTTCGCGGAGAGCTTCTTCAGCGCGTCGTCCACCTCGGCCCGCGCCGAGGCTCCCGCCGCGGCGTTCTCCTGCTGGATCTCGAGGTAGACCTCCTTGCGGAACACCGGGATGTCCCGGGGCGCCTGGATGCCGATCCGCACCTTCTCGCCCATGATCGACAGCACCGACACCTCGATGTCATCGCCGATCATGATCGACTGGTTGGACTTGCGTGTCAGGACGAGCATGGC